>BBSL01000035.1 GCA_001319865.1 Burkholderia sp. E7m39 | reverse complement strand
TGATGAACGCGTGGGCCGGTTTCTGGGAAGCGCGCACGCCGCGCGAGAAAGCCTTGCTGACGTGGGGCGGCGCGGTGCTTGCGGTGGTCATCGTGTGGTCGGTGCTGTGGGCGCCCGCTCAGGAAGGCCGCGCGCGTCTGCGCGCATCGATTCCCTCATTGCAGCGCCAGCTTTCGCAGATGACGGCGCAGGCGAACGAGGCGCGCTCGCTGTCGGCGGCGGCGCAGGGCGTGGCGCCGACAGGCGGCGCGCTGAAGGACGCCCTCGCCGCTTCGCTGAACGATCACGGTCTCGCGGCCACGCAGGTCCAGGTGCTCGGCAACGCGGTGCAGATCCAGCTGAAGAACGCGTCGTTCCCGGCGTGGACGCTGTGGCTCGACGACGCCCGCAAGCAGTTCAAGGTGCAGGTGGCCGAGACTCACGTGACGGCGTTGAAGGAGGACGGTCAGGTCGATCTGACGGCCTCGTTGCAGCCGGCGGCGATCAAATGACGGCGCTGCCACGGGATCACGCATGAGCTTCTGGATGCGGCGATTGCGCGCCGCGCTGCCTTGGCTCGCCGTCGCGCTGATCGCCAATGTCGTGATGCTGCTCGTGATGGCGCCCGCCGCGTGGGTCACGCCCCAGTTCGCGAAGGCCACGCAAGGGCACGTCAATCTCGTCGAGCCGTCGGGGTCGCTGTGGCGCGGCTCGGCTTCGCTGATGCTGTCCGCCGGACCCGGCGCGGAGTCGGCGACGCTGCTGCCTGGGCGGATCGAATGGCGCACGTCGTTCTGGCCGCTGCTCGTGGGCCGCGTCCACATGCAGATGCGGCAGAGCGAGGCGATGCCCGATCCCGTCAACGTTGACGCGACGCCGCGTAGCGCGACGCTGTCGGGTGGCAGCATCGCCGTGCCGGCAGCATTGCTTGCGGGTCTGGGCGCGCCCTTCAACACGCTCGATCTTCAAGGCGACGTGCGGCTAAGCTGGACGGACTGGCGCAGCTTCAACCGGCAGGCGTTCGGCCAGCTGATCGTGACGCTCAACGACATGAGCTCGCGCGTGTCCCGCGTGAAGCCGCTCGGGTCGTATCGCGTGGTCTTCCAGGCGGCAGGCGGCTCAGGCACGCTCGATCTGACGACCACCAAAGGGCCGCTGCTGCTGAACGGTCACGGCACGGTGAGTCCCGCTTCGACGGCGTTCACGGGCATGGCGAGCTCGACCCCCGATGCCGCCGATAATCTGGCGGGGTTGCTGAACCTGCTCGGACGTCCGGTCGGACCGGGCCAGGTCGCGCTGAGCTTCGTCCACTGAGATTCACCGGGCCGCACCGAAGGTCACCGGACCTCGCTGGGCCCCGCTGAGGCTCTAGAGCCGCCAAAACACGACGGCCGCCATGTTTGCCCGTGGCGGCCGTTTGTGTTGGTGCTCGTCGTGCGGCTGGCGATGCAGATCAGCCGGTTGTCGCCGACGTTCTGGCAACGGGCGCGACAGGCGCGGAGGGCGCCGACGCCGGCACGGCCGCGGGGGCTGCCACATCGCCTGTTTCGCGGCTCATCTGCGAGACGTCCCAGCCGCCGCCGAGCGCCTTCACGAGTCCCGCCGACGACACCATCCGCTGACCCGCGATGCTGGCGAGCTTCTGTTCGGCGGTGAACGCGGTGGTTTGCGCCGTCAGCACGTTCAGATAGCCGACGGTGCCCGACTTGTACTGGTTCGTCACGATGTCGAGCGCCTGTTGTGCCGACTGCACGGCCTGCTGCTGCACCGCGATTTCCTGCTCGAGGATGCGCAGCGACGCGAGGTTGTCTTCGACGTCCTGGAACGCCGCCAGCACGGTTTGCCGGTACGTGGCGACGTCCTGATCGTAGATGGCGCGCGCGGCGTCCGTCTGCGCACGGCGCAGGCCGGCGTCGAAGATGGTTTGCGCGAGCTGCGGGCCGAGCGTCCAGAAGCGCGACGGCGCCGTCAGCAATTGCGAGAACACCGAGCTTTCGTAGCCGCCGCTCGCCGACAGCGTGAGCGTCGGGAAAAACGCCGCAATCGCGACGCCGATCTGCTCGTTCGCCGCCGCCGCCTTGCGTTCCGCCGACGCGATGTCCGGCCGCCGTTCGAGCAGCGCGGAAGGCAGTTGCGCGGGGACGGGAGGCGGCACGGCGTCGAGGGGCGCGGGCGGCAGCGAGAACGTCGAGGCCGGCTCGCCGATCAACACGGCGATCGCGTGTTCGTTCTGCGCGCGCGCGACGCCGTTGTCGATTGCCGAGGCCTGTGCCGATTGCAGCTGCGTTTGCGCCTGGATCACGTCCGAGCGCGCGGCAACGCCCTGCGCATAGCGGTTTTGTGTGAGCGTCAGCGAGCGCTGGTAAGCGGCGACGGTATCGTCGAGCAGCTTTTGCTGCGCGTCGAGCGAGCGGATGTTGAAGTACGTTTGCGCGAGCGTGGCCTGCGCGGAGAGCCGCGCGTTGGCCAGATCGGCGGCGGCGGCCAGTTGACCCGCCTGCTGCCCCGCCACCGTCCGGCTTACCTTGCCCCATAGGTCGGGTTCCCAGGTGGCATCGAGCGACAGGCTGTAGCTGTTGCTGATCGTGCCGGAACTGCTCAGCGACGACGTGGTGCCGCCGCCGCCGCCCGTGACCGAGCCGCTGAAGCGGCGGCTCGGCGAACGCGAGCGCGAGCCGTCCGCCGACGCGCTGATCACGGGGAAATACGCCGAGCGGGCTTCGGCGACGAGCGCGCGCGCCTGCCGGTAGGCGGCGGCGAACTGCGCGATGCTCTGGTTCGACGCGTCGAGCTTGTCTTCGAGCGCGTTCAGTTGCGGATCGTTGTAGATGGTCCACCACGCGCCGCGATCCTGCTGGTCCGCGGGCTGCGCGACTTTCCAGCCTTCGGCGGCTTCCTTGTATGACGCGGGGATGTCGACGGACGGCCGCTTGTAATCGGGACCGACGGCGCAGCCAGCCAAGGCGACGGCGAGCGCAGCGGCGACGGCCGCCGTCAGGACGCGCGGCCTGGCTGCGTTCGCGACAGTGGCGCGGGCGCGCGTAATTCGATCAAACTGCATGCAATTGAATTCCTGTCGATACGGATGACGCCCGCTGCGCGTGCGTTTCGCGCGGCGGCGGATCGCGTGCTTCGGGCGCGTGTTCGCGTTGGCCCGAATGTTAGCTCACGCGAAACCGGGCGAGGAAAACTGAAAGATTAATGCCGGGCACGCCCAGCGTGTGTTACCGACGGTGAGGCGTCGGTTACGCGCTGTTACGGGGCGATATGGTTGGCCGGATGGCGCGCAAACAGGCGAAAACGCAACCAACGCGAAAAACGAAAAGGCCGCCCGATGGCGGCCTTCGTCGGCGGAGCGGCTTCCGATGTGCCCGTCAGACGCGCGGATCGGCCGTGGTCTGCCGCGCCTGCTTGCCCGCTGCGGCGCGGCACGCAGGCGCATCCGGACGGGACTGGCAGACAGTCGAAGCAGGCGCGATCGTCGGATGGCCGGATGTCGAGCGGGCCTTGAGCGGCGCGGCAAGCAGCGCCAGCCGCTTCGTGACCCGTGCCTTGGCGCTCCGCGAGCGCCGATTTTCGAACCACGCGAACAGCAACACCCCGATCGACCCGCCCGGCAGCACGAAGATCACCGCGTACAAGGCGACTTTCCACCAGCGGTTGGCGCCTTGAAACGTTTGCAGCGCAGAATCGGTCAATGAGCGGCCCCAGCCGCCAAGGGTGTTTTTCAGGTACAGCATCGCGAGAGTCCTCTGTGCGCCGGCAAAAGAAGGCGCACGCAAGTGCGGTCAGAACATGGTCTCCGATGACGCGGAACGCGTAACTCGTTGCCTGTCATAATATTGACGCTGCAATCATTTTTCAAGATACTGTGCATTGCAGCATGGTCTTGTGTTGCTTTTTTGGCGTCGCGTAACCCATGGATTTTGCAGGTGGTTTTTGGTTCACTGCCTAAGCAGATAAATCGGCGGCACTCCCCTTTAGCCACGCTCAGGCGTTTGCACAACAGCGTTCATGACAGACGGTCCTTATCAGCCGGACTCGATTCATCTGGAATCGAGCCTTGGTTATTTCCTGACGAAGGCGCGCAACGTGTTGGTCGACCGCACCGATCGCGCGGTCGCGCATCTCGGCCTGACGACCCAGCAGATCGGCGTGATTCTGCTGCTTGCGTCCGGCCGAGCGACGACGCCTTTTGAACTGTCACGGGTGATGTCGTACGACAGCGGCTCGATGACGCGCATGCTCGACCGGCTCGAAAAAAAGGAACTGATCGCCCGCTCGCGCAGTGAGGCCGACCGGCGGGTCGTGAAGCTGGAACTGACGCCGCAGGGCCGGCACGCTGCATCGCAATTGCCGGCGATCGGCGCGGCGGTGCTGAACGAACAGTTGCGCGGCTTTTCGGACGCGGATCTGGCCGCTTTGATCGATTTGCTGAACCGCTTCATTGCGAACGGTATCGACGGCGGAAACGGCGCTTGCGGTTGCGGCACCAACGTCGCCAGCGACGAAGAAGATCCTGGGAAGTCCATTTCCGGTCACATGGGCTGAATGGCCGCGCTACGGCGCGGCCTCGTTTTAAATGATTACTGTCTGGGCAGAGAATGTCGAGACATGAAAATGCGCACGCCCGTCAGGTGCATTTCTATGTCATGACAAGTTTCGCCGCGCGACAAGGAGAACACGCGAAATGAGCGCGTCCGTTTCAGCCTCGGCTTCCGCTTCCGCATCGGCCGTTACGGCCGTCGACCTGTCGCCGTACGGCCCTGTCGCGCCGGACGCGCCGCCGCCCAGCGGTGCCGTGCCGGGCGAACCTGCACCCGCCGCTCCTGCCCCGCTCGCGGGCGGCACGCTCGCCCTGCTGACCGTGGGGCTCGCGCTCGGCACGTTCATGGAAGTGCTGGACACGTCGATTGCCAACGTCGCCGTGCCCACGACTCGAAATTCTGAGCGAATCCGCACGCCGCCGACGCCAGCGTGAACAGCAGCACCGACAACGTGAACAGGCGAACTTCGCCGACCCGTCGCGCGAGCCAGCCCGTGAGCGGCACCGCGATCGCCGACGCCACCGAATAAGACGAGATCACCCACGTGCCCTCGCTGGTCGCGACGCCGAGACTGCCGGAGATCGTTGATCGCGTTTCGTCTGCTCCAAGGACTTGTTTCCGGTCCGATGGTGCCGCTTTCGCAGACGATTCTGATGCGATCTTATCCACTGGAGAAGCGCGGACTCGCGCTCGGCTTATGGGCGATGACTGTGATCGTTGCGCCGATTTTCGGCCCCGTGATGGGCGGCTGGATCACCGACAACTACGCCTGGCCGTGGATCTTCTACATCAACCTGCCGATCGGCCTGTTTTCGGCGGCGTGTGCATACTTTCTGCTGCACGGCCGCGAAACGCCGACGGCGAAACAGCGCATCGACGGCATCGGTCTGGGCTTGCTGGTAGTCGGCGTGTCGTGCCTGCAGATGATGCTCGACCTCGGCAAGGATCGCGACTGGTTCAATTCGTCGTTCATCGTCGCGCTCGCGATCATCGCAGTCACGTCGCTCGCCTTCATGCTGGTTTGGGAGATGACTGAGAAAACGCCTGTCGTCGACTTGTCGCTATTCAAAGATCGGAATTTCGCGCTCGGCGCGCTCATCATTTCCTTTGGCTTCATGGCGTTTTTCGGATCGGTGGTGATCTTTCCGCTCTGGCTTCAGACCGTGATGGGCTATACGGCGGGGCTCGCTGGGCTCGCGACGGCGCCTGTCGGACTGTTGGCGCTCGTGCTGTCGCCGATGATCGGGCGCAACATGCATCGGCTGAATCTGCGGATGGTCGCGAGCTTTGCGTTCGTCGTGTTTGCCTTCGTGTCGGCGTGGAATTCGACGTTCACGCTCGATGCGCCATTCAACCAGGTGATCTTGCCGCGCCTCGTGCAGGGCATCGGCGTTGCCTGCTTCTTCGTGCCGATGACGACGATCACGCTATCGAGCATCTCCGACGAACGACTGGCGAGCGCGTCCGGCCTGTCGAACTTTCTGCGCACGTTGTCAGGCGCAATTGGTACCGCAATCAGCACGACGTTTTGGGAAAACGACGCGATTTATCACCATGCGGTTCTGTCGGAATCGGTGAATGCCTATTCGGCGAACACGATGTCCTATAGCGACTTGCTGACGTCGTTGGGTTTCAAGGGACAGGCGGTGACGGCGCAACTGAACGAGATCGTCACGCAACAGGGCTACATGATGGCGACGAACGACTTCTTCCGCATTTCCTGCGCATGTTTTGTCGTGCTCGCGTGTCTCGTTTGGATTACGAAGCCCCAAAAGGGCGCGGCGGCGTCAATGGGACATTGACGCCGCCGCTGTTTCCGATCTTTCGCGGAAGGCTTACTTGCCGTCGACCTGAATCTCGACGCGACGGTTCTTCGCGCGGCCCGCAGCCGTCGTGTTCGGCGAAACCGGCGATGCGCTGCCGTACCCTTGCACGTCCCACTTCGACGCGCGCAAGCCGCCGTTGGCCAGATAGCCCTGCACCGCGCGTGCGCGTGCCGCCGACAGACGGTTGTTCAACCGGGCCGAACCCGTCGAATCGGTGTAGCCGGCGATCGTCAGATGATCGATATCGACGCCCTGGTTCGCCGCGATGAAGTCATCGAGGCGGGCGGTGGCCGCGGGCATCAGCGTCGCGCTGCCGACGGCGAAGTTTGCGTCGCCCTGCAACGTGACCTTGCGGGCCGGGGCCTGGCGAACGGGCGCCGGTGCCGGCGCTGCGACTGGCGCGACCACCGGTGCGACCACGGCGGGCGCGGGCTGAACGGGCTGCTCGACCACCGGTGCGCCGCACTGGAAGGTGATTTCGCGCGGATCATCGTCCGACTTCAGATTGGAGTTGATGCGATCGACGGACGAGACGCGTATCGCCGGCTTGTCGCCGCAGATCCGCTTCACTTCGGCCATACAGCTTTTGGCGCTTTCCAGCAGGCCAAGGCACTGGACGCGATACGCCTGAGCGCCGTTCGCGAGCGTGACGACGTCGGTATTGTGGGTGGGACCGGAATAGGACGTGCAGCCTGCGATGCCGGCAGCGCAAGCAATGGCGATCAACGTACGGACGAACATGAGACTTCTCACGAGAAAATTGGAACTCCGAGACGATAGGGGTTGCTAGTCTCGTGACCAATCGGAGAAGTCTTAAAGAAATGTGAAAAATATCCGAATCGGCTTATTGGGAAGCCGGTTCCCCTGTCGGCGATGTAGTCGATTGCCCGCCCGCTCCCGCCGATTGCCTGCTAGGCGTAGCCGTCGCGTCGGATGGGCTGCCGCGTACGAACTGCTTGAAGTCGGCACCCGCTTCCCACGGATTCGGCTTGCATCCCAGCGAGCTGTCGCAATGCGCGGCAAACCCGATCGTCGACGTGCCGTCGTTGTTCGGCGTCCTCGTGATTTCATATGAGAGCGCGCGTTTGCCGCCTTCCGGGCCGGCCGTCTGAATCAGCGTATCCGTGGACGCAGCGAGCTCGTATTTCGAATGGCTCGTCACCCAGTTATGCGCACGCTGCCACCATGCATCGCACTGGCTCTTGCTGGTACACGTCAGCGGCGCCGTGGCGATTTGCATCACGTCGGGGTCGACCTGTCCTCGCGTCGAGCAGCCGGCAGCGACGACGCAGCACGCGGCGATCAGACTTTTGTACATAACCCGGTTTCCTCCCTCGTATGTGGCGAGCGGCGAAGCGCTGCGCTATAAGGGTTGGACCGCGACGCCGCAGAGGCGTTTCATGCGGCGCGCTAATCGAACCAGCGCGAAACAGCGCCGAACAGTGCGAATCAGTTCGATCGCACGGGCAATACAGCAATTTCCGGCCCCGCCCCGCATCGTGCGGCATGAAAAAGGGCAGCGCGAAGCTGCCCTTCTGTCCGACCTTCCGGCCGCGTGCTTGCGCAGATCGCTAGACGCTGAAGCGGTTCAACGTGTACGCGCGATACGCCGCAACGAACGCATCGAACGAACCGACTTCTTCGCGTTCGAGCTTCGTCTGCTCAGCAAGCGATTGGGCGGCCAGCGCGGCGAACTCCTGTGCTTGCGCGGCGTCGAGCGGACGCGCGCGGAAATAGTCGGCATGCGCCGCGCTTTGCGCGAGACCGAAGTCGAGGAAGCTTTGCTGCTTGTCGCGCATGATTTGCAGCACGCGCGCCGACGGCGTCAGCGACGCGTCCGCGAGTCTCGCGCGCTGCACCGCGACCGAGCGCGCGTGGCTGTCGTCGCCGCGGATCGAATCGAGCGCGGCGGCGGTGTGATCGATCTTCGCGAGCAGCTCGTTGGCCCAGTCGAGCATCTTGACGGGCTGTCCGTCACGCATCAGTTCGAGGCCCGGCATGCGCCCTTCCATCGTCACGCGGCCGAAGTTCTGGTTTGCCTCCGTGTAAGCCGGCGGCGGTAGCGGCGCGCTGTCGTCGAGCGCGCACACGAGAAGATAGGCGTCGAGAAAACGCGCGGTTTCCAGCGAAATACCCGTCGGCTCGAACGGATCGATGTCCATGCAGCGCACTTCGACGTATTGCACGCCGCGCGCGGCGAGCGCATGCAGCGGACGTTCGCCCGGATAAGTGACGCGCTTCGGCCGGATCGTCGAATAGAACTCGTTTTCGATCTGCAGCACGTTGGTGTTGATCTGCACCCATTCGCCGTCGCGTTGCGTGCCGATCGCTTCGTATTGCGGATACGGCTGGCTGACGGCTTTCGCGAGCGCGTCGAGATAGCCGGGCAGTGTGTCGTAGTCGGCGTGCAGCGCGGCTTGCGCCGTTGTATTCGAATAGCCGAGGTCGCTCATCCGCAGGCTGGTCGCGTACGGGCGGTACAGCGTGTCGGCGTCGAACGTGTCCAGTGTGTGGGGACGTCCGCGCAGAAAGCGACGGTCCAGCGCGGGCGATGCGCCGAACAGATACATCAGCAGCCAGCTCGTGCGCCGGAAGTTGCGGATCAGCGCGAGATAGCGGTCCGATTGAAAATCGACGGCATTGGCCGTCGACTGCTGATGGGCGTGCAACTGGCGCCACACTTCTTCGTTCAACGAATAGTTGTAGTGGATGCCCGCGATGCATTGCATCGTGCGTCCGTAGCGCAGCGCGAGACCCACGCGGTACACGTATTTCAGCTTGCCGATGTTCGACGTGCCGTAGCGCGCGATGGGGATTTCGTCGTCGTCGGGCAAGAGGCCCGGCATCGAGTTGTTCCACAGCAGTTCGTCGCCGAGCACGGAATAGACGAAACGATGCAGCGTGTCGAGACGCTCGAGCGTGATCGAAGGATCGCGGTCGGCGGGCGTGATCAGTTCGAGCAGCGCTTCGGAATAATCCGTCGTCAGCGAGGGATGCGTGAGCGCCGAGCCGAGCGCGCGCGGATGCTGCGTCATCGCCAGATGACCGTCGGGCATGACGCGCAGACTTTCTTTTTCGATGCCGCGCAAACCAGCCGTCAGCGCGTCGCGCTGCGGGCCGGAAGTCAGCACGGAGAGGCGCTGCAACAGCGCGTCGGTCGTGCGGGAGGATGTCGTGTTTGGCATTGATGCGGATCGAACAGGGTCGGCCGCCATGCGCCGCACGGAGCTGCTTTGCGCGGTCGACCACGTTCGGCGGAATTTTCAGTAGCGGGCACTTTAACATCTCGCCAGAAGGGCTGCTTGCCGCCGCCTCAGGCCGCTGCGGCGCCCCTGTCGGCCATGCTGGCAATGTCTGGCGCGCGCCTCTCACTGTACGCCGCGCGGGGCCGCGAAGTCGATTGGCGGCATGCGCTGGAATGTGCGCAAAGCCGCTCGCCGCCGTCACGGCGGGCGGCGGATATCGGCTGATATATCGGATAAAAAAGCGCGAGTAAAAGCGCGCCGAACCAGCGGCTAGAACGGCGGCTAGAACAGCAGTTGCAGCATCACCCGCCGCGCGCCGCGCCAGCGCGATCGGCCACTTCGTTCCACAGATGCATCGCAGCGTACGCGCGCCACGGCCGCCAGGCGTCGCTGCGCGCGCGCTGCTGGTTGGGGCGCACGAGCGCGGGATCACGCGCCGCGATCGCCTGCATCAACACGAGATCCCACGCGGGCCACGCGTCGGCATCGCGCCACGCGCGCATCGCGACGTACTCGACGGTCCACGGCCCGATACCCGGCAACGCGAGCAGCGACGCGCGCAATTGCGCGATATCGAACGACGCGCTGTCGACGCTGTCGATGGGCACGCTCCCGTCGGCTACCGCGCGCGCAAAGCCTTGCAGCGCATCGATGCGCTTGCCTGGCATGCCGATCTGCGCGAGGTCGGCGGCGGCGAGCGCTGCCGGGCTCGGGAAGCGCCACGCGGTGGTGTGGTGCGGATGACCGTCGATGCGTTCGCCCGCGCGCTGCACGATCCGTCCAATGATCGTCGTCGCTGCCTTCACGCTGACCTGCTGCCCGACGATCGCCCGCACCACCAGCTCGAACCCGGACCACGCGCCCGGCACACGCAGGCCGGGCGCCGCGGCGACGAGCGGCGCGAGCCACGGATCGGCGGCGAGACTCGCGCCGATCGCCTTGGGATCGGCGCGCAGATCGAACGTGCGCGCGATCGGCTCGGCGAGCGCCTCGGCATGGCGGCTCACGCCGCCGTCGATCGTCGCGACGATGCAGTGCTTGCGCGGATGCTTACGCACGGCAAGCGTGCCGCTGTCGCCATTCCAGCCGATCGCGCGGCGCCAGACGCCGTCTTCGACGGCTTCGACGCCGGGCGTCGCGCGCGCGCCGAAGAAGCGCAGGACGCGCGGCCAGTCGTAAGGCGCCTTGAAGGGGAGTTCCAGCGTTGCGGTCGGCGCGGCGCTCAAGCGGCGTGATCCATGTCGGCGGCAGGTTGAGCGCCCGTGTCGGCGCGGCGCGCGTCGGAATGCGCCTCCGTATCGAGCAGCGTCGCCTTGCGCGCAACGCCCCACCGATACCCCGCGAGCGCACCGCCCTTTTGTACGACACGGTGGCAGGGTATCGCGAGCGCGACGGGATTGGACGCGCACGCGTTGGCGACGGCACGGACCGCGCGCGGCGAGCCGACCGCTTCGGCGATCTGCGAGTAGGTGCGCGTCTCGCCGTAGGGAATGTGGCGCAGCGCTTCCCACACGCGCTGCTGGAACGCTGTGGCGGCGATGTCGAGGGGCAGATCGAAGCGCTGGCGCGTGCCGCGCAGATAGGCGTCGATCTGCGCGACAAAGGGCGCGAGCCGCTTCGGATCGTCGATCAGTTCGGCACTCGCGAATTCCTCGCGCAGATCGTTGAGGAGCTGCGCTTCGTCGTCGCCAAACGCGATCTTGCAGATGCCTTTGTCGGTCGTCGCGACGAGGACAAGACCCAGCAAGGTTTGCGCGCTCGCGTAACGGACGCGCAGCCCGGCCCCCTTGCGCCGGTAGACGGAAGGCGCCATGCCCAGCTCGGCCGCCGCCATGCCGTACATGCGCGACGGCGAGCCGAAACCCGCGTCGACGGTCGCGCGCGTGACGTCGGTGCCTCGCTGCAGTGCGTCCCGCAGCGCCGCGCCGCGCTGGGCCGCCTGGTACTGTCGCGGCGACACGCCGACCACGCGCTTGAAAAGGCGCTGCAAATGAAACGGGCTGACGTGCACGGCGTCGCTCAGTTGCGCGAGCGTGAGGCGCTGCTGCGGATCGGCGTCGAGCGCGGCGCACGCGCGATTGACGATTTCCAGCTCGCGCGGCAGGCCGCCGGGCTGACAGCGCTTGCATTCGCGATAGCCGGCGGCACGCGCGTCGTCCGCGGAGGCGAAGAAGTCGACGTTCTCGCGCCGCGGCAGACGCGACGCGCACGATGGGCGGCAGAACACGCCCGTCGTGCGGACGCCGTAGAAGAAGGCGCCGTCGGCGGACATGTCGCGTCTCAGGACGGCCGTCCAGCGCTCGTCATCGCTGGCGAAGGCGGCGGCCATGGCTTCAGGGAAGGGAGTGTTCATCGTTTGCCCCGGAGGACGGTTTTGATGCTTGCCACTTTAGCGGGCACCTGCACACAGTACGCTCCGGTTCTTGCGGTGTCATTTGGGCTGTTGTCGGGGCGCTGTTTGACCGCTATCGGATTGACCCGGATTCTCAAATATCGGGACAAATCGGACCTGAAAAAAGTTGGGGTTTTCCCTTAAAAAGTTATTGCGTCGCATCAAGGTGGCGTGTATAGTGGTTCCTGTCTCCTCCATGTCTCCTCCTGATATGGATTCAGCCCGCTCCAACCGAGCGGGCTTTTTTTCGTCCAGCGTTTCCCCTCGCTACTTCGCGGGGCGCGAATCCCTCTACACTGGTTTTCCACTGGAACGCCAACCACGGACGCCGCGCCATGAATTTCCAGATTCTCGATATCGACCACGTCGTCATCCGCGCGCTGAACGTCGACGCAATGACGCGCTTTTACTGCGACGTGCTGGGCTGCACGCTGGAAAAGGCGCAGCTCGACCTCGGCCTGATCCAGCTGCGGGCGGGACGCGCGCTGATCGATCTCTTGCAGGTGGGCGGGCCTATCGACCGGCCGGAAAGCGGCACGCCGGGCACGGGCTGCAACATGGATCACGTTTGTCTGCGCGTCGAGCCGTTCGATGCCGACGCGCTGAAGGCATGGCTCACGGAGCGCGGCGCGCGCCTGGGGGAACAGGCGACGCGGTATGGTGCGGATGGTTATGGACCTTCGTTGTATCTGTTCGATCCGGAAGGCAACATGATTGAGCTAAAAGGGCCGCCGACATCATCGGCCTGATTTGTGACGTCGGTTTTTGGTACACAGGCACGCGTGGGGCAGTGATCAGCGGCCGCCATGCGCTGCCGGACGGGCATCGGCGGCGGCTTTCAGAACGGTCCATTCGATCGGTACGGCGTCAGCGGTCTCGCTGCCCAGCCAAGCCGCGTTGTCCTGAACCGTGCATTGCAGACGCATCGTCCGCTCGGCCAGCCCGGCCAGTGCGGCGGCGACATTTTCGCCAAGCGACCAGACTGTCACGTTGCGCAGACGGTCCACCTTGTTGCGCACGCCTTGCCACCAGATGTCGGAGGTGCGGCCGCCATAAGCGATGACGACCACTTCGTTCGCGCGGCTGCTGGCCTTCGCGATGCGGCGCTCGTCGGGCTGGCCGACCTCGATCCATGTATCGATTGCGCCCGTCAGGTCTTTCGCCCACAGGTCCGGTTCCTCGATGTCCGAAAGCCCCTTGCAGAATTCGAGGCGTTCCTGCGCGAACAACGCGAACGCGGCGACGCGAACCATCATGCGCTCGTTGGTTTCTGACGGGTGCAGCGCGATCGTCAGCGAATGGTCGGCGTAGTAATGCCGGTCCATGTCGGCGATCTGCAGTTCAGCCTTATAGATTGTCGATTTGAGAGCCATGCTACAACCAGGTCCCGCAAACGCGGACCGGATAGTGAATAAAGAGTCGGCGTACCTTGCCATGATCGTTCGTCCCTGCGGTGCAGCGTCACGCCAGGCCGCGCGTCTCGCCGTAGAAGCACATTTGCCGGATCGCCGGGACGTTCGGGCTAGCCCGTGTCGCGTCGACCTCCCTGCTTTCGCTTGCTACACATACAGCAACAGGCGTGCCGGGCGCGGCGGCGGATCTCGGACGAAACGGACATGCGCAAGGTCGGAGCGTGATGATACCGAATATGCGGGGCGGTACGACAGCGCGATGAGACGTCGACGGCGCGCTCATGCGGGGGTGGAATAAGCCGGCGGCGGCTCGCGCGCGAGATGGCGTCTTTCCCGACTGCAAAGATCACGTGAAAAGACGGTGCGCGGAAAATAAAAATGGCCGGTCAATAAGCCGGCCGTGCGAAATCGCGAGGGGCGTTTTTCGTTAAAGCGTTGGTATTTACCCGACATTGAATGTCGGGGGAAATCCGACTTTATTCGCTATTGCTTTATAAAGCGGTCGTTGGTCCAAAGGCCTTGCGTATCGCTATTGCCCGCATTCACGAACTCAACATCATGCCCGACTACGCGAACCACGCGGAAATCCGAATGTTCGGGCGTCGAAATACATTCGTAGCCGGAGAAGAACTCCTGCATCTTTTGTTGCTCGCCGGCCTGCGCATGTTGCGTGACCGCGTCCAGCTTGTCTTTTGACAGGCAGCCATACGCGTTGGCCTTGAACTGCACGGTTTGCTGGGGCTTGATCACGACGTCCTGCGCCTGCGCGCCGGCTGCCGTCAATAAGCCCGTCAGTGCGAAGAAAATGGCGACTTGTTTTTTCATGATTACCTCCGTGCGGCAAGGCTCGGTTAGCCAGGCATTTAACTGTCGAAGAGGGCACGCATTTTCTAAATCTAGAAGAACGGATTCGAAGCGCAAGCACATCTTGTGTGCGGTCGCAACAGCGGCGAATTGTCGCAGTGCGAATGGAGGCGTTTCGATAGGGCGCTTATGACGCAATCCCTCCGGTATTCGGCAGATTGCGAATAGAAACGTGGAAGAGAAAGGCCGAGCACATAACCTTTTGCAGGCAGTATTCGCGTTTACTCGGACACTCTTTTAAGCGAATTGCGATACATGTTTATCGAGTTTGATGCGTCGCACACAAAGTCATTCGCGCGACTCATCAAATGCTCGCTTTGAGTGGAGCGTGCGCAGAGTAAGAAAGATGCCTGAAGCCGAGTAGCCCGGGTCGGTCGTGGCGCTTCCAAAGAGTGGCTTGCACGGGCGCCGCGTTCATGGATAAATCGGCCGTCCATCGGCATAACACTGGAGACAACGCATGACACTCGCACACTGGCTGCCCTTCGCTATCGCTTCCGCGATTCTCGTCGCGATTCCTGGCCCCACCGTGCTGCTTGTTATTTCTTACGCGCTCGGGCACGGACGCCGGTACGCGATGGTCACGACGGCCGGCGTGGCGCTGGGCGATCTGACGTCAATGACCGCGTCGATGCTCGGGCTCGGCGTCATTCTCGCGGCATCGGCCACGCTGTTCACGGCGCTCAAATGGGTCGGCGCTGCGTACCTTATCTATTTGGGCATCAAGCTGTGGCGCGCGCCCGTTTCCACGAGCGACGCGCCCCCGACGGCCGAAACGCGCACGAGCCGCGTCTTCGCGCACGCCTATGCGGTGACGGCGCTCAATCCGAAGAGCATTGTGTTTTTCGTGGCGTTCGTGCCGCAGTTCATCGATACGCAGCTCGCCACGTGGTCGCAGATTGCTGTGTTCGAGGCAACATTCGTCGCGCTCGGGACGCTGAATGCGTTGGGCTACGCCGTACTTGCATCGGCGGCACGGCGCGCGATCCGCAGCCCGCGCGTGCAGCGCGGGGTGAACTGCGCGGGCGGAACACTGCTGATCGGCGCGGGATTGCTGGCCGCGGCATGGAAAAAATCGGCCGCGTGACGAGCCGCCGACGCGCATGCGGCGCAAACTAGGCCCGTGGCTTGCTTCGATTCCATTGGCTGGCGCGCAGTGCGGCATGGGTCACACGCAGCGGCACCTAACGCGCCTACAATGAAATCGTCGTTGTTCCATCGATCAAGGAGGTCACTGTGATCGAGCATCTGATTCTGGGCGCGTTCCTCATCGTGCCGCTTCTCATCGTCGCGTTTCTGTTTTCCGACGAACTCTGGCAGGAACACCGCCAGGCGCTACACGACGACGACCACAGGCGCATGGACTGGCGACATCCGATCCGCAGCCTGCTGCACCACTAAGCGATCCGCGTACGTCTGAGGCGAACGGAGGCTGTCATGCTGGCCTGCCCTTTTCCGTCGACGGAGTACCGGTTGTGCGTGCTGGCGCTGATCCTCATCAGCGTCGCGTTGACGTTACTGTGAGGATCGGCGCCGGGCACGTCGAACTCTGCGCCTGACGACGCCTAAGCGCATTCGCGCGTCCTACCTCCCGTGCTGTTGCTCGCTCGTTCGTGACGCCGTCCCCGCTGTTTGCGCGCCGGCGTCGATACCTCGCCAAATTGGCACCGAAACCTCGTTCTGTTCACCCGATCGACATGCGGCGCGCATGCGTACGCTTCCATCCAACGCTCTCGTGTAGCGCTCGATGCCCGCATCCAGCGCACACCCTATTTGTTTTTATAGGTAGCGACTGGGTAGAATCCGGCTAAAGTGAATCATCAGACGTAAATGCACTTCGGCCTTGTCGAGACGTACGGGGGAAGCCATGAACCGATTGATCGATCAGGAAATCGCGCATATCTCGCGCGTCATGTGGCCATCGCTGCTCGGGGATATGGGCGGCGCGATTCTCTCCTCCGGATATTGGCGCATGCGTCTGCATGCGCTGCTCGATGCTCCGTTCCTCACCAAGGTCCAGCTGTGCGCCCTCGACAGCCTGTTGCTCCAGCTTGACGAGTATGACCGGCATGTTCCCGATGCCTACCTGACGCCGGCGGCCTCCGCTGTCAAGAACGATCGCGGCATAGAAGCTGTCGCGGTGCATGGCTGAACCGAGCTGTTTCTAAGTCTGCCGTACGCCGCAGGTCCGCGGCGGGTGCGTAACCTCGCTATATCGCCCTGCTCCATGCGCCTGCGCGGCGTTTGTGAGCCCATGCGCCGGGCTGTGTACTTAAAACTGCCCATGCAAGACATGCATTCCACCCGACGTCAGAACCCTGTTTAAATGGCGGTCACACAGTCAGAGAAAGGATTGGCGCGTGACATCATAATCCCTGTGTACCAATCGCGCGTTCGAGTCAATCCGTCACCCGCTGGTGGTCCGATTCATCGACGAAGTCGGCCCATGTCTGCATGTCCCGCGCGCTCAACGCACGCCCGTCTTCCGCGCCGAGGTGCGCAAGCGCCGTACGCCTCAAGTCATGCAGCACAAAATGCTCGATCGCGAGGCCGAGCGTCTTGAGCGCCTGATTCAGCGTGCCCTTCGCAATCGGACGATTCGCGCTACGGCGCATAGACGGGAACAGGTAGATTCCCGCGCGCCCCTTCCCGCGCAGCTCGGCCAATATGGCCAGCGCCTGAGCCGAAAGTGGCACGCGACGCTCGCGGCCGTTGGTCGAGCGCACGGCTGGAATCGTCCACATACCCGCTTCGAGATCGAACTCCCGCCAAGGCGCCTCGATCAATTCGGATTTGCTGGCGACAGTGAGCACGAGCAGACGCAACGCGAGTTGCAGCGGGCGGCGGATGTTCGAAGTGCGGATCGCATGGATTAGCGTGCCGATCTCGCTCGCGCTCAGCATGCGCGAGCGGCCGTCCTGCGTGGCAATCGTCCGGGCCGGGATGGCCGCGGCAGGATTGACGCTCGCGAGCCGATGGGCGATCAGGAACCCGAACAGACGCTTCGCGACATTGCGCGTATGAAGCGCCATCTGAGGCGCGCCGCGGCGTTTGATCGCGTCGCAAATGCCCCGGATGTCGTCGGCCGTGATCTGCGCGATGGGCTTGTGCCCGATCGCGGGAAGAATGTCTTTGTCGAGCGCGCGCTGCGTGGTGCGTCGATACTCTTCGGACTTGCGCGCCATTTCCGAGGCCAAATAAAGCGCTGCGCCGTCGCGAAGCACGTCGACACGCTTTTCGACGCCCCGGTCCTGTCTTGCCATCGACACGGGCGACAAACCCTTCGCGACGATCTCCGCGTATTTTTGCGCCCTTGCCCGCGCGACTCGCAGCGACATCAACTGATAGTCGCCGATCGTAACCATCGGTTGCCGGCGACCGTCGAGCGTATAGCGGAACCGCCAGATCTTTTTGCCCGTCGGCATGATTTCGAGGATAAGGCCTTTGCCGTCGGCGACGCTGTAGCGCGTCGCGCGCGGCTGAAGGCTACGAATGTGGGATTCGCTGAGAGCTGTCGCGAGTTTCGGCATGCGGCGAATTCAAGTACACGAAGCGTGCAAAAGAGCCAAGTGTACCGTTTTGTGTACCGAAAATTGAGGGGTGCCCAGCCCTTGGTAACGATGACAACGGGCCATGAGAAAAGACGTCGCCCGAATCGCGAAGCCGTTGCTTTTGTCGCCGCCAGGATCTGCGCGCTGGCGTTGGAACCCGGCTCACTGCGGCATGGGCGTGTCCGCGGCGGCGGCGCGCTTTGAGAGCGCTGCGAGCCAGCCGCGTGAGCGCGCGAGCAGCAACCGGCGCAACAGGTGTGTCGTAGTACCGGTCGGCGCACCATGTGAGCAGCACGATGCCGGGTATCCAAGTCACGGCGCTCACGACCGATGGCCTTCGCGATATTGCCGGACCGTGGCGCCTTTAGATGAGCCCGCCTCGGCGCATTGTCATTCGCGCGCCTCGCCTCGTGGCGCGGCTGATCGACAGGTGCATCAGAACTGGCGCGGCGTTGGCGGCAGTTAACAGCAGGTTACTTCGATGCATAACCGCTTAAAATCGATCAGGTGGTTATGCGGCGTGGCTTCACGGAATTTTCGCGCGAATTGTGTACTAACTTGTGTACTTAAAACTAAAAGTGCCCCCGCGGGTTAATCCCAGGCCAGCGCAAATAGATAGCACGTCGCTCGGCGACAACCCTTGCTAACGCTAATGTCGCTAATTTTGCTAATGCCGGACTCGGAGCGGTAATGGTTGAACCGAGGATGCCTGGCGGTTTGCTAATGCTAAAGCTGCTAACGTCGCTAATGCCCTTAGATCGGTAACGATTGCGCCGGCGCCCCCTCTTAAGCTAGTCGACGATTTTGCCGTTAAGACAGTTTTCGCTGATCCGCAGTCGCCTTGCGGGATCGCCGCACGCAGGTCCCGGCTATGTTTTCCGGCTGGCGCAGGGGATTGCTTTCCGCAGTTGATACCAGGTACAGTACGCCGCACAGTTTGCTGCCGTGCCAATTACGATGCAAACGCAAAAGTCCAACAAGAAAAGTGCTGAGAGAACAAAATGGCTCTAATAAAGTGCCGGGAGTGCGGCACAGAGATAAGCGATAAGGCCGCGGCGTGCGTGAAGTGTGGTGCTCCGCTCAAGCTAGCGAAGCCGAAGGGCAAGACCGGCTGCCTGCCAGTGATATTCGGCATCGTCGCCGTGTTCGTTGTCATCGGCGCGCTGTCGGGCGGTCATTCGGACGACAAGTCCAGCAGAAACAGCGCGCCCGCTCCGAAAACCGAAGAATGCAAAAAGGATGATCTGCAGTGCCTTGGCGACAAGGGCATCGTGGGCGCCAGCGTGTACTGCAAAGATCATGTCGAGCGTATGGCCAGCCACAGTGTACGCTGGACGGACGGGACGTTCGAATTGAAGTTCAGCCGGTTTCGCTGGGCCGACCAGGCGACCGGCGAGATCACCTATATCGGCGACAAGGCAGAATTCCAGAATGGATTCGGCGCCTATACGCCCGTCACCTATGAATGCGACATGGCCTCCGATAACAAGACAGTGCTCGACGTCCGGGTCCGTGAAGGCCGGCTGCCGGGCTGAGCAGTGATCGATGCCTTGCGTTGCATCGCGTCCACGCGCGTTGCACGTCCCGATTTCGGGACACCCGCTGCAGACAATGTGAAATCCTTAGTTATGGGTATCGACGGGTAATTGGCGGGAATAACGTGTGCTCCGGTCACTCAGTCACCTTCCAATGCTGGCGCGGGTTTCGCGGTGACCGGACGGATTCGGCTTCAGTCACGTGGCTGAAGCGTCGGTCACCGCAGGCCGTTTGCGAGAAGGGGCGCTAGGTCCACCAATTGACCAATCGCAGGTTATTGCCCCAGTATTCGCTGACGCACGCTAGGTCCGACGGTCCAACCACGGGGTAAGAAAATGAAAAGAATGATTTTCGCTGCGGTAGCCGCGCTAGTGTTGCCGTTTGCCGCCCACGCTGAAGGCTGCTCGAGTGTCGCCGAGTTTGCCCAGACGATCGCAGGTATGCGTGAAAGCGGACTTGACGAAGACAGGGTCGGCAAATTTGTCGGGCAGAGCATTCAGGACAATGCCCAGCTTGTCGCCGCAACTGCGCTGATTCACAAGATTTACAACGAGCCTGGTCTTAAGGCGATGACTCCCGACCGTACGCGGAAATTCTTTTACGATGCTTGCGTCGCCCAGGGCTAGGCGATCCGTTTCATGGAAGCAGAACGCGCCTACGCATAGCGCCGGCGCCTCTCAAGAATATTCTTGAGTTGCCGTTGAACATGGTTTGTCCAAAATTGAGGTGACCATGTTTCGAAGCGGGAAGATGCGCAGCGTCATAACGGTGAGTTTGGCGGCAGTGACGCTCATTGGGTGCGCTGCACGTGTCGAGCCGATGCAGACCGGCGACGGCAGAAACGGTTTTTCGATCTCCTGCAACGGATCTGCAGAAAGTTGGGCGAAATGCTACAAGGCCGCTGCGCAATCGTGTCCGGCAGGCTATGACGTGATCGACCGCGACACCACTGCGACGGCGACAGGCTACGGCCCTCTCATCACTCGCAATCTCATCGTCGCGTGTAAGCGTGCATAAGCGTGATCATGCTCTTTTAGATGGCGCAAAAGCAAAACGGCCCATGCAAGGGCCGTTTCTGCTTCAGCGCTGACCTCTTACGCTGCGATGCCGCGGATCTTGTCGAGCATCCACTTACGTGTTTCGATGTCTTTGGGGCTTCTCCAGTTAAACAAATAGGTTCCGCCGCCCATATAGGCGCGCGGATTGCCCCCCTTGATTTGCGCAAGGGCTTTGCGGCACTCCTGGCGCGTCGCGAACATCTTGGAGAGAGGGGCGCCAATCTGCTTGCCGTGCTCCGTCTTCCGATCAACCACCACCTGCCAATACGTGACATGAAAGGCCGCTAGAGCACGATCCTGTCTCTCGTGCTTGCGGAGTTGTTTCCGTGTCGGGTAATACGCGACATCGACGCGCGCTCCACTTTCCGGATGCCTGCCGTTCGGAAACAGTTCGTCTTTTGCTCGGAAGGCTTCAGTACTAGTCGCGAACGGGCCCGCCAAGGTTTCTTTGCCGGCCGCGAGAAAGTGCATACCCTCGAGGCGGTGATAGTCGGACGGGAGATTGGTTTTACGCTTAAGCATGGCTCGCCACCCCCCGGAAGAAATCGCACTCCGACTCGGCGCGTTCGGCCTGATAGCCGGTCATCTCGACACCTGACTGGGCTAGCAGGAATACGGTGTCCATTGAGAGGCCAGTGCCGGCCGCTTTCTCGATTGCTTCGAAGATGGCGCCCGCGCGCTGGAGTGCAACTGTCGCATAGGACAGTTCGTCGGCTGCTCGTTTCGTGAGGCTGGGAATGCTCTTGATGTTTGTTCCGCCCGACTTTTCTTGAGTACTACTTATTTCCTGGTTCATGGTCATTCCTGGTTCGGATTGTTGTTATCCGCCGGCCATGATTGTTTGGAAGTGGGGATGGCGGGCGGGCACTGGACAGGGTTGGCGAACCGGTGCAAAAGGGAACCGGCAGACCCGAAGGTCTCCCCGCCCAGGCCCGCCCATTGAAGGCGCGCGAAGGCGAACGCAAATAGAAAAGCCGCGGGTCTACGACGGCGCGGCTTCTTTGCGCCTTTTGCTTATCAGGTCGCCAAACCCGGTCACGTTTGTCTACGTGACGGTTGAAGCATAATCTTGTCCGAAAAATACTGCAAGAAGGTTTTGAAACAGCTCGCTAAATAGCATAGGCCCACACGCCAGTAGGCAATCCATTAAAAAGATGCCATGTTTGCGCATTGTTCGCGGCTTGGCGTCACGTAAAGAAAAAAGAGGCTTCGACACGCCGATAGTTCGCTGGCGCGCATGGGTTCAGGCGCGCAACCGCTAGAGTGACGCTGGATTGGTCCTTTGACGTCTGAGCGGCGTCATTCAGCCCGCCCCTGTCGGCGGGCTTTTTTCGTGAAGCTCTTGCCTGCACGACGCAGAGTCGAAGGCAGCAGTTAAGCCCTGACGCATCCCTATTTGGTGCGGCGCCGCGGAGGTTCTGGAGGATCAAAATGAGGACGTAGCGGCGAGAGTCGCCGGCTGCGTCCACCGCGGCAAGTAGACGCCACTTCGTTGTGCGTGTCCGGGTAACATGTTCGCATACCGCCCATGGAGGCGACATGCAGAATCCCGCCTTGTTCCATGTCCTGCTCGACCACCTCGAATCGATCGGTACGACACCGATGGACATCCAGCGCTTCGTCGACCGATGGCACAACCTACGGTCGCACGAGGCGTTCCCTTGCCCCGTCTGCTTTCTCGCGGGCGAAGAGCAGCCTCTGATGCCATTGTCCGCACAAGGCAAATTCGAGTCTGTCGTTTGTCCCGCCTGTCGAGCGCAATACAACGTGCCTATCGACGATTGACATGCGAACATTCGATGACGAGGCGCGCGCCGAAATGCTCTGCCACCTTGTCGTTGCACAGCTCATCGCCCGCGCAAGGACAGGCGACTGGCTGCGAACGGATCACTTTGTCGAATCAGCACGGGTCTGGTCGCGCGCTAATGGCGCATCGCCGAATTGGTTCGAAAGTGCGCGCCTGCGCAAAGTGTCCGTAGAGCTTGCGTCAACTATATGGGCGATCGACCCGCCGCGAGATTCTGAGGAACTTGCCAAGCTGTTCACCGATGGCTGGCAGTTGGATTACCGTTCGCCGACCGTCCGCGGCATTCACGACGTTTGCGCGGCGAGGGCGTTCCGATTGAAGTTCGGGCAGTAAACGAAAAAGCCGCCCGAAGGCGTCTTTCCTGACGTTCTGTTTCAGATTCCCGCGGACGTGCAGGTAATTCGTGACGCTTTCGCATGCATGCATCCCCCAGCCAGAACCGTCGTGTCGGGTGCTAGTCTGAACCTCTCAGCCGTTGCTCGATGAATTGGCGGTGCGACTCCATGGCCTCGAGACTTTGTTGCATATTGAGCAAGATAGCCTCCGCCAGCGAGGCGTCTACATTCATCGTTTTCATGTTCCGCACACGTGCGGCCTGTTCGGCGACGCGCGCAACCGCTTGTCGGACATGAACATTCGCAGTTGCCAACTCCCGTAGTTCAGCGTCCCGGTCGTACATGTCCGCACCTCCGATCATATTATGCTCGTTGCATGACATAATTGGAGTCTCTCAGGTTCTGGTGTAGGCCCTCGGAAATGCCAGAACCCTTGTCGGCCGGACGCTGCGGTGTCCGGCTCTTTTTCGCCGACACGAACGCCGAATCTCATGCAACGATCTTGAATCCCGGTCGACCGAACGTAACCACTTACGCCGGATTAAAAGCCGTGCCGAACAGATAATGTCGCGCCGGTACTGCGGGCACCAAGAGCCGCCACACGCGCTGTGCCAGAAAAGACCCAATCGTCGACCGTCAACGAGAGCCTTCGCTGCGGTTGGGCATGGAGCACAAGAGTCGGGTTCGGCAACTCGACGATAGAGAGTTGCGGCGCCGTCGATTGGCCGGCAGGTAAAAATTCTGATGCGTGCTGTGGTAAAGGCGGCGTAGGAATTTGTGGCAGGTTCGCCGTGCCAAGTCGAAACTCGTGCATTACCTGTGCGCTATAGAAGCCTTCAACTTGCGCGTAAGACGGCCGCCCTTGAGTTGCCTGAAATTCCATTTCATACCGGTGCAGATAAGACAACGGTTGCGGAATGGGCGAACCAAGTTCCATGGGCATACGCTCTATACTCGCCACTGTCATTGTTTCGGGCGAGTTGACTAAGGGGCCACCCGCGAACGCATACCCACTCATCACAAAAAATACTACGCCAGCGATCCTTTCGTTCAGGCACGTCATGGCACGCCTCCAAGAATTGGAACGTCACGACACTGACTGTTACTTCTGAAGGAATCGGCCTTTGCGGCTTCTTTGCATCAACGCATTTTAGTCAGTCCTTCGCCCCTGACAACCTCGGTTTGTGCAGCGCGCGAGGGCGACGAGGCGGCATAGCAGCGGAGCAAACCGAATGCCTCATCAGAACTGCGCGAAAGCCGGAGCACTTCCCGACTTCGATCGGCTAGACTACTGTATATCCATACAGTACGCAAATCATGATGAGCGTTCCCGCCCCCAAACCCGAAGACATTCACCCGTCTCTCTGGCGCGCGTCGCAGCTCGCGCGCGGCCGCATTTCGGCGGTCGAGACGGGCTATCCGGGCTTGTCGGCTGAGTTGCCGGGCGGTGGCTGGCCAATCGGCTCGCTCATAGAAGTGCTGACGCAGAGCAACGGGTGCGGGGAGATACGCCTGCTAACGCCTGTACTGTCGAAATTGTCGGGCCCGATCCTGCTGATCAATCCACCCGCGGACCCATCGGCGCACGGCTTCGCCTATGCAGGCGTGTCGCCTGACCGACTCGTTCTAATCCGCGCGAAGAGCACCCCCGACCAGCTTTGGTCGGCGGAGCAGACGCTACAGGCTGGCACGTGCGCGGCCATCATGCTCTGGCTCAAACACGCGCGCGCTGACTCGCTGCGTCGGCTGCACCTTTCGGCCCGATCCGGCAATGCACTGTTTTTCGTCATGCGCCATCTGAGCGAGGCGCGCGACGCGTCGCCAGCAGAACTGAGGGTTTCCGTGCGGCCAGCGGAGAGCGGCGCGTCCGTAGAGATCCTGAAACGGAAGGGCCCTCGCTTTGAAGGCGCACTAAACTTGCATCTGCAACCGGGACCAGTGCTAGTCAGCCCTTACGGCCGCACTCGCCGCGCGATCGCGCCGAATGCCCGAGATATCCAAGTCACGGACGACGTTCACGCCTGACGAATCGGGTGCGTTTCGTGCGCCGCCCCGGGACGGAGGTGCGCGATGAAAACTCAGACGTTTATCGACCAAGCCAAGCGCGAGGCCAAGCTCGTCGAGGCGCTGCTGCTCGCCCGGTACACACTGGTCATTCACGACAGCAACATCATCCGGTGCGAGGGCGAGGAATGGCGGCTCAACTTCAGCCCTGAGCTAGAGGTAATCGACGAAGCGCTTGAGATGGCCGGGATCGACACGACGCAACCGCTCCACGCTCCGGTGAGGCGGTCTGACGAGGATGATTGAGGCCTCGGACTTGATGCATGCGACTCCCCGGTCGCGCCCATTCTCCGACAAGGAATGGTGCTTCGAATAGAAGTTGGTCGCTATGTGCAGCACCCGCGTTGCGACTGGATCGACGGACACGGCACAGAACCGAACGAGCAGAACACGCAACAATCGCCAAACTTTGGGCGCAACAGTGCCTTGCAGTTCGAACACTCGTAGTAGAACTGGCATACATCAATGGGCATGGTTTCCTGCCTGGCAAAGCCACAGTGCGGGCAGGTCAGTACGGATTCGAGAATGATGGCACTCATCTTGGCTTTACTTTTACATTGAAGACGGACAGCCGCTTTGGTCGTGGCTTGGTCAGAGCCTCAGGTGGGGGGGGCTGTCGGCGTCACTCTCTCGCTGAATTGGAGCAAGATCAAGAACGCCGGGTATGATCGGGCGGCTGCGCTTGGCCTGGGCCGGCCGAACCGATAGAATGCGCCCGATTATCAAAAAGACCGGGGGCAAAATGAAGAGATTGGTTTGCGCGGGGATGGTGGCGCTGCTGTCTGCGTGTGCGTCTGATTCGGGTGTCGTGGACGAGGGAAGCGGTACATATTTTGTCACCAAGCAAGCTGCAACCGGCTTTTCAGGGCTCGGCAACCTACGCGCCGAGGTGACGGACGAGGCACGCGTGTTTTGTTCGAAGAAGAACAGCGATCTGAAAGTCATGCACACCACCACGAGTCAACCTCCTTTCGTGCTCGGCAATTATCCACGGGTGGAAATGGAGTTCACCTGTTCCTAAGCCACGCTCTGAATGCGATCGCGCGCCGCTGATGTATCGACGATACAGCCCACAACCCGGCTCAGTAGGTCTTTCCTGCAGGAATGTTGCCGCCCGTCTCGGAGTGGGCCCAGGGCTGGCCGGGGAGAGGTTCCGCTTACACTTCGTCGGCAACTGCGGGTGTTTTTGCCCACCGCCCGCTGGGGCTCGTTTCCGCTATCGGCGCTTGTCGAACTCGGCGAATGGATGCGCGAGCAACGGCAGCAGATCCAGGCGCACCATTACCTCGTCGTCATCGTCTATCGGCTCGAGTTCGTCACGGCACTCCTTCAGTACGTCCCACACTTCAAGCTCGAACCCTCGGCCAGCCGGTACAGCATCCCCGGTCAAACCGTGCGCCTCAATATAGGCAGCAATGCGCAACTGGAACCCGCCCCAGTGCCCGTCATCGCGGATGGGGCTGCGCACGGCCTGCCAGCCGATGCACTGGGCGGCCTGTCGAGCCCGCTCGTCTTGTGCAGAGGCGTGCCACTTGAACGTCTGCGTCCAGTCGAGGTCTGCTAGGCGGCGCATCACGTCCGCACACTTCATGCGCACCGGCTCGCTGTTAAGTTCGTCGACGTGCTTAACACTTGGGCGCCCTCGCTTAACAGGCTGCGTCGGTTCCGTGATTTCCGGCAGTCCGGCGCGTCGATAGCGCTTCAGCTTGGCGTCGGTCGCCTCCACGTCGACCATATCTC
Source organism: Burkholderia sp. E7m39 (assembly GCA_001319865.1). Lineage (GTDB taxonomy): Bacteria > Pseudomonadota > Gammaproteobacteria > Burkholderiales > Burkholderiaceae > Paraburkholderia > Paraburkholderia bengalensis. Next base: position 46,733 of record BBSL01000035.1, on the reverse strand, counting down.
CATCAAGGACAAGCCTCCCGGCCTTTTTCCACTGCGCCACCGCAGCGCGCGAAACGTCCAGCCGGCGGGCGTATTCAGCTTGAGAAACGAGCGTCATTGGTTCTACTGCTCCGTTAAGTGTTAAGCGTTAAGCAAATTTAAAAATTTCATCCCTACCCGAATATCACGAGTCTTTGGCTCCGTATGACAGCCCTGGCTGGGAAGGACCCGCCGTGTTTGGGTGGGGGTCCGCCGCATCACTTGCCCACCTGCAGGAACGCCAGTTCGTGCGCCAGAATCTGCGGAAACTTCTGGCGAATCTTCGCCATGATGGCTTTCTCCACCACGTCATTCCCCAGCGCGGTAGGGATAGACGGCCCGTACAGTTCCTTGATGGGCAGGCGCTTGCTTCCCTTTCCGCCGCTGCGCACGAACACGCCTTTGTGCCCGTTCTTCATCGATACAATGAACGCGTGCTTCAAGACCTTGCGGCCCGTCTTCACGTTGACCGATACACCGGAACCGATTTGGCGCGCACCGTAGTTGATGACTGCAATAGGCGCCCCGGTCGCCCGTAGTGTCACCAGCAGCGTGTTTCCTGTGGCGCGTTGTATGGAGAAACTACGCTTGATGGCGCTGGCCTTGATGTTGTAGCCCTCATCACGCACCGCTCGAGATGCCTCTGTGCGCGCCTGCTCAGCCGTCTTGTTCAGCGCGCGCACCACGGCTTTCTTTTGGTTGGCGACGAGCGAATCAAGAGCGGCCATCACTTCCCGCCCGTCGAATTTCACGTTGAGATCTATCATTGCAGGCTCCGTTTCGGCGGCGTCCATTCGAAGACGTCGACGGTTGGCGGGTCGCCTGGTGCGCCCGAAAGCAGCTCGTCGACCAGCGATTCAATAGCGCCCTCGGGCGTATCGCGGAGATGCTGGAACAGACCAAACCACAGCCCCGTTAGCCCGTTCGTGCGCTCCATCAGGACCAAAGCGGACTTGCATGGCTCCCCTTGCAAGGTCACGACAACTTCAAACACATTGGGTTGTGTGCAGTCGTCTATGCCGGAAAGGCAAAACTCGGCCTCTTCTGCAACAATCCCGATACTGCGTAGTGCGGCGTACCCGTCTGGGTAGTCCCACACGTGGATGGCTGGATAAAAACTACTCATATCCATTTCCTCTGTTGTAGACGGCGCACCACCGAAGTGGTGCGCCGTGCTTTGTCGGAAGCCGCCCGAAGGCGGCTCGCGTCAGCCCCAGGTAATCGCCTGAACCGCCGCGACCGTCGACGCAGCCGCAATCTGCTGCTTGAGCGTGGTGCGCTTCTGGAATGCCGCCCACCCTTGAGCAAGGATCGTCGAGTAGAGCCCTTGGAGATCCGTGAGCGTGAAGGGAACGAGCGTGTTATCCGCTGCTTTCCAGTAGAAGCCGGTCGGCGTCGCGCCCGCGATCTGATAGCCCTGCGTCGCCTGCATCACAAGCGTCTGGCTGTCTTCGTCTGCCTGGAATGTCTCGGTAAGGCCGGCCGCCGTCTTGAAGCTCACGTTTTGCTGGATCGCGCTGTAGTAGGCGGCGTCGATCAGTGCAGCTTGGCTCGCCTGCGCCGCTGAGAGCAACTGTGCGGGCGTCGGTGCTGCCGGCGCCACCAGCTCGCCATTGCTTACCGTGTAGCCTGGCGTCGAGATGCATTCCTGCCACTGATCATCCGTGATTTCGATGGCCGTCACGCCATTCGGTGCGGGGCTGTCCTCGCTGTCGTAAAAACCGATAATCGCGCCTTGCGCGTTATATGCTGCGAATTTTTGGCTCATGTGATTAGTTTCCAATGGCAATCCAGTGAACAACGTCGGCGGAAGCGCACACAACGCGGTACTGCGTTGTGTTCAGAAAGCCGATATTCACCGCAGAGGTTGATGCGTTCGCCGTGTTACCCATAGCTCCGACCATGCCAAAACATGCATTCGGGAACGCAATTGGAAACGACGCGGCGTAGGCCGTATTTGCTGCGGCACAGGTGTAAAAACCAAACTGGACAATCAGGCCGTTCGGCAGCTTCTGATAGCCGTTATTGACCTGTGACGATGCGAACTGCCCAAGGTTGACCGCATGATTGTTTTGCGTGCCGGCCGCGACTTGCTGTGCTCCACCAGCGCATTCCATGAGAACCGCAATCGGGTTGCCGCTGTTCACGCCGGCAATGGTCGCCTTCATCAGAATGGCCGTGCCGCCGACGAAGAGTTCACCACCTTGGAGCGGTTGCAGGCCTAGGCCATAGATCGGAATTGCGGTCAGGCCGTCCGGAGCGTAGGTCGATGCGCCCGTGTTGGCGTGCGCAATATTGACCGCCTGAACGACGCCATTGACCCAGGTTCCCGCGACGAGCGCGGGCGAATTAGTAGCCGTATAGGCATTCGCGGCGCCCGTATCTGCGAGAATGACCGTGTTCTGCCCGATACGCTTGATCGCCGACAGAACGTTGTTGAACTGATTCTTCGTTGGCGTGACGCCGCCCGCATTCACAACGTTGATGAGCTCCATCATCACCGAGTTCAGGAACTCAGCCGGCAGGATCGTCGCGGGCGTGCTGGTCGCCGGGTTGCCGTCCGTGAAGAAGCCAGCCGTGCCGGCAGCAGTAGACGCCGGCTGCGACACTGCCGCAGTCGAATTGTCAATTTGATACATTCGTTTTCTCGCTTTCGTTAGGTTCGTTGGTGTTTGCGTCGTCCGACGTCGACGGCGTGCCGCAGGGCTGGCCGCATACCAGAGGCGTCACAGTCGGGGGCTCTTCGCTGCTGGTGTCCGGCGCATTCGTGCTCGTTGTGTCCATTCGTTTCCTTCGCCCGTCGAAGCGGGCGCTCCTGTTTGTTGGTTAGTGGTCGGCTGAATCTGCGGCGTCCGCCAGGGCCTTCGCCATGTTCATTTCGGCTGCAGCCTGCCAGGTGCGGATGCCGCTCGAGTCACCCTTGATGGTGTACGGCTCAGCCAACGCTTCTTCGAGGGTCTTCATGCGCGGCGCAGGTGGTTGCTCAGGCTCATCTGGTCGATCCACGCGACCACCGGGGCCGTCCCATGCACCTTTTCGGACATACGGCACAGGGCGTTTCGCCAGCGGCAGATAAGGCTTGTGCCCGCGCCACGCAGCCAGTGCGGCATTGACCGGCGCCATAACCTCGTTGATGGGGTTGGGCAAGCCCGATGCGCCGCTCAGCAGGTTGAAGCCGATATTGGCGAAATTGGCATTGTTGTTGGATCGCGCCAGATAGAATCCAGCCGGGTCGGGCAGGTAGGCGGCCTGACAGAAGTCATTCATCAGCGGCCCCACCGCGCGCGCCTTTTCGAGGATGGGCAGGAGCGGCTTTACCGCCTCGCGCAACTCTTCGCTGATACGCTCCTTGAAGCTTTCCGCCAGCGAGTTCGTTTCAAGATTGAGCACGTAGCCCGCTTCACTCACTGCCGCGTCGATTTCCGGCGCGCGAGCCTCCAGTGCGTCGAGGCGTGCCCTGGCGCGGCGCAGTTCGGTTTCCTTGGTGCTCAGGTCACCGTCCAGCTTCTTGATGGCGCGCTCCTTCGCCGGTACCTCGGCGTCATCGCACAAGGCGATATCAGCATCGAGTCTTGCCAGTTCGCCGCGCATACGGTCGGCTTCCTGCTCCAGCGCTGCGATACGTGCCGGCGCTTCATTCACGGCTTCGTCCAGCACCTTGCGGCGTGCTATCGCGTCGTGCACCGCCTCAATCGCCTGAATGACTTCCGGCGTCAGTGCGTACACCTCGGCCTTCGTTTCCTGCTTTCGTTCAGTTTTCATCTATTAGTACCTCTAAAAATGCATCGCTATCAATTCCCGGCGCCCGGCTCGATGCGTTACCGGAAGCGGTGCTCGCTCACTTGCTGCGCTTCGAGTTGGTTAGCCCGCTATATCGGCGCGCATCGCCACGGCCCATAGCGTGCTGGAAGGCGCAATCCCACCGCTTTCCGTCCAGACCTCGAGCAGTAGCGCGTTGCATCTCTGCCAATTCATGTTCCGGCACGGCGGCCAAATGGTCAAAACGTTGGTTTTTCATAATCGAACCTGCCATTTCAAACTCCTTTATTGATGCGATCGGGTGGGGACGTTCATGCGTTACGCGGTTTCCATCAAGTCGACAAGATCCGGCTCACGGTCATTCACGGCGTAGAGCGCGACATTGGCATGAGAGAAGCCGTCAGAATCGATGGCCGTCACGCGACCGGATGCGATGCGATAGCCGAGCTGGATTAGTTCTTTGATTCGCTGGGCGGGGTGCGAAATGCCGCGCGCACGCAAGCTGTACGTTGTCTGCGGGCCGGCTTTCAGGAATTCGAGCACTCGCTTGCATTGCGCGGCGCGGCTCATGTCTCTATCATTGCGCCTGGTCTTGGCGGTCGTCGGCTTCTTGGTCGACGGCCGTTTTTTCTTTTCCGTCATGCCAATCTCACTTCCCCGGCTGGATCAGCCCTCTAACCTCAGAGGCAAGAAACAGTAGACGGCCATTAGGGGACTTGAGAGGCTTTAAGCCCCATACACTGCCCTCACGGTAGAGCCGCGCGCGCACGCTCGACGGCTTCATGGCGAGCATCGTTGCGGCCTGGTTGATGTCGACCAGTTCTGAGTTTTCGGGCACGGTTGCGCGCTCCTTCGATGGAAGAGACGAAAGCCGGCGACAGCGGCCAGCGGACTAAAGAAATTCGATTGAAATTTGAAGCAACGGGGAAGCAACTTGGTAAAACCCTGTTCCCCTTCAGACGGCGCGAAGCCCCTTGAACATCTGACAGATACGGAAGCGGCCGGAAGGCTCCGGCGCTACGCTTGCGCTACTCATGAGCGCATTTATGCAATGTATCTAATTCGTATTAGAACATGGCTAGTTTTGTAGCGCAAGCGATTTTTTAGTGCTACTAAGTCAAGCCAGCGGCGCGAAGTGACTCACTCCATGCAGCCTGGGCTTCGGCCTCGACGCGCTCGAGCTGCGCCTTGACGATCTGCCATTGCCGCTGCGCCGTGACCCGATGCATACCGTTCCCGGCCTTGGCGGCGATCTGCTCCGCGGTTTGACGCTCCCCGAAGAACTTTCGGACGCTCGCCACCAGTACCACGCCGTTGATCGGGCGGGCAGCCTCAGTCTCGCCAATGAACCGCGCCACGTCGCCCACAGCAGCCAGCCAGGGAGCGCTGCCTACGTCCGCATGGCGAGCCACCAGCGCCGCGCATTGGGCCGGCTCTAGGCGCTCCATCCGTGCGCGAACTATCCCGGCCGTCGCGGAGCCATCCAGCCCGTACAGACCGGCGCCGCGCCCTATGGCTCCATCCTGCGCCAAGCGGCCCAGCATCGAAACGGCGAACTGTTCGCCGCGATAGTTCAGCGCGAACAGGATCGCGCTGCGCGCATCGCGGAAGATGCCTTGACCATCGTTTCTCATGCGATTTCTGCTCCTGTAGCCAGTTGGCGGCGAACCGCCATTGCGCGCGATTGCGAGCACCCCAGGTGTTTTCGGATCTCTGCCACTGTTCCACGCAGTCGTCCGGCCGCGATGGCCTCACGTACATGGGTCAAGTCGTCGGACGGCTCGTCGCGTACGGTTACTGTCGGTGTTACCGGCTCGGCGGGCGTCGAGTAGCCTACGGTACTGATCGGCGCCGGCGTGTCCCGGAATCGGATTCCGTGCTCGGTCGCGGTGTCGAATGTGAGCAGCCAGCAGAAGCAGGCGACACCCTCAAGCACCGCCGCGAACGCCAGGCCTGTCAGCAGATCCACACGCGTGACGGGAACGCCGACGAGAGCCGCGACCCGGCTCGTAACCGGATCGGCTCGCATCGCGTCACGGCGATCCTCCGCGCGATCCTGTAGCGCTGTCGTCCGGTCGGCCTGCGCTTCCTGTCGCCTCGCTTCGCCCATCTCGACGTCGAGAGCATCGAGCCGTGCCCTCAAGGTAGCCCGCTTCGACACACAGTCGCTTGAGCAACGCGCCGTCAGATCGGCCACAGTCGACGCGCGATCTTCGGCAATCTGCGTCGGGCTGCGGCCGATTGTGACTACGCTGTGCGGCACGCTCAGAGCATCGGCCCGCACCTCGCCGGCGTGCTGCTGCGCCAACAGGAAGAACAAGCAGTGACCGAGGCAGGTTGCCCCCATGCAGCAGATCCACAACGCACCGCCGATGCACCGGATCGTCAACCCACGTGTCCGGCACAGCGCTGGCAACAGATGGGCGCCGACGACCAGCACAACACCGATCGCCACCCATAGCAGCCGCTCCGGCAACCATCCGCCGCGCTGCCAGCCGGCCAGAATGGACAGACTGGCAGCGGTCAGCGTGGCCGGGACCGCAAGAAAGACAGGGGATCGCATCATGACACCCTCCCGTCATCGAAGCGCCACGTTCGCCGCTCCAGTGCCGCCCTTGCCTCGGCCTCTGCTCGTGCTTCCGTCAGTCGCTCATTGAAATGAGCGATGTTCGGCAACAGGTCGGCCAGAGGTCCGCGAATGGCGCGCGTCAACACGTCATCACGCCTTCCGGCGTCCCACTGCTCCAGATCGCACAACGCCTCGATCATCGCCACTAGCTCGGCGCGCATCCGGCGAACGTCATCCGGCCCGAGGTATGGCCCCCACGGCAGATACAGCCCGCCGTCAGATGATTGCAAGGCTCCAATGCAGTCGGCGGGAATGCTCGCCGGGTCGTTTGCAGCGTCACGCTTGCCGACTTTGCTAATGCTAAAGTCGCTAATCTTGCTAATGTTCGGCGCTCCTTTAGCAGTATTAGCAGTATTAGCATTAGCAACTTGCCGTTTCCGGTTACGGTAGATCAGATCCTCAAGGCTCATCTCGTGCCTCCGGTTGCAAGCAATGCAGGATTGACATGAACGACTACGCGCCGGCCAATGCGCTCGATGCGGACACGATCCAGATCCTCGAGCGTCCGCAGCGCCGCACTAAGGGGGTCGGCCTTACGCAGCGGGCCGAACTGCATTGCCCGGCTTTTGTCGACCGTCTGCGTCGCTTCCGTCCGGCAGTGCTCGATAAGCCATGCATCAAGCCGTGCCGCGTCTGCCAGATCGTCGGGTAGTGCAAGCTCGGAGAAAAAGCGCTTCGACTCGCTCAGGTGCCACGCAACGATGCTCGCTGCACTTTCGAACGCCTCCGCGGCAACCGGCCCGGTAGCACCGCTGAATACGTGAAACAGCGCCGCCAGCCGCGCCGCGTTGTCTGCGGACTTGCTCGCCACGTCGCGAATGTCATGCAGGTCGCCACCGGCCCGTAGCTGGGCTTCTACGGCATCATGAAACCCGATCCATGCGGCTTTTGCTTCGGGCGACAGCGTGAGCATCAGCGGCGCGAGATTGCCGCTGTCATCCATCGGCACAGGCTGACTCAGAATCTCCGCGATGCGTTGATTGAACGTCGCCATGTGCGGCCAGTGCTCCGGCGCTTCGCGGAACGGTCGATAGCCTTGCGTCGATTGCGGCCACGCCATAAGGAACCGGGCAAGAAAGCCTGTCCCGCGCGCGAGCGTCCCGGACTTATCGAAGAAGCTACGGATCGTGGCTTCCTGCACCTGCAAAGCCACCGTCAGGCGTGCGCCACGTACCGCGAATGATTCGGACGTGCGCCGGTCAATCTGTAGCGTGTTGCCGTCCCAAAGCTGATTTAGCGTCGCCAGATTGCGCATGACGCTATCCGAACCCATGCCGTGCGATCCGAATACAATCCCGGCCTCGGCGGAAACAACGCCACCGGATGGCCACTGCTTACCAAGCGAGAAAGCGAGCGCTTCCGGCGTCACATCCGCATAGATCAGGCGCGGAACCTTCGGCGGCTCAGGCTTTTCGTGTTCCAGGTCGCGTAGTTCGGCCTCAAGTCCCTTTGTCGGCTTACGAGCCTTCGCGTCGCCCTTGATCTTTTCCTTCAGGCCGTTGTACTTCGCCTCCCATGCGGCCATGTCTGCCTGGTGGTCTTTCTGGACTGGCTTGTATGCCTCCGACTGCTCGGCTTCGTAATCGCGGATCGCCCGCGTAAAGAATCCGTCGCACGTCGATTTGCGCTCGCCGCTGTCCGCGATGGTCAGCATGAAAAGCCCGACAGGCCCGGTCAGGCGTTCGGCACGCTTCACATCGGCGTGCGCCTGAATCGCCAGCGACAGCGCCGCAATTGCCGACGACGCCACCAGCGGCAAGGGTGCCTGCACAAATCCGCATACCTCATCCACAGCGGCGCGGATGCAGGGCGGCAGGCTTTCTACCGGGTATTCCAGCGGCTGGGTCGTCTCGGTCAGCGGTTGCGGATCAGGCCACACATTAGACGGCCCGTTATCCGCTTGCCCGACCTTCGGCAATGCCAGCACATCATCATCAGTCGGCATCCGGTCGTGAGTGGCTTTGAACATCTCCAGCCAGTCCATCACGTCTCCCTTGGCAGGCAGCCCCATAGCGGCCACGTCCAGCCGCTCCACCGTGCATCCGATTGCTTCCAGCTTCGTCGTCACCTCGTCGGCGTACTTCGCGCCAGGTGCGTCGTGATCCGGCCACAACAAGACGCGACGACAGGCGAGCGGAGACCAGTCCGCCGCGCCAGCACTCGTGCATCCGCCGGAAGTAACGCCGATGAACCGATCCGCGCCGATCTTCGTGAGCGCGTCTGCCTTCTGCTCGCCCTCGGATAGGACTACTAAGGCCTCAGGAAACGCCGAAACTTCGGGCAGGCCATACAACAGCTTTCCGCCATCCTGCTTCGGCTCGCCGTGCTTCCAACGGGTGCCGTCGCGGAAGAAAGGCATGATGAACTTCTCTAGTCCCTTGCGCATCCGCACCCGTGCAAACAAGATCGAGCCGTCCGCAGTGCGGTAGAAATGCAGCGCGACCGGCTCGAATCCCTCCTTGATCTTGTACTCGAACAGAGTGCGAGCTTGCTTTTTCCACGCGGCCAGCTCGGACGCCTCCGTTATTTCAACGACTGCGCTCATTGGCCCTCCCATGCGCCAAGCTCACGCGCCGCTTGTGCGAACGACAGCCCGCGTGCGCGCCGATACAGTTCAAGTGCGTCACCGCCAGTCTCGCCACAGGCGAAGCAGCGCCAGTTACCGCGCTCCAGGTGGATAGACAGGCTCGGATTGCTTTCGCCGTGAATCGGGCAACGGACTTGCGCGTACCCGCTGCCATTCGGCCTCACCGGCTCTAGCGACAGCAGCGCCAGCACGTCAGCGACGGCGGGTAGTGCGTCACGGTTAAAGTGCATCACGGCCCTCCGCGTTGAATTGCTGTAGATCTGCAGTTAGCTTGGCGAACAAGACCTTTAGTTCGGCGCGCGTGCCGTCTGACAGTGCATCGAACGCGGCGCGCCCGTCAGCGCACATGAAGTCGGCGGCTTTCCTGTTGGTCGTGCTCATTGACGGACCTCCACGCGAACGAGATCAGCCAGGATGCGAAGCGCTTCGCCGGTCACATCAAGCGCATCAATGATCGTCGGCGCGGTCGTGGCGTCGCGAAGCGCTTCGTTGATGATTTCGAGAATGAGGGATTGCGGGTGCTCAGAACGAGCGGGGACTTGGCGCATGATGCGGCCTCCATTTCGGGTTTCGGAACCCGGACCCCAACGCCAATTGGGGTGGCCGGGCACATGACAGGGTTGGCGTACCGGCGAAATGGAAACCGGCGAGTCCGAAGACTCCCCCGCCAAAGCCCGACCATTGAAGGCGCGCGAAGGCGTACGGACGTAAAAAAACCGCACTGAGGCGGTTGTCCGCCATTTCGTTTCTGGACGCCAATCCAGGTTGCCTGCTGTCTCAGGCACAGCCGAAGTATAGCGTGCCGTCACGAGTTTACAAGTGCCGATAACGTTCAGCATGTTTCGGCCTCCGTTTTTGCGGCGTCGAGCAACATTAGCATCACGTCGTGCAACTCGTCTCGCCGAACGATGATCGGCGGCTTGCGCTCAGGGTTCGGTGTCGCACTGGTACGCAGCCAAACGGAGTCGAGCTTGTCGGACGGTTCAATGTGGGCGAACAGGGCGCTCATGCTGCCCCCACGTTGTCCGTGCTGCGCGTCGATTCGCGAGTCGCGAGCCAAGCCTCAACCTGATCAGCAGGCCAGCCAACAGACCGCGGTCCAAGGCGAACTGGGGCAGGGAACCTTCCTTCCCTGATCCATTGGTAGATGCTCGACTTTTTGACGCCGACAGCTTCGAGTACGCCCGTAAGGCGCAATATTTTTATTGCCATGTTCCAGTTTCCTGAAAATGGCCAGATCCAGTGGATGCACGAATCCGCATCACTGTACAGATACACAGTGATGTCACGTTTATAGCAAATTGCTACAAACAAGTTGTTTACCAATCGGTATCAGACAACTAATATTCGCGTAGCGGTTGCTATGTCAGTAGCGGCCCGCCGATTCATCCTCAGAATTGGCTAGTTGTAAAAATCGCCGGACAGTCACGTTTCCTAGGCGCAGTCTGTCCGGCTCCCTCCCTCCCGCACTCCATAAAAGCCCGGTTAAGAGCCCTTAGGCGCATCGTCGTGCGTTCAGGTCCAGCAAGTATATTGGAAATAGAAAGCGCTTCCCTAAATTGGGGGTGACTCGCGCAATAAACTGATCGCACGATCATGGCGACGGCGCGATAGTCGCCCTGTCGCGCGGCTCTTTGTGCCTGCCCAGCAAGCAGTGGTAGTCGACGGTTTAGATGCGCCTCTACGCGATACTGGTCGTGGCAAAGGGGATTGTTCACGAACAGCGCGAGCGATCGACTGCGTCGTGTTGTACACGACCGCCGCCGCGCCTCGTCGGGCATGATCGGCTTCTTCACCTTGTTCGCGATGATCGGCTTAACCTTGCAGGGCTTCAGCGTAACCTTGCAGTACCTCGGCGGCGAGGATGCGCGCCTGGTGCGAATTAATGCAGGTGCAGCTGGTCGAGCTACGACACCTCGCTACCGTTGCGTAGCTTCGTCATGCTGTCGATGCCGAGAAAGTAGACGAGACGACTTCGCGTTCCACGCTGCCTTGCAGTTCGCGCTCGATCGAAAAAGACGGGCGAAACCTTGGTTACATGTCGCTGTTGCCCTTGTTGATGACATCTCGTTATGGTGCTCGTCGGTCATGCCGCGCCGGTTGGAGAAGTTCGAACCACCCGCTCTGACAATGGCTCCATTTCGTTCATCGCGATGAGCAATGCGATTTCCACTTCCAGCAGAAAAGTGAATCGCCGCAGACGCGTCGCAATGTCGCTGCAAACCCGGCGAATTAGCAGAATTAGCAGCTTTAGCATTAGCAACGCCGCCTATTTCAGTTGGAATCGTTGCAGCGCTCGTCGGTCACGCTGTACCGACCTTCCCAATCACTACCTTCCGCCCCTCGTCTATCTGAGCGTCAACAAACTCCGCCCACAGTTGCAGGATGTGACGGCGTTCATCGGCGTACTCGGCGCGGTTGTACACGCCCTTGATGCCCTTGATCGAGTGCGCAAGCGCCTTCTCAATTGCGTCCGACGATTGCCCCATCTCATGCAGGTGAGTGCTGGCCGTGCGCCTGAAGTCGTGCAGCACGAAGTGCTGTACCTCCAGTTCGAGCGCCTTGATAGCCTGATTCAACGTACTCTTTGCGATTGGTCTGTCAGTCCCGCGCACAGTCGGAAACACGAATTCATCGCTTGTCCGGCTGTCGTACAACTCGCGGAACATGGCGACGGCCTGGGGAGCCAGATAGACCCAATGCTCGCGATCTTTCTTCATCCGTTCAGCGGGGATGCGCCATATGCCGGCGTCAAGGTCGAACTCACTCCATTGCGCCTCGATCAGTTCCGACTTGCGCACCATCGTCAGCACCAACAGGTGAATCGCCAGCTTCAGCGGTCGCCTGATATTGGACGCGTACACGGCGCGCAGCACACGCCCAATTTCGTCAGGATCAAGTACGCGCGTGCGGCTGTCCTGTGTAGCAATGAAGCGGGCCACGATAGCCGATGCCGGGTTAGCGGTCACTAACTGACGTGCAATCGCGTATTCGAACAGTCGCTTGATGACGTTGCGCGTGTGCAGCGCCATTTTTGGTGCGCCGCGATTCTTAATGCGGTCGCAGATCGCCAGCACGTCACCTGGGCTCACCTCGGACAATGGTTTGTTGCCAAGGGCGGGATATACGTCCTTCTCCAGTGCCCTCGTGGTTGTGCGCCGGTATTCATCGGATTTTCCGGCGATTTCCTTCTCCAGCCAGTACGCGCCGAATTCTTTAACCGTCCTGATGCCTTCCGCTTCCCCGCGGTCGCGCTTGGCATCCGCCACGGGGGAAACACCTGTTGCGACGGTTTCCGTATAGCGCCGTGCCCGTTCCCGTGCCGCCATCAGGCCGGTAGCGGGATAGTCGCCAATCGTGATTAACGGCTGTTGCTTCCCGTGCAGCGAGTAGCGAAAGCGCCAGATTTTCGCGCCGGAAGTCATCACTTCCAGCACCAGCCCACCGCCGTCAGCCACGCTGTATCGCGCGGCCTTGGGCTTGAGAGCCTTGATGCGCGTGTCGTTCAGAGGTGTCGCAATCTTTGGCATTGGATTAGTACACAGGTCGAAAGTACACACAGGGTCTGTGTACTGAAGTGTGTACTAATAGACGCTGGATTGCAACGCCCTGAAACGCTCTTTGTCGCACCTCTAGTCCCTTATTCCGCGGGCCTTTTGGCTGACGGCTCGAACCGATCCGCACTTCAACAAACCAACAGTTATTTTCCGATGCAGAACCTACTGAAAATTACGCCGAGCAGATCATCAGAAGTAAATTCGCCGGTGATCGAATTCAATTGATCTTGAGCGAGGCGCAGTTCTTCAGCGAAAAGATCGAGCGCCTGTGCGTTTTGATCGGCGTGATCTGCGGCAAGTCCGAGGTGTTCTTGCGCAGCTCGAAGCGCAATCAGATGGCGCTCACGCGCCAGATACACGCTCTCGGCACCAGCTTGCCAACCGGCAATCCGCAGCAGCTCGCCGCGCAGCAAATCGATTCCATCCACTTTCTTCGCTGACAGGCGAACTTCGCACAAATCCCCCTCGCCGCTCAATCTTTCGACGCCCGGCGCGGTATCAGTCAGATCAGTCTTGTTTAGTACGCGCACAACGGGCACGCCGTTAGGAAAACGCGCAGCGATTGCTTCATCGTCGGCGGTCATACCTGAGCGCGCATCGAGCAGGTGCAGCACGACGTCGGCGCGTTCGATTTCGCCCCACGTGCGCTCGATGCCAATCTTCTCGACCTCGTCCTCCGTTTCGCGCAGGCCCGCCGTATCGATCACATGCAGTGGAATGCCCTCGATCTGGATCGTCTGCGCGACCTTGTCGCGCGTCGTGCCCGCGATCGGTGTGACGATGGCGAGCTCCGCGCCTGCCAGCGCGTTGAGCAACGACGATTTGCCGACGTTCGGCTGTCCGGCCAGCACCACCGACAGCCCTTCGCGCAACAGCGCGCCCTGCCGCGCCTCGCTCAACACGAGCGCAAGGCGCTCGCGGATGCGTGCTAGCTTGCCGCGTGCGTCGGCGGCTTCGAGGAAGTCAATTTCTTCTTCTGGAAAATCGAGGGTCGCTTCGACCAGCATGCGCAACGTGATCACGTCCTCGACGAGCGCATGGATGTCGCGCGAAAACGCGCCTTCGAGCGAACGTCCGGCCGAGCGCGCGGCCGCTTCCGTGCTCGCCTCGATCAGATCGGCGACAGCCTCGGCCTGAGCGAGATCGAGTTTGTCGTTGAGAAACGCGCGGCGCGTGAATTCGCCGGGCTCGGCGAGGCGCAGCCCGAAGGTACGCCCGGTGTCGATGCAGCGCTGCAGGACGAGTTGAAGCACGATCGGGCCGCCGTGCCCCTGCAATTCGAGCACGTGCTCGCCCGTGTACGAATGCGGCGCGGGAAAGTACAACGCAATGCCCCGGTCGAGCGCATTGCCGCCATCGTCCAGGAACGGCACATAGCTGGCGTGACGCGCCGCGAGCGCCTGGCCCGTCAGCGCTTCCATCATCGGCGCGGCGGCCGCGGCGCCTGCGCGCCCGAACGAAATCCGCACCACGCCGATTCCGCCGCGACCGGGCGCGGTGGCAATGGCGACGATAGGATCGGAGTCGGTGGCGAGCATGTTGGGGACGGTTTGCAATGGCGTGGAGCGGCGCGGATGCCGCGCGGGACGGCTGGGATTGTAGCGCGCCGTTCGATCGCGAATGGACGCGCGGGGTAGCGCAACGGACATGTTCGCGTCTGTGTATTTATCTTAAGCAAGATAAGTGTGTGGCGAACCATCAATAGGAATATTGCTGGTCGTGCTGTAGTCTAATCCCTACAAAACCTATATTTGATTGGCTTCGACCGATCAAATGGGATTCTTCCAACTATTTGCTGCGACGAGATAGGCAAACCTCAGACGCGTTATTTGTAACGTGTACAGTTGTCTACCGGCGGCGTGTCGGACTGCACAATCTGCGGATGCCAACCGTCGAAGAAAAAGCGGCTTTTGCCGAGCGACTCAAGTTCGCGATGAGACGCGCCCCTGAAAAACTCAAGGGCGGGACCGATCTCGCATTGCATTTCAATCTGCGTCATCACGGGGATCAACCTGTGTCGCCGCAAACCGTGCACAAGTGGCTGAGCGGCCGAACCATTCCCACGGACGACAAGCTGCGCACCCTCGCAACGTGGTTTGAAGTCGACATCCACTGGTTGCATTACGGGCCGTCGCCGCATGGATCGACGCGGAATGTTCCTAAACCCTTGGTGCGCGACGAGAAATATCCGCTCTCGGCGGAGACGCTTGAACTCGCATCCAAGATCGAATCACTGACGCCGCATCATCGCTATCTGGTGCAGGAACTGATCGCGCAGTTCTACGGCGACGCAGACAACTCTTAAGAACTCACAGGTACAAAAAAACCGCCCGGATAAAACCGGGCGGTTTTTGTTTGAGCATCGGATCGGCTGATCAGCAATCCGATCCGAACGTCAGATCAGGCAGCCTTCCTCTTCTGACCCATCATTCGCGTGATGTAGTACTGCTGCGCGATCGACAGCACGTTGTTCACGACGTAGTAAAGCACGAGACCCGCCGGGAAGAAGAAGAACATGACCGAGAACGCGATCGGCATGAACATCATCATCTTGGCCTGGACGGGGTCCGGCGGAGTCGGATTGAGCTTCGTCTGAACGAACATCGAGACGGCCATCAGAACCGGCAGGATGAAGTACGGATCTTGTTGCGACAGATCGTGAATCCACAGAATCCACGGCGCGCCGCGCATTTCCACCGACGACAGCAGCACCCAGTACAGCGAGATGAACACCGGAATCTGAATCACGACGGGCAAACAGCCGCCGAACGGATTCACTTTCTCAGTCTTGTACAGCTCCATCAGAGCCGCATTCATCTTCTGCGGGTCGCCCTTGAAGCGTTCGCGCAGCGCCTGCATGCGCGGCGTGATCTCCTTCATGCGCGCCATCGACTTGTAGCTCGCCGCCGACAGCGGGAAGAACACGGCCTTGATCAGCAGCGTCAGCAGCACGATCGCCCAGCCCCAGTTGCCGACATAGCCGTGGATCTTTTCGAGCAGCCAGAAGAGCGGCTTGGCGATGATCGTCACCCAGCCATAGTCCTTCACCAGCTCCAGACCCGGCGCAATGCCTTCGAGCATGCGTTCTTCTTCCGGACCGGCGAACAGACGCGCCGTCACGTCGACTGTCTGGCCTGGGTTGATCGTCTGCAGCGGCTGCTTCACGCCGACGCGATACAGCGACGGATCGATCTTCTCGACATAAATATCGCGCTTGACGCCCTGCTGCGGAATCCACGCCGACGCGAAATAGTGTTGAACCATCGCGATCCAGCCGTTGTCCGCCGACTTCGCGTAGTCTTCCTTGTTTTTGTCGATGTCGCCGAAGGTCAGCTTCTGGAAGTGATGCTGCTCGGTGTACACAGCCGGCCCGATGAACGTGTGCGAGAAGCGCGGCGTCTCGACGGGCTGACTGTCGCGCACGAGTTCCATATAGGCGGTCGGCTTGACGGGCGTCGTGCCGACGTTCTGGATCTTCGTGTCGACGTCGATCACATAGCTGCCGCGCGTGAACGTGTACGTTTTCACGACCTTCAAGCCGCCCTTTTCCGGCGATTCGAACGACAGCTTCAGCGTGTTGCCCGTCATGTCGGTTGCCTGTCCGGGAACGGGCGTGAACACGTCGGTGTGATTCGGGAAGTCGCCGCCGAGCAGGCCCGTGCGCGCCAGATAGGTGTGGTCGGCCGTATGGTCGAACAGCGTGATCACCTGGTCGGGCTGCTTGCCCTCGCCCGGCTTGACCAGCGTGAGCTTGGACAGCGTGCCGCCGCGCGTGTCGATCTGGCCGCGATAAACGTCAGTGCTGAACGAAACGAGCTGTGCCTGCTGCGCGGCGGGCGTCGTCGAGCCCGGCGCAGCCGCGCTCGTCTGCGGCAGATCGGCGGGTTGGGTTCCCTGTGTCGACGAACCGGGCGCAGCGGGGCTCGCCGATTTGGTCTGCGTCGCGCTCGGGAAGAAC
Source organism: Burkholderia sp. E7m39 (assembly GCA_001319865.1). Lineage (GTDB taxonomy): Bacteria > Pseudomonadota > Gammaproteobacteria > Burkholderiales > Burkholderiaceae > Paraburkholderia > Paraburkholderia bengalensis. Next base: position 30,225 of record BBSL01000035.1, on the reverse strand, counting down.
ATCGACGGGCGTCCGTGGTCGCGCTGCCAGTTGTCGAACAGCATGACAGCTGACATGAAGAAGATGACCCATAGGACGGTGCGTTTGATATCCATGCGTTGTCTCAGTGTCGATGGCACAGCGCGTCAGCGCTTCTTAGGAGTGGGAGGCGGGACAAGATCGATGCCGCCCGCCGAAAACGGGTGACAGCGGCACAGGCGCCTTGCGGCGAGGTAAGTACCACGCGCGGCGCCATGATACTGGATTGCTTCGCGCGCGTAATCCGAACAGGAGGGATAAAAACGGCACCGGTTGCCGAGCATGGGACTCACGGCAATCTTGTAGAAACGCAGCAAGGCGAACAGAACCGTTTGCATGACTAGTGCGGCCCGATGGAGCCGCCCGATATGAAGCGCCGATGCATCGTTGCGCTCCCGGACTTCGCGGATGTCATGGCGTGGCGCCCGGCGTGCCTGCCGGCTGCGCTGCCGGTGCGGCTTGCGCTTCGCGACGGGCGATTTCGCGCGCCGCCTTGTCGAGCAGCACGTCGATTTCACCGCGGCACAGCGCTTTCAACGGCGGCGACGATCCGCTGGGCATCGCCTTCCTGTCGAATTTCGTATGCAGACGCAGCAGCACATCCCAGCCGCCCAATTGCGCGCGGCGCACGCGAAACGCTTCGCGCGCGAGGCGCTTGACCAGATTGCGCGTGACGGCGCGGGGCGCGTACTTCTTGCCGATCACGAGGCCGAGGCGTGCTTCGTTGCCAGTCGGCCGTGCGTACACGACGAAGTGCGCAGTCCGGCGCCACGGGCGCAAACGAAAAACGGATGAAAATTCATCCGTTTTTAGCAGCCTTGCGGCTTTGGGGAAGGCGGCGGACGCCTGCAACGGAACGAAGTTCTGCTGCGGCGCGTCTGCCGTTCCCGCAGCGTCGCGGGTGTCGGACACAGCGCGCACTCGGCTTGACCGCGTTTCAGCCTGCCTTAGATGGCGAGGCGCTTGCGGCCCTTGGCGCGACGTGCGTTGATGACCTTGCGGCCGCCTGCGGTCTTCATGCGAACGCGGAAGCCATGGGTGCGCTTACGGCGCGTCACGGAAGGTTGGTACGTACGTTTCATGTTGCTCTCACTTGTTTGAGAAATAACCGCGCGAGCATCGCTGAAAGTGCAATGGCCGGAGGTTCGAAAATTGGTTTTCGCGGAACCCGCTATTTAAACCGGTTTTCTCTGAGTCGTCAATAGTTTAGGCTGATGATCCACAGGCAGCGTGTATCGGCGCCATTTGATCGGACCCTGTGGATAACTCACTTTGCACGCCGTTTTGGCGGTAGAATCTCGCCTTACTTTCCAAGAATCCTGCCCGCCGCCCCGGCCCGCTTGACCCCGCAAACCCTTGTGGCACAAGCGTCTGGGGCTTTTCCGCCTGGCAGCTTCGGGCCTCGTCGCGTATCCCGCGACCAGAGCGCGGACGGAAAAGCGGCGCAACCATAACGATAGCAACTTGATGAACGAATTCTGGCAACACTGTTCCGCACTGCTGGAGCGCGAATTGACGCCCCAGCAGTACGTGACGTGGATCAAACCGTTGGCCCCGGTCGCCTTCGACGCCGATGCGAATACCCTGAGCATCGCGGCGCCGAACCGTTTCAAGCTGGACTGGGTCAAGAGCCAGTTTTCGGGCCGCATCACCGACCTTGCGCGCGATTTCTGGCATTCGCCCGTCGATGTCCAGTTCGTCCTCGATCCGAAAGCGGGCGCGCGAGCCGCGCCGGCGGCACCGCCGCGGCCGGCAACGGTCGGCGCGAACAGCGCTGCGGCGGCTGTCGATGCAGCAGTTGGCGCGGTGCAAGCCGCGCACGCGGCGCGCGGCGCGGGCGGCATGGCGGGCCTCGCGTCCAGCAACGCCGCCCAGCTGACGGACGATGCCGCCGACCTCGACCTGCCGAGCCTCGATGCGAACGAAGCTGCGGCGGGGCGCCGCACGTGGCGGCCGGGCGCAGCAGCGGCCGCGTCGAGCGGCGAGAGCGATTCGATGTACGAGCGCTCGAAGCTGAACCCCGTGCTGACCTTCGACAACTTCGTGACCGGCAAGGCAAACCAGCTCGCCCGCGCGGCCGCGATCCAGGTCGCCGACAACCCCGGCATCTCGTACAACCCGCTGTTCCTGTATGGCGGCGTGGGCCTCGGCAAGACGCACCTGATCCACGCGATCGGCAACCAGCTGTTGATGGATAAGGCGGGTGCACGCATCCGCTACATCCACGCGGAGCAGTACGTATCCGACGTGGTGAAGGCCTACCAGCGTAAGGCGTTCGACGATTTCAAGCGTTATTACCATTCGCTCGACCTGCTGCTGATCGACGATATTCAGTTCTTCTCGGGCAAATCCCGCACGCAGGAAGAATTCTTCTACGCGTTCGAGGCGCTGGTCGCCAACAAGGCGCAGGTGATCATCACCAGCGATACCTATCCGAAGGAAATCTCGGGCATCGACGATCGTCTGATCTCTCGCTTCGATTCCGGCCTGACCGTCGCAATCGAGCCGCCTGAGCTTGAGATGCGCGTCGCGATTCTGATGCGCAAGGCGCAATCGGAAGGCGTGAGTCTGAATGAGGACGTCGCGTTCTTCGTCGCGAAGCATTTGCGCTCGAACGTGCGCGAACTGGAAGGCGCGCTGCGCAAGATTCTCGCGTACTCGAAGTTCCACGGCCGCGAAATCACCATCGAACTGACGAAAGAGGCGCTGAAAGACCTGCTGACCGTGCAGAACCGGCAGATTTCGGTGGAAAACATCCAGAAAACGGTCGCCGACTTCTACAGCATCAAGGTCGCCGACATGTATTCGAAGAAGCGGCCGGCCAACATCGCGCGGCCGCGCCAGATCGCGATGTATCTGGCGAAGGAGCTGACGCAGAAGAGCTTGCCGGAAATCGGCGAGCTGTTCGGCGGGCGCGACCATACGACGGTGCTGCACGCGGTGCGCAAGATCGCCGACGAGCGCGGCAAGGACGCGCAGCTGAACCATGAGCTGCACGTGCTCGAACAGACGCTGAAGGGCTGAAAACGGAATTGGGGGCCGCAACACATCGAAGGGTTACTCGAACCTGTCGGAAAAATCGATCTGTTTATTGCGCAAGTCGCCCCCAATTTAGGGAAGTGCTTCCATTTTCAGGCACAATACAGGTTTAACCGCCCGGCAAAAGCGGGCGGGATTTAACGCCATGACTGGCGCAGCACGGCGCCGGCGGGGGGCCGGGGCAGCGCGCTCGAACATTGCCGGGCAGGGCGCGCAGGCCGTCACATCAATGAAGGAACTCTATGCAACTGGTCAAGACCGAACGCGATAACCTCCTCAGGCCGCTGCAAACCGTGAGCGGCATTGTTGAACGCCGTCATACGTTGCCGATCCTCGCCAATTTGCTGATTACCAAGAACGGCCCGGACGTCTCGTTCCTGTCCACCGACCTCGAACTGCAAATCACCACGCGTGCCGACTTCGGCGTCGGCGGGGAATCGGTGGCCACCACGGTGGCGGCACGCAAGCTGCTCGACATTCTGCGCGCAATGCCCGACGGGCAAGTCACGCTCACCCTGAACGACAAGCGTCTGACGGTGCAATCCGGCAAGAGCCGTTTCGCGCTGCAAACGCTGGCGGCCGACGAGTTCCCGACCGTCGCTCAAGCCAAAGACTTCGGTGCGAACCTCGCGGTTCCCCAAAAGACGTTCCGCCAGCTGCTCGGCATGGTCCACTTCGCGATGGCGCAGCAGGACATCCGTTACTACCTGAACGGCATGCTGCTGGTGGTCGACGGCGATCAGCTGATGGCTGTCGCAACGGACGGACACCGTCTCGCATTCTCGTCGATGAAAATCGAAGGCTCGTTTGCGCGCCAGGAAGTGATCATTCCGCGTAAGACGATTCTCGAACTTCAACGTCTGCTGGAAGACATAGACGACGTCCTTAAGATCGACATCGCGCCGACCCAGGTCAAGTTCACGTTCGGCGGGGTCGAGCTGGTGTCGAAGCTGGTCGAAGGCAAGTTCCCCGACTTCCAGCGCGTGATCCCGAAGTCGCACAAGAACACGTTTGTGATCGGTCGCGAAGAACTGCAGCGCTCGCTGCAACGCGCGGCCATTCTGACCTCGGACAAATTCAAGGGCGTGCGCTGCATCGTCGAGCCGGGCCAGCTGAAGATCATGTCCACCAACGCCGACCAGGAAGAAGCGCAGGAAGAACTCGAAATCCCGTACCAGGGCGACAGCATCGACATCGGTTTCAACGTCACGTACCTGCTCGACGTGCTCGCGAACCTGAAGGTCGACATGCTGGAAGTGAGCCTCGGCGACGCGAGTTCGAGCGCGCTGATCACGATTCCCGAGAACGACGAGTTCAAATACGTGGTGATGCCGATGCGCATCTGACGCGTCCAACACGAAGAACACATCAAGGGGCGCAGCGCCCCTTTGGTGTTTTTATGGTGTTTTGAAAAGCCTCGAGCAGTAACGAAGCAGTAACGCAGATCCGGAAGAAATTCATGACTGATACGAACAACTCGCAACCCGATAACAGCTACGGCGCCTCGTCCATTCAGATCCTCGAAGGTCTGGAGGCCGTGCGCAAGCGGCCGGGTATGTACATCGGCGATACGTCGGACGGGACGGGTCTGCATCACCTCGTGTTCGAGGTGCTCGACAATTCGATCGACGAAGCGCTCGCCGGTCATTGCGACGACATTCAGGTCATCATCCACGCCGACAACTCGATCTCCGTGACCGACAACGGCCGCGGCATCCCGACGGGCATCAAGCGCGACGACAAGCACGATCCTAAGCGCAGCGCCGCTGAAATCGTGATGACGGAACTGCACGCGGGCGGCAAGTTCGACCAGAACAGCTACAAGGTGTCGGGCGGCCTGCACGGCGTGGGCGTGTCGTGCGTGAACGCGCTGTCGTCGTGGCTGCGCCTCACCGTGCGGCGCGACGGCAAGAAGCACTTCATGGAATTCCACCGCGGCGTCGTGCAGAACCGCGTGATCGAAGAAGCGAACGGCGAACGGCTGTCGCCGATTCCCGTTGTCGGCGATACGGAAAACCGCGGCACTGAAGTCCACTTCATGGCCGATGAGACGATCTTCGGCAACGTCGAATATCACTACGACATTCTTGCGAAGCGCATCCGCGAACTCTCGTTCCTGAACAACGGCGTTCGGATTCGTCTCACGGATCAGCGCTCGGGCAAGGAAGACGATTTCGCGTTTGTCGGCGGCGTGAAGGGTTTCGTCGAGTACATCAACAAGACGAAGACCGTGCTGCATCCAACCATTTTCCATATCGTCGGCGAGAAGGAGGGTGTGGGCGTCGAAGTGGCGATGCAGTGGAACGACAGCTACAACGAAAACGTGCTGTGCTTCACGAACAACATCCCGCAGCGCGACGGCGGCACGCACCTGACCGGGCTGCGTGCGGCGATGACGCGCGTGATCAACAAGTACATTGCCGATCACGAAATCGCGAAGAAGGCGAAGGTCGAGACATCTGGCGACGACATGCGCGAAGGTCTGTCGTGCGTCCTGTCGGTGAAGGTGCCCGAGCCGAAGTTCAGCTCGCAGACGAAGGACAAGCTGGTGTCGTCGGAAGTGCGCGCGCCCGTGGAAGAAGTGGTCGCGAAGGCGCTCGAAGAATTCCTGCTGGAAACGCCGAACGACGCGAAGATCATCTGCGGCAAGATTGTCGATGCCGCGCGTGCTCGCGACGCCGCGCGCAAGGCGCGCGAAATGACGCGACGCAAGGGCGTGCTGGACGGCGTCGGACTGCCGGGCAAGCTGGCAGACTGCCAGGAGAAAGATCCTGCGAAGTCTGAGATTTATATCGTCGAGGGTGACTCGGCAGGCGGCTCGGCGAAGCAGGGCCGTGACAGAAAATTCCAGGCCATTCTGCCGTTGCGCGGCAAGGTGCTGAACGTCGAGAAGGCGCGTTACGACAAGCTGCTGTCCTCCGAGCAGATCGTCACGCTGATCACCGCGCTGGGTTGCGGTATCGGCAAGGAAGACTACAACCTCGACAAGCTGCGTTATCACCGCATCATCATCATGACCGACGCGGACGTCGACGGCGCGCACATCCGTACGCTGCTGCTGACGTTCTTCTATCGTCAGATGCCGGAAATGATCGAGCGCGGCTACATCTACATTGCGCAGCCGCCGCTGTACAAGGTGAAGGCGGGCAAGGACGAGCGTTATCTTAAGGACACGGCCGAACTGAACGCGCATATGTTGCGTCTCGCTCTGAATGGCTCTGAACTGATTCCGTCAGAAAACGCGACGCCGATCTCAGGTGACGCGCTCGGCGAATTGGCGCGTTCTTATCTGCTCGCACAAGCTGTCGTCGATCGTCTGAGCAAGCTGTACGACGAAGCCGCACTCGGCGCAGTGATGGATGGCGTGACGATCGACCTGTCGAGCGAGCAATCGACGGAAACGTCGGCGCGCGCGCTCGAAGCGAAGCTGCGCGACGATCCGCTCAAGCCCGAAGTCAACGTAATCGCAATGTACGACCCGGTGCGCGAACTGCGCTCGTTGCGCGTCGAGCGCCGTCATCATGGCAACGTGAAAGTTTCCGTCATCGACGAAGAGTTCCAGCTGACGGCCGATTATCAGCAGCTCGTGAACACGGCGAACACGTTCAAGGGCTTGATCGGCGAGGGCGCCGTGATCAAGCGCGGCGAGCGCAGCATGGCCGTGGGCGATTTCAAGAGCGCGATGAAATGGCTGATCGCCGATGCTGAGCGCAATGTCTCGAAACAGCGCTACAAAGGTCTCGGCGAGATGAACCCCGAGCAGCTTTGGGAAACGACGATGGACCCGAACGTGCGGCGCCTGTTGCGCGTGCAGATCGAGGACGCCATTGCTGCTGACGGCATCTTCACGACGCTGATGGGCGACGAGGTCGAACCGCGTCGCGCGTTTATCGAGAGCAATGCGCTGCGGGCGGGGAATATCGACGTTTGATCGTTCGAGTTCGCAGGCCCAAAACACCGAACCGACCCCGCAGCGACAAAAACTCCAACCGTCATTCGCCGGTTGGAGTTTTTTATTGCGTCACCAACTTCACGCGAGTCTTTTCGCGTACCGGTCTTGTACCACCTGCGAGATGTACGTCGACAACCCGCGCCCGCGAGCCGCGCGTCGCTTCATCTCTTCGACATCCCGCTGTCCTGTAGCGGCGTAGTTGTACAGGTAGATTTTCCCGTCCTTGAAGGCGACGAGAATCGCGTCCTGAGCGGTCTCATAAGCGACCACTCCGGACTCACCGCTCAGATCCCGATAGCGTGGCATTGGCGCTCTCCCGAACTACGCCTCGCGAAGCGCAGCACGGACTATTCCTAAACCACAGGCAAGCAGATGTCCGTCAGCAGATTGGCCTGCGCGGTCTCCTTAGGATTATTCAAATATTCTTCGAACACAGGCGCATTCGCCGCCTCATGTTCCGAATTGACCAGCCACTCGCCGTACAGCCATTGATACGCCGACGCCATATCCGCATACGGCCCCTTGTGCCGCAGCACCGCATACTTGCCGCCAGCGATCGACGTCACGCTTACCAGCGCATCGCCGGAAACATCGACGGCACGCGGCAGCCGCACGCCCGCCTTGGAGCGCAGCTCGCCCTCGGGCACGGCGGTCGGATCGTCGTAGTAAATCCCGATCATCCGCATCTCGTTTGACAGCAGGCCGCGCGACGAAAGCCATCCCATCAGCATGTCGAACGCCTTGCCGATCTGCATGTACGGTCCGACGTGATCGACGGTCAGCACGTCGAAGCCTTCGATCTCGCGAATCACCACATCTCTCATCGTCATTTGATGACCTCCTGAGTCCGCAACCGACGGCCGGAACCGCTGATGCGATCCCGCCTTCCGATACTGCGCGGGCGGCATGCCGAACACGGCGCTGAACGTCCGCGTGAAAGACTGCAAGCTGCTATAGCCGGAGCGCGCGGCGATCTCGGCAACGGGCATCGTGCCGTTCGCGAGAAAACCGGCCGCGCGGTGCAAGCGCAGCCGGCGTACCGTCGTCGCGACGGTCTCGCCGTACATCGACTGATAGATCCGGTGCCAGTGATACGGCGACAGGCACGCAATGTCCGCCAGCCGGTCGATATCGAGCGGTTCGTCGAGATGATCGTAGATAGGGTCGCGCACGCGGGCGAGCCGGGCGGCGTAGCGGGCGCGGTGGCCGATATCGTTCATGGCGAGCGGGCAAACAGGCGATGCAAAACCTCGATGCAAAACACGATAGCACGCGGCCATTTACCAAATACTGCGAACTTTCGCAGCCTATTCAACGAAGGCTTAACACGGACCCGCCCGACATCCGCGTGCAAGGGCGCCACATCTTTGCCGATTTTCGATAACACCTCGATTTATGGCTTCCTACCATCGCCAGATGCCCGCCGGTAAAGGCGGCCGCGATGCTGGCCTGCAACGCGCGCCCGTCAACCGGCAACTTCAAAAAGGGAGCCTCCGATGAAACCAGAGTCGACAACCCAGCACAAAGGCAGCGTCACGCATCACGAGCTGAAACAGACGCTCGGCACCTGGCAGCTTTGGGGCATTGCCGTCGGCCTCGTGATTTCCGGCGAGTATTTCGGCTGGAGCTATGGCTGGGCGAGCGCCGGCACGCTCGGCTTCGTGATCACGGCGATTTTCATCGCCGCGATGTACACGACGTTCATCTTCAGCTTCACCGAACTGACCACATCGATTCCGCACGCAGGCGGCCCGTTTGCCTACGCGCGCCATGCGTTCGGCCCGACAGGCGGCTATATCGCGGGCGCGGCGACACTGGTCGAATTCGTGTTCGCGCCGCCTGCCATCGCGCTCGCGATCGGCGCGTATCTGCATGTGCAGTTTCCCGGTCTCGAACCGAAACACGCGGCGATGGGCGCGTATCTCGTGTTCATGGCGCTGAACATCGTCGGCGTGCAGATCGCGGCGGCGTTCGAACTGTGCGTGACGCTGCTCGCGATTTTCGAGTTGCTGGTGTTCATGGGCGTCGTGTCGCCGGGATTTCAATGGTCGAACTTCACGAAGGGCGGCTGGGCGGGTTCCGACACGTTCAGCATGGGCGCCTTCCACGGCATGTTCGCGGCAATTCCGTTCGCCATCTGGTTCTTCCTAGCCATCGAGGGCGTCGCGATGGCCGCCGAAGAAGCGAAAAACCCCAAGCGCTCGATTCCCATCGCCTACGTGACGGGCATCCTGACGCTCGTCGTGCTGGCTATCGGCGTGATGGTGTTCGCGGGCGCGGCGGGCGACTGGACCAAGCTGTCGAACATCAACGACCCGCTGCCGCAAGCGATGAAATACATCGTCGGCGAAAACAGCGGCTGGATGCATATGCTCGTGTGGCTCGGCCTGTTCGGTCTGATTGCGTCGTTCCACGGCATTATCCTCGGCTACTCGCGGCAGATTTTCGCGCTGGCACGCGCGGGCTACCTGCCGGAGTGGCTGTCGAAGGTGCATCCGCGCTTCAAGACGCCGCACCGCGCGATTCTCGCGGGCGGCGTGGTCGGCATCGCCGCGATCTACAGCGACGAGCTGATCCAGTTCGGCGGACAGACGCTGACCGCGAATATCGTGACGATGTCGGTATTTGGCGCTATCGTGATGTACATCATCAGCATGCTGGCGCTCTTCAAGCTGCGCCGCAGCGAGCCGAATATGGAGCGTCCGTTCCGCGCGCCGCTATTTCCGTACTTCCCTGCGTTTGCGCTGGGCGCGGCGGTGATTTCGCTGGCGACGATGATCTACTTCAATCTGCTCGTTGCCGTCGTATTCGCTGCGTTCGTCGCGCTTGGTTACGGCTACTTCCTGATGACGCGCAACCAGCGCGAAGTCGCGCCCGCCGACGTGCTGCTCGAAGAATGATGCCGGCCTGAACGCCGACGCGCCTGCAACATGCACGTCGTGCAACGTGCACCACGTGCACCACGTGCACCACGTGCATTACGCCGCGCAATCGCCGCGGCGATGGAGTACACAAGATGAGTTACACGGAGACAATCGGCAGCCGCACGTATCGTTTCGCCGATCTGAAAACCCTGATGGCCAAGGCGAGTCCGCTGCGTTCCGGCGACCAGCTCGCCGGCATCGCGGCGGCGAGCGAGGAGGAACGCGTCGCCGCGAAAATGGCGCTCGCGGACGTGCCGCTGCGCACGTTCCTGAACGAAGCGCTGGTTCCGTACGAGCGCGACGAAGTCACGCGGCTCATCGTCGATACGCATTCGCCCGAGGCATTTTCAGAGATCTCGCATCTCACCGTGGGCGAGTTTCGCAACTGGCTGTTGTCGGGTTCGACGGATACGGACGCGCTCGTGCGCATCACGAAGGGCCTCACGCCCGAGATGGTCGCGGCCGTGTCGAAGCTGATGCGCAATCAGGATCTGATTCTCGCCGCGCGCAAGCGGCCCGTCATCACGCGCTTTCGCAACACGGTCGGTTTGCCGGGACATATGTCGGTGCGTCTGCAGCCGAATCATCCCACCGACGACGTGAAGGGCATCGCGGCATCGATGATCGACGGCCTGATGTACGGTTGCGGCGACGCGATGATCGGCATCAATCCCGCCTCCGACAGCCTCGCCGCGATCACGAATCTGCTCTTGATGATCGACGATTTCCGCACGCGCTATCAGGTGCCGACGCAGTCGTGCGTCCTCACGCACGTGACCAACACGATCTCGGCGATCGAAAAAGGCGCGCCCGTCGATCTCGTGTTCCAGTCGATTGCCGGCACTGAGCAGGCGAACGCGGGCTTCGGCATCACGCTCGCGCTGCTGCAGGAAGCGTACGAAGCAGCGTTGTCGCTCAAGCGCGGCACGGTCGGCGACAACGTGATGTACTTCGAAACGGGGCAGGGCAGCGCGCTGTCCGCCAACGCGCATCATGGCGTCGATCAGCAGACGTGCGAAGTGCGCGCGTACGCCGTCGCGCGCCAGTTCAATCCGTTCCTGACCAATACCGTGGTGGGCTTTATCGGCCCCGAGTATCTGTACGACGGCAAGCAGATCACACGCGCCGGTCTCGAAGATCATTTCTGCGGCAAGCTGCTCGGCGTGCCGATGGGCTGCGACATCTGCTACACGAATCACGCGGAAGCCGATCAGGATGACATGGACAATCTGCTGACGCTGCTCGGCGTGGCGGGCATCAATTTCATCATGGGCATTCCCGGCGCAGACGACGTGATGCTGAATTATCAGAGCACGTCGTTTCATGACGCGCTCTATGTGCGCGATGTGCTTGGCTTGCGTCGCGCGCCGGAATTCGAAGAGTGGCTGGAGTCGATGCAGATCGCCGACACGCGCGGCGCGCTCATCAATGCGCCTGCGCGTCAGCCGCTGCTGGAAGGCGCGAGCGAATGGATGGGCATCGCATGAGCGATTCGATCGAAAAGAACGCATGGCAGACGCTGCGCGCGTTCACGAATGCGCGTATCGCATTGGGCCGCGCAGGAAACAGTCTGCCGACGGCGCCGCTGCTCGCATTCAATCTGTCACACGCGCAGGCGCGCGACGCCGTCCATCATCCCCTTGACGCCGACGTCCTGCATCAACAGTTGCGTGCGCATGGCTTCGCGTCGCTTGACGTGCACAGCGCGGCGCCCGATCGCGCGCATTATTTGCGGCGGCCGGATCTGGGACGTCGCCTGTCCGACGAGAGCCGCGAACTGTTGCACGAGGCCGCAACGGAAGGCGACACGCCCGATGTGGTTTTTGTGATCGCCGATGGGCTCTCTGCGTTCGCTGCATCCAAGCATTCGATCCCGTTTCTGCAGGCCATCACGAAGCGCCTCGGCGACTGGAAAATCGGCCCGGTCGTGGTGGCGCGTCAATCGCGCGTCGCCTTGGGCGACGAAATCGGCGAGTTGTTGAAGACGAAGCTCGTCGTGATGCTGATCGGCGAACGGCCAGGTCTCAGTTCGCCCGACAGCCTCGGCATCTATCTGACGTATGCGCCGAAGGTCGGATGCAGCGACGCGCAGCGCAACTGCATTTCGAACGTGCGGCCGGAAGGGCTCAGCTATGAGGCCGCCGCGCACAAGCTGCACTATCTGCTCACGCATGCACGCCGGCTGGGGCTGACGGGTGTCGGCCTCAAAGACGATAGCGACGCGCTGCTTCAGTCGGCCAACGCGCCGGATGCGATCGCCGGCGGTTCGAAAGCGTGAAGCACGACGTGCCAGGACGCATCTCGCGTCCGGGCACGCGACACAACTTCGAACCACAGCGTCGAATCACAGCGTCGAATCACAACCTCAAACCGCGTCCGCCTTGCTCACGGGATGCTGCTCGAGCCAGGCGTTCTCGTCGTCGTCGAACAGACGCGAGCGCGTCAGAAAGCGCATACCTGTCGGACGTTCGAGAGAAAACATGCCGCCGTTACCCGGCACGACGTCGATGACCAACTGCGTGTGCTGCCAGTATTCGAACTGCGATTCGCTCATGTAGAACGGCACGCCGCCGATCGTCCCGAGCCGCACGTCCGACGCGCCCACCATGAACTCATTTGACGGAAAGCACATGGGCGCGCTGCCGTCGCAGCATCCGCCCGACTGGTGAAAGATGATCGGCCCGTGCTCGGCGCTCAATTGCTGGATCAGCTTGACGGCTGCATCCGTTGCGACGACACGCGCCACGCCTCGTTCGCTCATCGCGCTTCCTCCTTGCTTGAGCTGCTGAAAAAGCGGGCGAACCGCTCGACGCGATACGCCCATCAGGAGCACTGCGCTTAAAAGAAGCCCAACGGTTGGTCGCTATAGCTGACGAGCAGATTCTTCGTTTGCTGATAGTGGTCGAGCATCATCTTGTGATTCTCGCGTCCGATGCCCGACTGCTTGTAGCCGCCGAACGCTGCGTGCGCGGGGTAAGCGTGATAGCAGTTGGTCCACACGCGGCCCGCCTGAATCTCCCGGCCAAAGCGATACGCGCGCGTGCCATCGCGCGTCCACACGCCGGCGCCGAGGCCGTAGAGCGTGTCGTTGGCGATTTCGAGCGCTTCTTCTTCGTCCTTGAACGTCGTGACGGAGACGACAGGCCCGAAAATCTCTTCCTGGAAGATGCGCATCTTGTTGTTGCCGCGAAACACGGTCGGCTTCACGTAATAGCCCTTCGCCAGTTCGCCGTCGAGCTTGTTCTGCTCGCCGCCGATCAGGCATTGCGCGCCTTCCTGCTTGCCGAGATCGATATACGACAGGATCTTTTCGAGTTGTTCGCGCGACGCCTGCGCGCCGATCATCGTCTTCGTGTCGAGCGGATGGCCTTGCTGGATGGCGGCAACGCGTTTCAACGCGCGCTCCATGAAGCGGTCGTACACCGACTCCTGGATCAGCGCGCGCGACGGGCACGTGCACACTTCGCCCTGATTCAGCGCGAACATCGCGAAGCCTTCCAGTGCCTTGTCGAAGAAGCTGTCGTCCTTGTCGAGCACGTCCGCAAAGAAAATGTTCGGACTCTTGCCGCCCAGTTCAAGCGTGACAGGAATGATGTTCTGGCTCGCGTACTGCATGATCAGGCGGCCCGTCGTGGTTTCGCCCGTGAAGGCGATCTTCGCGATCCGCTTGTTCGACGCGAGCGGCTTGCCCGCTTCGAGGCCAAACCCGTTCACGACGTTCAGCACGCCAGCGGGCAGCAGATCGTGAATCAGTTCGATCAGCACGAGGATCGAGGCGGGCGTTTGTTCCGCGGGCTTCAGCACGACGCAATTGCCCGCCGCGAGTGCCGGCGCGAGCTTCCACGTTGCCATCAGGATCGGGAAATTCCACGGAATGATCTGGCCGACTACGCCGAGCGGCTCATGGAAGTGATACGCGACCGTGTCGTGATCGATTTCCGAAATGCCGCCTTCCTGTCCGCGAACGACGCCTGCGAAATAGCGAAAGTGATCGATGGCGAGCGGAATGTCGGCGGCCATCGTTTCGCGCAGCGGCTTGCCGTTGTCGATCGACTCGGCGACGGCGAGACGCTGCAGGTTCGCTTCCATGCGGTCGGCGATCCGGTTGAGGATGTTCGCGCGCTCCGTAGTGGAGGTCTTGCCCCACGACGCTTTCGCGCGGTGCGCGGCATCCAGCGCGAGTTCGATGTCGGCTTCGCGCGAGCGGGGAATCGACGTGAACGGCTCGCCCGTAATCGGCGAAATATTGTCGAAGTACTCACTGCCGACAGGCTTCACCCATTCGCCACCGATGAAATTCGCGTATTGCTTCTTGTACGGAAACTCGGTCGTCAGAAACTTCATTTCTGCGTGGTTCATCTGTGTGCTCCTCACATGTTCAGATAGTCGATGTATTCGCCGCGATATCTCACGAGGCTGCGCGATGATCCGCTGGCCGACTCCCTGATCGCCAGAAGCGTGCCAACATCGGCGCGAAGGCGGCCGATGCCGGTGCATGCGGCACTGTCGCGAGGCACGCGGCGCGGCGCGTGCGGCGTGTTGTTCACCGGCACCGTTGCATCCGTGAGCAACTGGAACACGAGTGTTCATTGAATGAACAGCGCGCGGCGGCGAGCAACGGGGGCTCCGCAACAGCCCGTTCGGCATGGGACTTGCGTCGCACTGTGCCCGTCTGGTTCACTGTCACATGCAGGTGCATCTCCAACCTCGACACCCCATATGACGACCGATCTTCTATCCAGGCATGCCGCTGCGGCGTGCCGAGTCGAGACCAGCATCGCGCACGACGCCGACGAGCAGGCGCGCAACCTGCACGGCTGGACGCAGACGTACGACCAGCTGACGCCGGGCCGCTTCGTCGGCAGACTGACGGGACTGCATCTCGACGACATGCACGTGTTCTGCGAGACAACGAGCCAGTCGCTGCGACAGACTTGCGAAGTGCCGCCCGATAGCGACTGGTTCGGCATCCCCGCCGCCGACGACAGCACGGGCCGTATCGGCCCGCAGCCGATTCGCGGCGGATCGCTCGCCTTCCAGCGCGGGGGCGTCGAATTCGAACTGCTGACGCCGGGCGACTACGCGATATTCGGCGTGGTCGTGCGCGACGAGCTGCTGCAGCGTCACGCGTCGACCGTCGAGCATGACGATCTCGTCGCGCGCGCCGCGCATGGGGGCACCATCCCGGTCGACAGCAGCGCCAGGAGGCGTTTCTGCGCGCTGTTGCGCGACGTGCTCGACGGTACGGCGCACACCGTGCCGTCCGAACGGGCGCGTCGCAACGTGCAGACGTCCGTGCTGTCCGCGCTGTTCGAACTTTGCGCGGCGACGGGCCTGGAACCCGTGGCGGTACCCCCGCGCCCGCGCAGGCAGTGGATCGTGTCGGAAGCACGCGACTACGTGCTCGCGAATCGCGAGCGCCCTGTCGGCGTGCCGGAGTTGTGCGAGCGTCTGCACGTCAGCCGGCGCACGCTGCAATATTGCTTTCAGGATGTGCTGGGGCTCGCGCCCGCGAGCTATCTGCGTGTCATCCGCCTGAACGGCGCGCGCCGCGATCTGTGCGGCGCGGCGCCGGGCGAGCGTACGGTGCAGGATGTCGCGGCGGCATGGGGCTTCTGGCATCTGAGCCAGTTCGCCACTGACTATCGCAAGCTCTTCGGCGTGCTTCCATCCGATACGCTGAAGACAGTTCACACGCCCGCGACCGCGCGGGCCGCTCACTAGCGCACTCGCTCTCGCTTACTCGCCGTCCCATCGTCCGGGCCGGACTGGCGCATCCGCTAGAATTGCGGCATGCGAGGCTCCGTCTCGCCGCCTGATCAGCCATCCGCATCGAAGCAGTCGCCCGCCTCCCGCCTGTCCCCGTCTATTCACAGCAAGCAGTGGATAACCACTGGGATAGCCGGGCGAAACGCGTGTGGAATCGATGTGGACGTAAACGGGGTAACTCTGCGCGCGCGTTGGGGCCGGAAAAGTTGTTCGTCGAACGCCGTCGGCTGCGCACATCGACCACACGGGGTTATGCGTCCCGCAAAACGCTGATTCGTTTCGGTAAACCTGTGTTATCCACAGAAATGCGGTGCGCTTGTTAACTTCTACTACGTATATATACAGGTAAACCTATTGTCTATAAGCCTTCGCGCGTCGGGAGACAGCGCACGGAGGACTCACGCTGGAGAATCACCGTGTTCACATGCATCAACCAGAGCTGCGGCGCACAGTGGGAACTGTCCGACGTCGTCATCAAGAACGAAGGACAGGGACTGCTGTTTCGCTGCCCGATGTGCGGCGCGCGCAACTACGTCGAGCGATTCGATGCCGACGACGGCACGATCGTCTACGAACAGATCGAAGGCCGCCCGTACAACTAAGACCGCATATCGACATGACCGACAAGGCCCGACCTTTTAGCGAACTGCCGCTTTCGCCCGCCGCGCTCTCCAATCTTGCGCAACTCGGCTACGCCGAGATGACGCCCATTCAGGCCGCCAGCCTGCCCATCGCCCTTGCCGGACACGATCTGATCGCGCAGGCGAAGACGGGCAGTGGCAAGACGGCGGCGTTTTCGCTTGCGCTGCTCGCGCGGCTCGATGCGCGCCGCTACGACGTGCAGGCGATGGTGCTGTGCCCGACGCGCGAACTCGCCGATCAGGTGACGCAGGAAATCCGCCGCCTTGCGCGCGCCGAAGAGAACATCAAGGTGCTGACGCTGTGCGGCGGCACACCCATGCGTCCGCAGACGGCGAGCCTCGAGCACGGCGCGCATATCGTCGTGGGGACGCCGGGGCGCATCATGGACCATCTGGAGCGCGGCAGCCTCGCGCTGGGCGCGCTCAACACGCTGGTGCTCGACGAAGCGGACCGCATGCTCGACATGGGTTTCTTCGACGATATCGCGAAGGTAGCGCGCCAATGCCCGAAAGAGCGGCAGACGCTGCTGTTCTCCGCCACGTATCCCGAGGGCATCGCGAAACTGAGCCAGCAGTTCCTGCGCAACCCGAAGGAAGTGAAGCTCGAAGAGCGGCACGACGACAGCAAGATCCGCCAGCGCTTCTACGAAGTCACGGAAGACGAGCGCCTGCATGCCGTCGGTCTGCTGCTGAATCACTACCGGCCTGTCAGCACGATCGCGTTCTGCAACACGAAGAACCAATGCCGCGACCTGCTCGACGTGCTGCGCGCACAGGGCTTTCATGCGCTCGCGCTGCATGGCGAGCTCGATCAGCGCGAGCGCGATCAGGTGTTGATCCAGTTTGCGAATCGCAGCTGCTCGGTGCTGGTCGCCACCGACGTCGCCGCGCGCGGCCTCGACATCGCGCAGCTCGAAGCCGTCATCAACGTCGACGTGACGCCGGACCCCGAAGTGCACGTGCACCGCATCGGCCGTACGGGCCGCGCGGATCAGGAAGGCTGGGCGCTCAGTCTCGCGAGCATGAACGAGATGGGCCGCGTGGGCAGTATCGAAGAAGCGCAAGGGCGCGATGTCGAATGGCACCCGCTTTCGTCGTTGAAGGCGGCGAGCGATGAACCGCTGCTGCCGCCCATGGAAACGCTGCAGATTCTCGGCGGCCGCAAGGAAAAGATCCGTCCCGGCGACGTGCTGGGCGCGCTGACAGGCGACGCGGGCTTCAGCGGCGCACAGGTCGGCAAGATCAACGTGACGGAGTTTTCGACCTACGTGGCCGTCGAGCGGAGCATCGCCCGCGATGCGTTGCGCAAGCTGGGCGCGGGCAAGGTCAAGGGCAAGAAGGTCAAGGTGCGTCTGATGGACGAATGAAGCACGAATAGTCGTGCGAGCGGGGCGGCGCGCGTCCCGGTGCTGCCTCGCGTTAACTTCATACGAATCACGAAAACGCAGCAGCGCATCACTCCATTTCATACCTCCGCGATGTGCAGCATCCACGCGCATCTCGCCCATCTTGCGCATCTGGCGCTGCATCAAAGACATGCGCAGTTTGAATATGCTTGCCCGCCGGCATGAACTCACGCCGCGCATGAGCCAAACGCATGCCGCGCATGACAAACTTTCGATTGTTCTCATGCGCTCCTTGTTGCCTAATCGTTCAAACTGAACGGGCCTGTCGCGTCGCGCGGCCCGCCAATGTGCAGCGAGAAGGAGGAATCTCATGCAGAGCGCCTTGCAAGCACGCTCGAAGTTGCCGGACGTCGGCACGACAATTTTCACGGTCATCGGCCAACTAGCCGCCGAACACAATGCGTTGAACCTGTCGCAGGGCGCGCCGAATTTCGCGCCGGACGAAGCGCTCGTCGACGGCGTGACCAAGGCGATGCGCGCGGGTCACAACCAGTACGCGCCGATGGCGGGCATCGGCGCGCTGCGCTCGGCGCTCGCCGCCAAGGTCGAAACGCTCTATGGCGTGCACTATGATCCGTCGACGGAAGTGACCGTGATCGCGAGCGCGAGCGAAGGGCTCTATTCGGCGATCAGTGCGCTCGTGCATCCCGGTGACGAAGTGATCTACTTCGAGCCGTCGTTCGACAGCTACGCGCCCATCGTGCGCCTGCAGGGCGCGACGCCCGTGGCGATCAAGCTGTCGCTGGACGGCTTTCGCGTGGACTGGGACGAAGTGTCCGCCGCGATCACGCCGAAGACGCGCATGATCATCGTCAACACGCCGCACAATCCCACCGCGTCGATCTTCAGCGACGCCGACATCGAGCGCCTGAAAGCCGTGACGCGCAACACGGACATCGTGATTCTGTCCGACGAGGTCTACGAGCACGTCGTGTTCGACGGCGCGAAGCATCAGAGCATGGCGCGTCATCGCGAGCTGGCGGAGCGCAGCGTGATCGTGTCGTCGTTCGGCAAGTCGTATCACGTGACGGGCTGGCGCGTCGGCTATTGCCTCGCGCCCGCCGCGCTGATGGACGAGATCCGCAAGGTTCATCAGTTCATGGTGTTTTCGGCCGATACGCCGATGCAATACGCGTTCGTCGAAGCGCTGTCTGATCCGCAGAGCTACCTGGGTCTGTCCGATTTCTATCAGCGCAAGCGCGACCTGCTGGCGCGTGAGCTGCGCGAATCGCGCTTCGAACTGCTGCCGAGCGAAGGCAGCTTTTTCATGCTGGCGCGCTTTCGCGGTTTCTCGGAAGAAAGTGACAGCGACTTCGTGCTGCGCCTGATCCGCGACGCGAAGGTGGCGACCATTCCGCTGTCGGCGTTCTATACGGACGGCACCGATTCGGGCCTGATTCGCCTGAGTTTTTCGAAGGACGACGCGACGCTGATCGAAGGCGCGCGGCGTTTGCGCGATATCTGAGGAGCACGCGATGATGCAGCAATCAGTCAAGGCCGCCGTCGTGCAGATGAGCAGCAGCGCCGACGTCGCGCACAATCTCAGCGAGGCGCGCCGCTGGGTGCATCAGGCGGCACGCGACGGCGCGACGCTCATCTGCCTGCCCGAATACTTCTGCTGGATCGGCGACGACGAAATGCAGCGCGTCGCGATCGCCGAGACGTTCGGCGACGGGCCCGTTCAGCAGGCGCTGTCCGAACTCGCGCGCGAGACGGGCGCGTGGCTGATCGGCGGCACGGTGCCGATCCGGCCGTCGCACGGGCCGCAAGTAGGCACGCACGCGTACAACACGTCGCTCGTGTTCGATCCGTCGGGGCAGTGCACCGCGCGCTACGACAAGATTCATCTGTTCAGCTTCAATCAGGGCGCCGAGCAGCACGCCGAAGGCGACACGATGGTCGGCGGCGACAGCATCGGCACGGCGCTGGGGCCGTTCGGCGCGTTGCGCCTGTCTGTCTGCTACGACTTGCGGTTTCCCGAGCTGTATCGCGCGGGACCGCAAGCGGACGTGATCGCCGTGCCTGCCGCCTTCACGCATACGACGGGCCTCGCGCATTGGGAGCTGCTGCTGCGCGCGCGGGCCGTCGAGAATCAGGCATTCGTGCTGGCGTCCGGCCAGTGCGGCACGCATTCGAATGGCTGGCGCACTTTTGGCCACAGTATGATCGTCGGGCCGTGGGGCGAAGTGCTCGCGCGGCGCGACGACGAACCCGGCATCGCGCTCGCGATGCTCACGCAAAGGGCGCTCGACGAAGCGCGCAATCGTCTGCCCGTACTCGAGCATCGGCGTATCGCCACGCCGTCCGATGTACGGTGAACCGCATAAACCAAGGGGAAGGAGATCGATATGAAGCTTGTGAAGAATCTGCTGGTGCTGGCGTGCGCGTTCGCATCGGTGGCGACGGGCTCGGCGCTTGCCGCCGATGCGACGACGCTGCGCTATGGGCTCGAAGCGCAATATCCGCCGTTTGAATCGAAAGGACCGAACGGTGAGTTGCAGGGCTTCGATATCGACATCGGCAACGCTGTCTGCAAGACGGCGAACCTGAAATGCAGCTGGGTGGAAACGTCGTTCGACGGGCTGATTCCCGCGTTGCAGGGCCGCAAGTTCGACGCGATCAACTCGGCGATGAACGCAACGGAAAAACGCCGTCAGGCGATCGACTTCACCAACGTGATCTATCGCGTGCCGACGCAGCTGATCGCCCGCAAGGACAGCGGGCTGCAGCCGACGCCCGAGTCGCTGAAGGGCAAGCGTGTGGGCGTGCTGCAGGCGTCGATCCAGGAAACGTATGCGAAGGCGCACTGGGAGAACGCGGGCGTGTCGGTCGTGCCGTATCAGGACCAGAACCAGGTCTATACGGATCTCGTCGCCGGGCGTCTCGATGCGACGCTCGTGCTCGCGCCGGCGGGGCAAACAGGATTCCTGTCGCGTCCCGACGGCAAGGACTTCACCTTCGTCGGCCAGCCCGTGCGCGACGACAAGATACTCGGCAGCGGCATCGCGTTCGGCATTCGCAAGGGCGATACGTCGCTGCGTGACCAGCTGAACGCCGCCATCGCGAAGGTGCAGGCGGACGGCACGGTCAAGACGCTGGCTCAAAAGTACTTCGGCAATATCGACGTTTCGGCGAAGTAAGCGTCGTCAGCTTCTCGCAACGCGCCGCATGGCTTTTCGTCATGCGGCGCCTTTATTTTTTTGGGCTTATGTCTGACGAATGGATTGTCAAAAGCCGATGGAATAAAGGCCGCAGCGCTTCTGTTAGCGCAGCAGAAGCCCGAAATCCGCACGATCGAACCATCATGTCCCGCACCCGTCCACCGCCCGACGCGCCGCTTACCGAAGCCGACATGCAGGCATTCGCCGACGGCAGTCTGCCGCCCGAACGGGCGGCGCGCGTGCGCAGCTATCTGGGATCGCGCCCGCGTGAAGCCGAACGGATCGCCTTCTACCGGCAACTGAACATGCAGATGCGCAGCGTGTTTGAAGGCGCATTTCCGCAGCGCTTGCGGGAGCCGCATGTCAATCGGGCGCAACCGATCGATTTCCGCACGAAGATGCACCGGTTTTTCGTGCGCCGGGTGGGCACGGCGCTGATCGGCGTCGTGCTGGCCCTGCTGGCGGCGAGCGGGTGGTTCGCTGCGTCGCGGGTATCGTCGGAAATGCTCGATGCCGCCGCGGTGATGGCGCTGATGCGCAGCTCCGCGCGGCACGCCGGCGAGGCGCCCGCCGCCACGCTCAATGATCCGCATGCCGTCGATCTCGCGCCCGTAGGCCTGACGCTCGTCGGTGCGCGAACGCGGCATCCGAACGTGCTTGCGAGCATCGATATACTCGATTACCGCAATGCCGATGGCGAAGCCGTCGTGCTGGTTTCGGCGGCGGCGCCGTTCGCAGGCAGTGATCCGCACTGGGCGGGGCAACGGGTCGGCGATGTGCGGCTCCTCATGTGGACGGCGAACGGCAGGCGTTACGTGCTGGCGGGACGCGCCACCACGCACGGACTGATGCGTGCCGCCGATGCGCTGACCTTGCGCTAGTAAAGGGGCAAGGCCCGATTTGCGTACATGTGTCGGCTTGACGAAAAGCAGGCGGAATAAAATGCGTCAGATTGTGTTCTCTGCTTCAAGAGGCGATGCGCGGGGCGGATTGCGCGCCGCTCGACATCTGATGGGTAGAGCCAATGGACATCCGTAACGAGTTGATGGATCATGTGCCGCGTTTGCGCCGCTACGCGCGGGCGCTGATCAGCAATCGCGATCTCGCAGACGATCTTGTGCAGGACACGCTCGAGCGCGCGCTCACGCGCACGAAAATGTTTCAGGCCGGGACGGATCTGCGCGCGTGGCTCTTCACGATCATGCATAACGTGTTCGTCAATCAGGTGCGCAAATCGTCGGCGCGCGCGGTGCACGTTTCCGTCGATGACGAAAGCATTGTGGAAAGCGAATTTGCCGTGTCGGGGGAGCAGACGGGTTCGCTCGAAGTGCGCGATCTCGACTACGCATTGCAGCGTCTGCCCGCCGATCAACGCGAAGTCGTGTTGCTGGTCGGGCTGGAGGAAATGAGTTACGCGGAAGTGGCGATTGCGCTCGACATTCCTGTCGGCACGGTTATGTCCAGGCTCTCGCGTGGGCGGGAGCGCTTGCGAGCGTTGATGGCGGGCGCGCAGCCCGGCGCGAAACTGAAGGTGGTGCGATGAGCGATCAACAAACTCCAATCAGCGAAGAAGACATTCATGCATACGTGGACGGCGTGCTGTCCGACGAGCGGCGTGAACAGGTGGAGCGCGCGATCGAATCGAATCCCGCGCTGGCCGCGCGTATCAGCGATTATTTTTCGCTGAACAACATGTTTCATGAGCGCTATGACCGCGTGCTGAACGAGCCCGTTCCCACGCGCCTGCGCACGCCGGAAAAGCGCCCGTGGCTGAGCGCGGCGAACTGGCCGCAATTCGCGGGCATGGCGGCGGCGCTGGTGCTGGGCGTCGGTATCGGCGTCGGCACGAATCTCGGCAAGGATGTGCCCGCGCTGTGGGCGGGTGGATCGCCTGGGGCGTCGTCCGGGACATCGGATACGCGGCCCGTCAGTGCCGACGCTTCGGAAGTGTTTGCGAAGAAGGCGGCGCTCGCGCACGTCGTGTACATGCCGGCCGTCGATCGCCCGGCGCAGATCAGCGAGGATCACGAGCAGGAGTTCGTTCAGTACCTGGCCAACAAGCTCGGCACCGACGTGCATCCGCCGATGTTGACCAAGAGCGGATTCGAACTCGCGGGCGGCCGCATATTGCCCGGCGACGATGGGCCCGTCGCGCAGTTCATGTATCACAACGCGAATGGCGAGCGTGTCACGTTGTGCATCTCGCATCGCAAGGTGAACGCGAACACGACGGCGTTCAAGCTCTATCAGGAAGGCCCGGTGAACGTGTTCTATTGGGTCGATGGCGACTTCGGCTATGCGGTGTCGGGTGGGATCGATCGCAAGGTCATGCTGCAGATTGCACATGACGTATATGCGCAATTGACGAGCTCGACGCCCGGTTGATACGGGCACTTGCCTGCTTTGCTAAAGCGGCTGCATCCATGATGCGGCCGTTTTTTTTCGCCTTTGATAATTCGGTATCCGAATCAATGTTTTTGAACGGCAAGCGGGAATGGATCGCGGTGTCGCGTGGTTTGTCACTGTGCGTACCGCACGTTTTCAAAGGAGTTGGAAATGAAGATGCTCGCACTGCTGGCCGTTTCCGTTGCCGTGCTCGGCTCGACCGATGCGTTCGCGCAAAGCAAGACGCGCGCGCAGGTGTATCAGGAGTTGGTCGAGGCGCAGCAGAACGGACTGAACTTTGTCACCGACTCGTCGTATCCCGACGTGAACCCGATGTTTCAGGGCACCGTCGATTATCTGAAGAAGCAGGCGCTCGCTAAAGCCGATGCCGCGAACAGGATGGCCAAGGCGGCTTCGGATGCAGTCGTGCCGGGAAATTGAAGAGAGGGGCCGGAGGCGGGGGGAAATGAAAAAGGCCGGTCATCTTGCGCGACCGGCCTTTCAATTCTTTGGTGGGGCGTGAGTGACTCGAACACTCGACCTACGGATTAAGAGTCCGCTGCTCTACCAACTGAGCTAACGCCCCCAACAGAAGCGAGATTATGCAGGAGTTTTTCTTGCTTGGCAAGCCTATCTCGCAAATTTCTTAAAAAAGGATCGCGTGGCCAATCGTCCTCGGCAGCGGACGATCTCTCAAACGCCAGCAATAAGCCCGCCGCAAGCCCGCCAAATTCACGTTGGGCACCATCGAAGCGCACGGGCGTTCGTCCCGGTATCATGTCGCGACATCATGTCGTGCGGTCGTCCGCGCGGCGCAACCGGAACTCACGATGGACGAAAACGAAGTCCGGGCGTTGCTCGATCAGGTGCTCGCGCCGTGGGTGCGGTCGCTGTCGCTCACGCCCGTCAAGGTCGACGATGAAAGCGCGACGCTGCGCCTGCCGTTTTCCGGCGAACTGCGCCACAGCGGCGGCGTGATCTGCGGCCAGGTTTTCATGGCCGCCGCCGACACCGCGATGGTCGTCGCCATTGCCGCTGCGCTCGGCGGCTTCAAGCCGATGACAACCGTGTCGCTGAACATCAGCTTCATGCGCGCCGTCCGCAAAGGCGACGTGCTGATCACCGCGCGCGTGCTGCGCATGGGCCGCAACCTCGTGTTCGGCGAAGTCGAACTCACCGACGAGGATGGCAAGATGGCCGTCCACGCTACCACCACGTACGCGCTGCTCAATTGAGCGCGCATCCGCCGCCCCTGCCCAGAGCGCCGCGGCAATCGAAGGACAAAACGGATGTTCGATCAGGTCGTATTCGCCGGCGGCGGCAATCGCTGCTGGTGGCAAGCGGGGTTCTGGGACGTCGTCCAACCGGAACTGGAGATCAAGCCGCGCGTGATCACGGGCATTTCGGCCGGCGCGGCGACGGCCTGCATGCTTTACACGCGCGACGCCGCCTGGGTCATGCGCTATTACGAGAGCGCGCTGCGCCGCAACACGAAGAACGCCTATTGGGGCAATCTGCTGCGCGGCGAATCGGTGTTTCCGCATTACCGGATCTACCGGCAGGCGCTGCTCGACATCTACGGCGACAGCTTCGCGCAACTCGCGAAGGCGCCGGAAATCCGCATCGGCGTGTCGCATGTGCCGCGCTGGCTGGGCGCGCGCAGTGCCGTCGCGGCGGGTTTGATCGCATACAACATCGAAAAGTACATCCGCAAGACGCTGCACCCGACGCTCGGCCAGTCGCTCGGATTTCATCCCGAATTCGTGCGCGCCCAAGATTGCGCGAGCGTCGACGAACTCGCCGACCTGATTCTTCAGTCGTCGTGCACGCCGCCGTTCACGCCTGTTCTGCGACGCAACGGGCGCCCGGTGCTCGACGGCGGAATGGTCGACAACGTGCCTGTCGGCGCGCTCGACCCGACGCCCGGCAACGTGCTGGTGATGGTGACGCGCATTTATCCACGTCCGCAGATGTTCGTCGTCCCGCACGGCGAGCAGCATCGGCTGTACGTGCAGCCGTCGCGCAAGGTGCCGATTTCGAGCTGGGACTACACGAGCCCTTCGCAGATGCAGCACGCCTACGATCTCGGCCGCGTCGATGGCGAGCAGTTTCTACAACGGATGCCCGATTTGCTCGCCGCCGCCGCGCACGACTGAAGCGCCCGCTCAATAAAAAAGCCCGGAAACACCTCCGGGCTTCGAACGATCACTTGCGGCGCCCGCCCTGCAGCGCTTCGGGATTGGCAACACTCGATGTATCGCCCTGATCGAACGCGAGAATGTTTTTGAACGCCGCGCTGAAATACAGCTCGTAGCTTTCCTTCTCGACGTAGCCGATGTGCGGCGAGCAGATCACGTTTTCCATGCGCAACAGGCTGTAGCCCTGCAGGATCGGCTCGCTTTCGTAGACGTCGATGGCGACCATGCCCGGCCGGTTGTGCGACAGCGCGCCCATCAGCGCGTTTTCTTCCAAAAGCTCCGCGCGGCTCGTATTGACGAACAGCGCCGTCGGCTTCATGCGCATCAGATCGTCCTGTTTGACGATGCCGCGCGTGTCGTCGTGCAGGCGCAGATGCAGCGACAGCACGTCGCTTTGCTCGAACAGCGCCTCGCGGCTGTCCGCGACCTGGTAGCCATCGGCGAGTGCGGCCTCACGCGTATGCTCGCGGCCCCAGATCAGCACGTTCATGCCGAACGCCTTGCCGTAGCCCGCCACCAGCCGGCCGATCTTGCCGTAGCCCCAGATGCCGAGCGTCTGTCCGCGCAACACCTGGCCGAGACCGAAGTTCGGCGGCAGCGCCGACGTCTTCAGGCCCGATTGTTGCCAGGCTCCTTGCTTAAGGTTTGCCACGTATTGCGGAATGCGACGTTGCGCGGCCATGATAAGAGCCCACGTCAGCTCGGCGGGGGCGATCGGCGAGCCGACGCCTTCCAGCACGGCGATACCGCGCTCCGTGCAGGCGGCCATGTCGATGTGGCTGCCTGCGCGGCCTGTCTGGCTGATCATGCGCAGATGCGGCAACTTGTCGAGCAGTTGCGAGCTGATGCGGGTGCGTTCGCGAATCAGGACCAGCGCGTCGACTTCCGACAGACGGCTGGCGAGCTGGCCCAGGCCGCGAACGGTGTTGTTGAAAACCTTGACCTCGTGGTCGGCGAGCAGTTGGAAACAGTCGAGCTTGCGGACGGCGTCTTGATAGTCGTCAAGGATGGCAATCTTCATGGCGTATATGTTTTGCGACGCATCCTGCGAAGGATGCGGAACGGAGAGTCTTATTCGGGTGTCCCACCATGTGATCTGGACCACATGATGCTTGAGTGGAATGCCGTACCGTACAAGGAGCCGCGAGGACGGAACCGCAACGGTAGGGCAAGTTCCCTCGTTTTTAACAGTTTGTTGCATGTCCGCGCAAGCCGCTTTACACACGGTTGCAAGGCGTCAGCGACAGGCTGCAAGGCCCGCACGACCTGCACGATCGCGCGCGACACAACCTCGCGCCGATTGCCGCCTCTCGCATGCAGCGTCGTTGGGCTAGCACCGATTCTTCTTCTACCAAAACGGAGACAGCTCGATGAATCATCCCGCATTCGCAGGCCATTCGACGGTCGAAGCGCCTGCCTGGGTCAAACACCAAAAACTGATCGAGTGGGTGCAGCGCGTGGCGGCGCTGGCTAAACCGGAGCGGATCGTCTGGTGCGACGGGTCGCAGGAGGAATACGACCGACTGTGCGAACAGATGGTCGCGGCCGGCACTTTCAAAAAGCTCAACCCGGCCAACCGGCCTAATTCCTATCTCGCATGTTCCGATCCATCCGACGTCGCGCGCGTCGAGGATCGCACCTTCATCTGCTCGCAGCGCCGTGAAGACGCAGGCCCGACCAACAACTGGCTCGCGCCCGCCGAAATGCGCGCGACGCTCGACGGCCTGTTCGAGGGCGCGATGCGCGGCCGCACGATGTACGTCGTGCCGTTCTCGATGGGCCCGCTCGGCTCTCCTATCGCGCATATCGGCGTCGAGCTGAGCGACAGCCCGTACGTCGTCACGAACATGCGGATCATGACGCGCATGGGCCGCAAGGTGTATGACGTGCTCGGCGAGGACGGCGACTTCGTGCCGTGCGTGCATTCCGTCGGCGCGCCGCTCGCGGCTGGCGAGAAAGACGTCGCGTGGCCGTGCAACGATACGAAGTACATCGTCCATTTCCCCGAAACCCGCGAAATCTGGAGCTACGGCTCGGGCTACGGCGGCAACGCGCTGCTCGGCAAGAAGTGCTTCGCGCTGCGCATCGCGTCGACGATGGGCCGCGACGAAGGCTGGCTCGCGGAACACATGCTGGTGCTCGGCGTGACGTCGCCGGAAGGGCGCAAGCATCATGTGGCGGCGGCGTTCCCGTCGGCGTGCGGCAAGACCAATTTTGCGATGCTGATTCCGCCCGAAGGCATGAACGGCTGGAAGATCACGACGATCGGCGACGACATCGCGTGGATCAAGCCGGGCAAGGACGGGCGTCTCTACGCGATCAACCCGGAAGCCGGCTATTTCGGCGTCGCGCCGGGCACGAGCGAAAAGACCAACTTCAACGCGATGGCGACGCTGAAGGAAAACGTGATCTTCACGAACGTCGCCCTCACCGACGACGGCGACGTCTGGTGGGAAGGCATGACGGACGAGCCGCCCGCGCATCTGATCGACTGGCAGGGCAAGGACTGGACGCCCGCGATTGCGAAGGAATCAGGCCGCAAGGCGGCGCATCCGAACGCCCGCTTCACGGCGCCCGCGTCGCAATGTCCGTCGATCGACGCCGATTGGGAGAACCCGGCCGGCGTGCCGATCGACGCGTTCGTGTTCGGCGGACGTCGCTCAACTACCGTGCCGCTCGTGACAGAAGCGCGCGACTGGGTCGAAGGCGTCTACATGGCGGCGACGATGGGTTCGGAGACAACGGCGGCGGCGGCCGGGCAGCAGGGCGTCGTGCGGCGCGACCCGTTTGCGATGCTGCCGTTCTGCGGCTACAACATGAGCGACTACTTCGGCCACTGGCTGAAAACGGGCGCGCGGCTCGAGCAGTTGCAGGCGCGCGTGCCGAAGATTTTCTGCGTCAACTGGTTCCGCAAGGGCGACGACGGCAAGTTCGCGTGGCCGGGCTTCGGCGAGAACATGCGCGTGCTGCGCTGGATGGTCGACCGGATCGAGGGCAAGGCAGAGGGCGAAGAGCATGCGTTCGGCGTGTCGCCGCGCTATGAGGACATCGACTGGAGTGGCCTCGACTTCACGCGCGAGCAGTTCGAACAGGTGATTTCCGTCGACGATGCCGCCTGGCGCAAGGAACTGGCGCTGCACGACGAACTGTTCGATACGCTCAAGCACGGCTTGCCGCCTGCACTGCAAGATACGCGTAGCGCATTGGAAAAAAAGCTGGCCGCCTGATTCGGTGCCCACGCACCGACGACGCACGTTTGATGAGCCGCCTGCGGGCGGCTTTTTCATGTCATTCGCTGTCGATTCGTCTGATCTTTCGATGTCCATTCCGGCGCCGACGCGTCGCTTTCGCTGTTCGCACTCCGTCCGCGTTGTCGACGCAATGCAGCAAATTGTTTCCGCATCGGGAACAATGACAGTTCTGCCATGTTGTCCGCGAAGATATTGACTCAAATTTTTATAAAATTTCGACGATCGTAGGCAACTTCTGCAGGATTTCCCTGGTCGTAGGAAAATTCCAAGTGTGCTTCCTGTTCGCGGGAGCGGAAATACGGCAGGAGTTGTCATGGATCATTTGCAGTCGATGCGAGTTTTCGTCAAGGTGGCGGATCTCGGAAGTTTCGCCCGCGCGGCCAGCGCGATGGATATTTCAAACGCAGTCGCCACACGCCACGTCGCCGATCTCGAAGGGCGGCTCGGTACGCGGCTGCTGAACCGCACCACGCGTAGCCTGTCGCTGACCGAGTCCGGTCAGGTCTACCTGGAGCGCGCGCGCCAGATCCTCGACGAACTCGAGGATGTCGAGCAAATGGTGGTCGCGCGCAATCACGAGCCCGTCGGTACATTGCGCATTGTTGCGCCCGTTGTGTTCGGGCTGCACAACCTCGCGCCCGTGCTGCAGACGTACGCGGAGCGCTATCCAAAAGTCATCCCGGACGTCACGCTGGTTGACCGTCAGGTCGATCTCGTCGAAGAAGGGTTCGATGTCGGCGTGGTGATTGCGCGCCACATGCGTAGCGCGAGCATCGTCACGCGCCGGCTGACCACGGGCTGCATGACCGTCTGCGCGACGCCCGCCTATCTGGAAAAGCACGGCACGCCGACCCGCCCCGAACAGCTGCTCGAGCACCCGTGTCTGTCGCTGCCGTCGGAGTATTGGGGCGATGAGCGCGTGTTCACGGGGCCGGAAGGCGAGGTGCGCGTGCGTCCGACCAACGTGATCGTCGCGAACAACACGGAAATGCTGCGCCAGTTCGCGCTGCTCGGTATGGGCATCGCGATCCTGCCGAGCTATCTGATTGGCCGCGACACGACGCGCGGGAAGCTGGTGCGCCTGCTGAGCGACTATCGGCTGCCGCAGGTCGAGATCAACATCGCGTACCCGAGTCGGCGCCACTTGCCCGCCAAGGTCCGCACGTTCATCGATCACCTCGTCGAGCATTTCAACCAGACGCCGAACAGCCAGCTTGGCGAGCAGTGGCTCAAAGATGGTGTGGAACGGTCACCGTCGATGCTGGAGTCGACGGCGATGTCGATGCCGCCCGAGGCATTCGACGGCGCCGAGCCGCTATCGAGCCTGCTGGATAGCGAAATCACGGCCAAGCCTGCGACGCGCACGCTGAACCGCTCGCGCGGCGGCATCGTCACGCCCACGCACTGAAGCGCCTCGCGTCCGGGTAGGCATTCGCAACGGCGCCTCAGCGATGAGGCACGTTGCGCGGCGATAAAAAAAG
>BBSL01000034.1 GCA_001319865.1 Burkholderia sp. E7m39 | reverse complement strand
CAGTCACCGTAAAGGGTGACTGCGCTTTTTGTTGGTCGGCGTTCGCGCGCCAAACGGTGAAGCGCAGCGGGCAGGGCAGTGTCGCGCTTCGCCTTGCCCCGCTTTGCGCAGAGCCTTAGGAGCCTGTCTTGCGCGCCGTGGTTTTCGCTGCGGCTGTCTTGGCGGCGGCTTTTTTCGCAGGCGCTTTCTTGGCCGCCGCGGTTTTCGTGGCGACCTTCTTCACGGGAGCACCGTTGGCAGCGCCGTCGTCGTCGGACGCGGCTGCCGCCTTCGCCGCCGATTTCGCTGCCGCCGATTTCGCCGCCGCCGATTTCGCCGCCGCGCCTTCCTTCGGTTCCTTCTTCTCGAACTCGAAACCGATCTTGCCGTCGTTCTGCTTGACGAGATAAGCCTTGAAGTTGCGGCCCGTGCGCGACGACTTGAAGTTGGTCAGCAAATCGGTGCGTCCGTCCGTCAGCAGCTTCGCCATCTGCTCGCGCTGGATTTCCTGTTGGAGGATCACCTTGCCCGAGCGGAAGTCGCACGTTTTCGGATTCGCGACAGAGTTTTCGCAGACGTAGCTCATGCCGTGCTCGAACACGCGGCTGCCGCATTTCGGACATGCGCCGACGGGTTCCTGTTCGGAGAAGTCCGGCGCCTCGCCGTCTTCGCCACCCTGGTCCTGTCCAAAGTCAAACTCGAGCTTGTAGTTCTTGATTTCGTCGTCGAAAGAGAGCTTCAGAATTGCCGAGAACGGACGGCCCATCTTGCTGCGGAAACCCGAAAGCGGCCCGATTTCCTTCTTCTGCAACAGCTCTTCGACTTCTTCGATTTCGAACTGCCGGCCACCCGGAATTTTCGAAATGGAGAACTCGCATTTGGTGCAGGCGAAGCGCCGATAGTTTTCCTTCACCTGGCCACCGCAATTGGGGCAAGGCGTTTGCAGCGTCGCGTAGTCGCCGGGAATGGTGTCGGAATCGTATTCCTTCGCGCGCTTCACGATGGTCTGCGTCATGCGGGCGATTTCCTGCATGAACGCGTCGCGCGGCAGCTTGCCGCGCTCCATCTGCGACAGCTTGTATTCCCACTCGCCCGTCAGCTCCGGCGCGGTCAATTCCTTCACGTCGAGGCCGCGCAGCAGCGTCATCAACTGGAAAGCCTTCGCGGTCGGAATCAGCTCGCGCCCTTCGCGCACCAGATACTTCTCGCCCAGCAGACCTTCGATGATGGCAGCGCGCGTGGCCGGCGTGCCGAGGCCCTTCGCGGCCATTGCTTCGCGCAGCTCGTCGTCTTCGACGAGTTTGCCCGCGCCTTCCATCGCCGACAGCAGCGTGGCTTCGTTGTAGCGCGCGGGTGGCTTGGTCGTGAGTTGCTGCGCGGCGATCTTGTCGGTTTTGACCTTCTCGTCCTTTTGCACCGGGACGAGATTCGCGTCTTCTCCACCCGACTCGCGGCCATACACCTGCAGCCAGCCCGGCTCGACGAGCACCTTGCCTTCCGTCTTGAAATGATGGCCGACGACTTCGGTGATGCGCGTGGTCACGCGGTATTCGGCCGCCGGGAAGAACACGGCGAGAAAGCGCTTGACGACGAGGTCGTACAGCTTCTGCTCCGGTTCGGACAGCGCCTTCGGCGCCTGCAGCGTCGGGATGATTGCGAAGTGGTCGCTGATCTTCGAATTGTCGAAGATGCGCTTGTTCGGCTTCACCCAGCCCTTGTCGAGCACCTGCTTGGCGTGTGGCAGATAGTTGTTGCTCTCCTTGAGCATCTCCATCGTTGCCTTGACCGTGTCCAGGTAGTCTTCCGGCAGGGCGCGCGCGTCGGTACGCGGATAGGTCAACACCTTGTGCTTTTCGTACAGCGCCTGAGCGAGGCCGAGCGTGTTCTTCGCCGAAAAGCCGAAGCGGCCGTTGGCCTCGCGCTGCAAGCTGGTCAGGTCGAAGAGCGCGGGCGAAAGCTGCGTTGACGGCTTCGATTCTTCCGTCACGGTGCCCGTCTGGCCGCGACAGGCTGCGACGATCGTTTCCGCCGCCGGCAAGCTCCAGAGCCGCGAATCGCGCTTTTCGGGATCGAACTCGTCCTTCTTGAACTTCGGATCGAACCAGCGGCCCTCGTAGAAGCCCGCCGCGCAGACGAATTCGGCCTTCACTTCCCAGTAGTCGCGCGGCACGAAGCGGCGAATCTTCTCTTCGCGCTCGACGACGATCGACAGCGTCGGCGTCTGCACACGACCAACCGTGGTCAGGAAAAAGCCGCCGCCTTTGCTGTTGAAGGCGGTCATCGCACGCGTGCCGTTGATGCCGACGAGCCAGTCCGCTTCGGAGCGGCAACGCGCCGCGTCCGCGAGCGGCTGCATGTCCGTGTCGCTGCGCAGTTGGGCGAAGCCGTCGCGGATGGCGGCGGGCGTCATCGACTGCAGCCACAGACGCTGCACCGGCTGTTTCGCTTTGGCGTGCTGCGCGATCAGGCGGAAAATCAGTTCGCCTTCGCGCCCCGCGTCGCATGCGTTGATCAGGCGATCGACGTCTTTTCGCTTGATCAGCTTCGTCAGGACCTTGAGCCGGGACTCGCTTTTCGCAATCGGATGCAGATCGAAATGCGGCGGGATGACGGGCAGATTGGCGAAGCTCCATTTGCCGCGTTTGACTTCATATTCTTCGGGCGCGGCGATCTCGACGAGATGGCCGACCGCTGACGAAAGAACGAAATCGTCGTTTTCGAAGTACTCGTCATGCTTGGTAAAACCGCCCAAAGCCCGCGCGATGTCGTTCGCGACGGAGGGCTTCTCGGCGATGATCAGTGCTTTTGACATGACTGAAAATAAATTGGTGAATTCGGGCTGGTACCCCGGGTTTTCGCGCCCGGGTTTGGCACCCATTAACGACCGCTTTATAGCACACGCTGCCGCAACGGCAACCGGTGGGCCCAAAAAAGCGGGTCATCATAATTGCGCCCAGATCGGTTGGGCAAGCGTGTAACGACCGTCGCCGGACGCGGTTTCCGACGCCTTGGGCGCCCCTTTTTCCGCAATGCGCGACGGTTTTCGTCAATGCCGTTCCGCCACCCGCAAGCGCCGGCAGCAATTGGGGCTGTATGGGTCGGCGCAGCGTGCGGTCAAGCTTCCAGCAAAGCCGGCCGCATTTTCGGCGCGCCTTTGACGCCGGGCAGCGCGGTCAGATCGACCAGCATCCGCTCGACGATGGCCGCTTGCGGCAACACCGTGCCGAAGAATCGGGTCGTCACGCCATCCTCTATAAGAATGGTGGGGAAATTTTCGACATCAAGGTCGTCGAAACGGTCTGCGTGGGTTTCGATATCGATCCACGCGAAGCAGATATCCGGATGCCTGTCCGCGAGCGCATCGAAAGCGGCCCGGTACTCGCGGCAGGTTCCGCACCATTCCGCGCACAGACACGCAACGAAAAGCGTTTCGCGGTCATTGACGCGCTCGGCGATCCGTTTCGGGTCGGTGTCCAGATTCAACGCGGGCATGACGGTTCCTTCGGCATTTCACGGTTATTTGGCGCGAATGTAGCACGGCGCGTTACCCGCTGTGCGTCGCGCGAACGTAACGGCCGCCGGGCAGCGCACACAGTTCGCCCGCCAGTTCGAGACGCAGCAGCATGCTTTGCAGCAGCGTGTCGTGCATGTCGGTGCGTTCGGCCAGGATTTCAAGCGTGGTGGGCGAATGGCCGAGGGCATCGAGCAAGCGCTCCGCCTCGGGCGGCAGGCGGGCGCCGTCGTCGCGCTGTTCTTTCGAGGCGTGCGGCTTTAGCGCGATGATGTTCGATCCGGACGACGCGACCGCGCCCGACGCCTGCGCGCCCAATCCGAGTTCTTCCAGCACGTCGTCGGGCGTTTCGACGAGTTTCGCGCCCTGCTTGATCATCCGGTGGCAGCCGCGCGCCAGCGGCGCGTGGATGGAGCCGGGAATCGCGAACACATCGCGACCCATTTCATTGGCGAGGCGGGCGGTGATCAGCGAGCCGGAGCGCATCGCCGCCTCGACGACCAGCACGCCGCTGACCATCCCCGCGATCAACCGGTTGCGCTGAGGAAAGTGCGCGGAGCGGGCGGGCGTGCCGAGCGGCCATTCCGACAGAATCGCGCCGCCATCGGCGATCTGATGCGCCAGTGCGTGATGCGCGGCTGGATAGACGATATCGGCGCCCGTGCCGATCACGGCGACGGTGCTGCCGCGCCCTTGCAGCGCGCCGCGATGCGCGGCGGCGTCGACGCCGGACGCGAGGCCCGACACGACTGTCAGCCCTGCGTCGGCGAAGGCGCGCGCAAAGCGCGTCGCATCTTCGACTCCCTGCGGCGTCGCGCTGCGACTGCCGACTACGGCGACGCTGCGCGCATGCAGCAGATCGATCCGCCCTTTTGCGTACAGCAGCGGCGGCGGATCGGGCATTGTCAGCAACAGCGGCGGATAAGCGGGATCACCTAGGGTCACGAGCGCGTTGCCGGGCAATTCGCGCCACGCGCGCACCGCGTCGAGATGCGCCTGAAAGTCAGCCGCTGGCGGCGCGAGCGCGGCACGGGCAGCGGCGTCGCCAGCGACCCCGGCGCCATGGCGAGCCGCAACCACGCGGCTATTTCCTGATCAGTAAGCGGAAGGGTTTGCATCGCTGGCATCATCCTTATGCGCGGCATCCTGTCGGCCGCCATGCTAAAATTTTCATCATCCGAAATAACTCGAAACCGCTGCCGCGCCGCCTTCGCGCGAGCTTGCCGACGCGTATCCGGGCGTTGATCTGGCGTTGAACCGACACGGTCGCGTCACCATCTATCCTCTGCGTGTCGCGATCGGCGAACAACCTGGCCGAATGGCCAATTGCGCGACTTTTCAACTGCGTCGGCGCCCAATCCATTTTTCGATCATGGCTTTACTGAACATCCTCAATTACCCGGACAAGCGTCTGCACAAGATCGCGAAGCCGGTCGAAAAGGTCGATGACCGTATCCGCAAGCTCGTTGCCGACATGGCCGAGACGATGTACGCCGCGCCCGGCGTCGGCCTCGCGGCGACGCAGGTGGACGTGCATGAGCGCGTGATCGTGATCGACGTGTCCGATACGCACGACGAGCTGCGTGCCTTCATCAACCCGGAAATCATCTGGTCGAGCGACGAGAAGAAGATCAACGAGGAAGGCTGCCTGTCGGTGCCGGGCATCTATGACAACGTCGAGCGCGCCGAGCAGGTGCGCGTGCGCGCGCTGAACGAGAAGGGCGAAACGTTCGAGCTGGATTGCGAAGGTTTGCTTGCCGTGTGCATCCAGCACGAAATGGATCACCTGATGGGCCGCGTGTTCGTCGAATACCTGTCACCGCTCAAGCAGACGCGCATCAAGAGCAAGATGAAGAAGCTCGCGCACGCGATGTGACGCCTTTTTGGACCGCTTCCGTTATCAGTACATGAGTCATTCGTTGCGCGTCATCTTTGCCGGCACGCCGGAATTCGCCGCGGCTGCGCTGGCCGCGATCCACGAGGCGGGTTTTGCCGTCCCGCTCGTGCTCACCCAGCCGGACCGGCCGGCGGGACGCGGCATGAAGCTGCAGGCAAGCCCCGTCAAGCGGTACGCCGATGAGCATGGCATCGCCGTCGCGCAGCCGCCCTCCTTGCGGCGTAACGGCAAGTTTCCGGCTGAAGCCGCTGCCGCCATCGACCAGTTGCGCGCTACGCCACACGACGTGATGGTGGTTGCCGCCTACGGCTTGCTGCTGCCGCAGGAAGTGCTCGACATCGCGCCGCACGGCTGCATCAATATTCACGCCTCGCTGCTGCCGCGCTGGCGCGGCGCGGCGCCGATTCACCGCTCCATCGAGGCCGGCGACGCCGAAACGGGCATTACGCTGATGCAGATGGACGCGGGCCTCGACACGGGCGCGATGATTTCCGAAGTCCGCATGCCGATCCACGACACCGACACCACGGCGACGCTGCACGACCGTCTCGCCGCGGCCGGCGCGAAGCTGATCGTCGATGCATTGATCGAGCTGGAACGCAGCGGCAAGCTCGCCGCGACGCCGCAGCCGGCCGAAGGCGCAACCTACGCCGAAAAAATCGGCAAGCACGAGGCCGCGCTCGACTGGCGACGCCCGGCGGCGGAACTGGCTCGCCAGATCCGCGCGTTCGATCCGTTCCCCGGCGGCGCGGCCACCCTCGACGCAACGGTGCTCAAGATCTGGTCGGCAACCCCAACCGACGCGCCGCGCAAGGCGGAGCCAGGCACGATCGTGGATGTATCGCCGGAAGGCGTTGTCGTGACCTGCGGCGAAGGCGCCCTGCGCATCACCCAATTGCAGAAGCCCGGTGGCAAGCGGCTGCCGGTGCGCGATTTTCTCGCGGGCTCGACGCTCGCCCCCGGTCAGCGTTTCGACCTTGCGCAGCCACAATAACGGCGCGCGCTCCGTCGCACCATCTGCCGTTCGGCCAGGGCGCGTCGGAGCCGAACGGCGCGTTAGAATCTACGATGCAGCTCCCCGCCCGTAGAGGTTTTCATGTTCGGCATCACCCATTTCGAATTCTTCGTCGCCGCCGTTTTTTTGCTCAATGTCACGCCGGGGCCGGATACGGCGTATATCGTCGGCCGCAGCGTGGCACAAGGGCGCGGCGCGGGGCTGATGTCGGCGTTGGGTATTTCAGCCGGGTGCTGCGTGCATTCGCTCGCGTGCGCGTTCGGGCTGACCGCGCTGCTGGCGGCTTCCGCCACGGCGTTCACCGTGATCAAGTTCGTCGGGGCCATTTACCTCGCCTATCTCGGCATTCGCCTCATCCTGACAAAGCCGGCGGCAGGCGACGCGCAAGGCGATGCGCGCGCAGCCGGCGCGCCGAAGTCGCTGCGCCAGCTTTTCTTGCAGGGCTTCTGGACCAACGTGCTGAATCCGAAGGTCGTATTGTTTTTCGTGTCGTTCTTCCCTCAGTTCGTGTCCGCTTCCAGTGACAACAAGAGCCTCGCGTTTCTCGCGCTGGGCGTCGTGTTCGTCGTGATGAGCACGGTGTGGAACAGCTTCGTCGCGTGGATTGCGGGCAGTGTCACGCGCCGTTTCTCGGGCAAGCCGGGCGTCAAGAAATGGCTGGATCGCACCATCGGCAGCGCGTTTGTCGGGCTGGGCATCAAGCTTGCCACTACTGCACGGTGATTGAATTTTTCCCGCTCGTCCCTATCTAACAGTTCGCTTACAATCGTTCGCCGCGAATCGGCGGCATGAGTAAAGAACCAAGTGACGGGCAAGGAGTCCTGTATATGTTCAACTGGATAAAAACCGCGATGCTGATGGCCGCGATTACGGCACTCTTCGTCGTGATCGGCGGCATGATCGGTGGCCAGCGGGGCATGATGCTCGCGCTGCTGATTGCGCTGGGCATGAATTTCTTCTCCTACTGGTTTTCGGACAAGATGGTGCTGCGCATGTACAACGCGCAGGAAGTGGATGAAACGAGCGCGCCGCAGTTCTACCGGATGGTGCGCGAGCTCGCCACGCGCGCTGAGCTGCCCATGCCGCGCGTCTACCTGATCGACGAAGACCAGCCGAATGCGTTCGCGACGGGCCGCAACCCCCAGCATGCGGCCGTTGCGGCGACCACGGGCATTCTGCGTGTTCTGTCCGAGCGCGAAATGCGCGGGGTGATGGCACACGAACTAGCGCACGTGAAGCACCGCGACATCCTCATCTCCACCATTTCGGCGACGATGGCGGGTGCGATTTCGGCGCTGGCTAACTTCGCGATGTTTTTTGGCGGTCCGCGACGAAAACGGCCGTCCGGCGAATCCGATCGCCAGCATCGCGGTCGCGCTGCTGGCGCCAATTGCGGGTGCGCTGATCCAGATGGCGATTTCGCGCGCGCGGGAGTTCGAAGCGGACCGCGGCGGTGCGCGGATTTCGGGTGATCCGCAGGCGCTCGCGTCGGCGCTGGACAAGATCCATCGCTACGCGAACGGCATCCCGTTCCCGACGGCCGAGGCGCACCCCGCCACCGCGCAGATGATGATCATGAATCCGCTGTCGGGCGGTGGTATCCAGAACCTGTTTTCGACGCACCCGGCGACGGAGGAACGCATCGCGCGGCTGATGGAGATGGCCCGTACAGGGCGGTTCGACTAAACAGGGCGCGAGGTTCCGTCTTCCAGCCGGGACCTCGCGGCAGCCATCCGAAAGGGCGAGCGCAACTCGCCCTTTGTCGTTCATGCACGGTCGGTTCAGACGGGCTCGCCGCGCTGATCGTCGTTTCGA
The DNA here is from genome assembly GCA_001319865.1 of Burkholderia sp. E7m39. GTDB lineage: Bacteria > Pseudomonadota > Gammaproteobacteria > Burkholderiales > Burkholderiaceae > Paraburkholderia > Paraburkholderia bengalensis. The sequence goes on along the minus strand of BBSL01000034.1, from coordinate 177,224 downwards.
AAGTATCCGCTTCGCATATGAGCCGCGGGCGGGCCTGCCCGCCATCCGCGGCACGCTACAATGTGGCGTTTGCGCGACACTCCGCGCGCGCGTTTTCTGCCTGTCCATGACCCGAAAGCCTTCCCCGCATCGTGCTGCGCCGTCGCAGCGTTCACGCGACAACCGACTATCGATGCTCCATCTCGCGCCCGAATCCCTCGGCTTCGCGCTCGATTGCGCCGCGCAGGCCGTCGGCGCGGTCCGTCAGGGCGCGGCGTTGCCGGCAGCGCTGCATTCGATTTTCGTGGCGCAGCCAGAAGGCGTCGCGGCGGCATCGCGCGGTGCCGTCCAGGACATCGCCTACCGGACGATGCGCCGGCTCGGCACGGCCGAATGGCTGGTCGCCAGGCTGGTGCGCAAGGCGCCGCCGCCGCACGTCGCGCATGTGCTCGCATGCGCGCTCGCGTTACTGGCCGATGACGAGAGCAACGCTGCGTATGCGCCCTTCACGGTCGTCGATCAGGCCGTGAATGCGATTGGCGCGCGGCGCGAGTATGCGTTTGCGAAGGGACTGGTCAACGCGGTGCTGCGCAACTTCCTGCGCGAGCGCGAAGCGCTGCTCGCCGAAGCCGATCGCGACGCCGTCGCTCGCTGGAACTACCCGGTCTGGTGGATCGACGTCGTTCGGGCGGCGTGGCCCGACGCGTGGCAGGCCATGCTCGCCGCCGGCAACACGCAAGGTCCGCTGACGCTGCGCGTGAACGCGCGCCGCGCTACCGTCGACGCTTATCTGCAAACGTTGCGCGAGCATCAGATTGCCGCGACGCAAGCGGGCGATCATGCCGTGCGTCTCGATACGCCCATGCCCGTGGACCGCATTCCGGGTTTCAACGAGGGCGTCGTTTCCGTGCAGGACGCGGGCGCGCAACTCGCCGCGCAATGGCTCGGCGTGCGCGACGGCATGCGCGTGCTCGACGCGTGCGCGGCGCCTGGGGGGAAGACGGGGCATCTGCTGGAACTCGCCGATATCGATCTGATCGCGCTCGAAAGCGACGCGACGCGGGCTCGCCGTATCGGCGAAAACCTGCAGCGTCTAGGCTTGCACGCGCAAGTGCGCGTCGGCGACGCGGGCAATCCCGCGCAGTGGCACGACGCCGCCGATCAGCCCTTCGACCGCATTCTCGCCGACGTGCCGTGCTCGGCTTCGGGCATCGTGCGACGGCATCCGGATATCCGCTGGCTGCGTCGCGCGTCGGACATTCCTGCGCTCGTCGACGAGCAGCGGCGCATTCTCGAAGCGCTGTGGCCACTCGTCAAACCGGGCGGCGAATTGCTGTACGTTACGTGCTCGATCTTTCCGGAAGAGGGCGAGTTGCAGGCCCAGTGGTTTGGAAACCGACACGCGGATGCGGTACGATTGGACGCGCCGGGGCAACTGCTCCCTGCAGTCGCCCGCGCGCCCGCCGACGTATCGGCTGGTTCCCGCGCCGGACAAAGCACTGGTTCGAGCTTAGACCACGACGGATTCTTCTACGCGCGCTTTCAGAAACGGTGATCATCAAACGCTTTCTTCCGCTTCGGCTCGTGGCCGCGCTCTGGATTGCGCTGGCTCTTTGGCTGACGTCAGCCGGGTCGGCGCGAGCCGAATCGATCGCCGTGCAACGCGCGTCCCTGCAATCCGACGGTAGCGGGTGGAGCCTCGATGCGCGCTTCGAGTTCGAGCTGAACAGCAACCTTGAAGACGCCGTCAACAAAGGCATTCCGCTTTACTTCACAACGGACTTCGAACTGAGCCGGCCGCGCTGGTACTGGTTCGACGAACAACCGGTGAGCGTATCGCAAAGCATTCGTCTCTCGTTCCAGCCGCTTACTCGCGAGTACCGCGTGTCGTCGGGCGGCCTGCAGCTTGGCTTCGCTTCGCTCGCCGAAGCGCTGGCCGTCATCAAGCATGTCACGTCGTGGCATGTGATCGATCGCAACCAGGTGCGCGCGGGCGAAACGTACACGGCATCGGTGCGCATGCAGCTCGATATCGCGCTGATGCCCAAGCCGTTCCAGATCGACGCGGTCAACAACCGCGACTGGAATCTTGCTTCCGACTGGAAGCGTTTTACCTTCACGGTGACCGAACGTGCTAAATAGAGTGCGCCGCGCCACCAGTGTCAGCAGCATCGTCGTCAGATTGCTCGTGTCGACGGTGGCGGTGACGGCCGTCCTGCTGCTCGTGCTGCTCGCGGCCGCGAGCGCGAACACCGAGTTCTTCGACCGCTATTACGGCTGGCTGTATGCCGCCAACGTCGCTGTCGCGCTGATCTTCATGCTGATCGTCGCGGTGCTCGTGGTGATCATCGTCACGCGACTACGCAAGGGCAAGTTCGGCACGCGGCTGCTCGCCAAGCTTGCGTTCTTCTTCGCGCTGGTCGGCGTGGTGCCGGGCGGCATCATCTACATCGTGTCGTATCAGTTCGTGTCGCGCAGCATCGAGTCGTGGTTCGACGTGAATGTCGAAACGGCGCTGACGTCCGGCTTGAACCTGGGCCGCGGCATGCTCGACGCGTCGCTGTCCGACCTGCAAACCAAGGGCCGCCTGATGGCCGAGCAGCTCGCGAGCGCTGATTCCGCCGGCACGACGCTGACGCTGTTGCGTCTGCGCGATCAGTTCGGCGTGCAGGATGCGACGATCGTCGAGCCGTCGCGCAGCATGTCGGGCGCGGCGCCCGACATGCACGTGGTCGCGCAGGCAACCAGCAACTACGCGTCGCTGATGCCGGGCGATCTGCCCACGCCGCTGATGATCGAGCAGGCGCGCGGCCGCGGCTTCGCGTCGATCGAAGGCGAAGTGGACGGCGATCCGAAAGTGCGCGGCGCGAAGGGCGCATTGCGGCTGCGCGTCGTGCAGCGCATTCCCGACAGCAACGCGTCGCTGCTGCAGCCAACCGAGCGCTTCCTGCAACTCACGCAGCCCGTGTCGCAAAGCCTCGCGCGCAATGCGGATGCCGTGCAGCGCGCATATCGCGAATATCAGGAGAAGGCGATCGGGCGCACGGGCTTGCGCAAGATGTACATCGGCACGCTGACGCTCGCGCTGTTCCTCGCCACGTTCATCGCGATGATGCTCGCGCTCGCGCTCGGCAATCAGCTCGCACGGCCGCTGTTCCTGCTCGCGCAAGGCACGAAGGAAGTGACGGAGGGCGACTACACGCCCAAGCGCGAAATCAAGTCGCGCGACGAACTCGGCTTCCTCACGCAGTCGTTCAACGCGATGACGCGGCAGTTGTCGGAGGCACGCCTCGCTGTCGAGGCGAACCGCGTCGCGCTCGAGCATTCGAAGGCGTACCTCGAAAGCATTCTTGCCAACCTCACGGCGGGCGTGTTTGTGTTCGACCGGCAGTTCCGCCTGACGACGGTCAATCGCGGCGCGGAGCGTATTTTCCGGCAGCCGTTTGCGTCGCTGCTCGGTTCGTCGCTGGATCGCATCGGCGTGTCGAGCGAGTTCGGCACGATGGTGCGCAAGGCGTTCGCCGATCTCGAAGCGGCGGGCGGCGACGATCAGGGCGACACGGGCCACTGGCAGCAGCAGATGGCGCTGCAGATTCCCGGCGAGTCCGAACCGCTGACGCTGCTCGCGCGCGGCGCGCGGCTCGTGTCGACGGCGGGCAACGACAGCGACGATGAGGAGACCTCTGGCTATGTCGTCGTGTTCGACGATATCTCCGACGTGATCTCCGCACAGCGTTCCATTGCGTGGGGCGAAGTCGCGCGGCGTCTCGCGCATGAGATCAAGAATCCGCTCACGCCGATCCAGCTGTCAGCCGAGCGCCTGCAGATGAAACTCGCCGACAAGCTCGCGCCGTCGGATGCCGACGTATTGAAACGCGGCGCCACTACAATCGTGAATCAGGTCGCGGCGATGAAGCAGATGGTCGACGATTTCCGCGACTACGCGCGCACGCCGCCTGCCGTGCTCGCGAATCTGCAACTGAACGAACTCGTGAGCGAAGTGCTCACGCTGTACGGAATCGAAGAAGGCAAGAGCGCGATTGTCGTCGAAATGGGGGCCTTGCCCGTTATACGCGGTGACGCGACGCAATTGCGTCAGGTGATCCATAACCTGCTGCAGAACGCGCAGGACGCCGTGGCCGACGTCCAGCACCCTCGTGTGTTGCTCGAGACGAGGACAGTAGAATATGGCGATCCCGATGCCGACGGCAAAACGAGCGTCGCGGTGCGATTGACCGTGTCGGACAACGGTCCGGGCTTCCCCGCGCGCATCCTCACGCGCGCGTTCGAACCTTACGTGACGACCAAGGCCAAAGGAACAGGTCTTGGACTTGCCATGGTCAAGAAGATCGTCGATGAACACGGCGCGCGAATCGACATACGCAACCGTCTGAAAGCAGGCGATGTGATCGAAGGCGCGCAAATTTCCATCCTCTTCCTTCAACTCGCAGACGACAAGGCTGCGGCACCAGGAAGCGGGCCGCAGGCGGCGCACGGCGGCAGCGGTGCATCGCAGGGAAAGACAAAAGCAACAGTGCAGACAAGGGCAGCTTAAATGGCAACCATCCTGGTGGTAGATGATGAAATGGGCATCCGGGAATTGCTCTCGGAGATCCTGAGCGACGAAGGGCATGTCGTCGAGGTCGCGGAAAACGCGCAGGAGGCGCGCGACTACCGGCTTCGTCAGGCACCCGACCTGGTGCTCCTCGACATCTGGATGCCCGATACCGATGGCGTCACGTTGCTCAAGGAGTGGGCAGCGCAGGGCACGTTGACGATGCCCGTCATCATGATGTCGGGCCACGCGACCATCGACACGGCCGTCGAAGCGACGAAGATCGGCGCGCTCAACTTCCTCGAAAAGCCGATCGCGCTGCAGAAGCTGCTGAAGGCGGTCGAGCAGGGCCTCGCGCGCGGCAGCGCAGCGCCGGCAGCGGGCGGCGTGGCGCCCAAGCCGGTGCTGGCGGCGAATGCGTCCGCCGTGGCGTCGGCGGCGGCGCTGCCGATGATGTCGGCCGATAGCCTCGGCGGCGGCATGTTGTCCGCGCAGACTGCGTCGATTTCATTCGACATTCCGCTGCGCGATGCACGCGACGCATTCGAGCGCGCGTACTTCGAGTACCACCTCGCGCGCGAGAACGGCAGCATGACGCGCGTCGCGGAAAAGACGGGGCTCGAGCGCACGCACCTGTATCGCAAGCTCAAGCAGCTCGGCGTCGATCTCGGCAAGAACAAGGGCGAATAACACCCGCTGAAGTTTTTTTCGCGAGGGGCTTGAGGAACGCAAAACTGCTTGCTATACTCTCGCTTCTTCGTTGGCCCGGTAGCTCAGTTGGTAGAGCAGCGGATTGAAAATCCGCGTGTCGGTGGTTCGATTCCGCCCCAGGCCACCAGGATTCAGCCCCAGGAAATCGCAAGATTCCTGGGGCTTTTCCTATGTGCGGACGATATGTCGTCACAGCTGGCTTTCATGGCTCGCAATCCGGGCCCGAGCGGCGCTTGGCGCTGCATGATAAAATCGGTTTTTATCAAGGACTTGCCGCGTGATCTTCGCAAGTCCTTTTTCGTTTCGGGCCCGAGGCATCGCACAGCGTGAAACTCTCTGGCGGGCGATCAGCGGTATAAGCTGCGGCAGCTTGGCGCGCGAAAGTCGCGGCCTATACTGCTTGAGCCGGTGTCAACGCCGGCCCGCGCCGCGCGGCGGTTCGGCTCGCCAGCCGTGGGCCGGCCGGCAGCGAGTCGCCATTCGCGCGCGGCAATCAACTACACGGAGTTTCACGGTGACCCGCAAAGACGCCAAGAGTAGCGCCCTGGTGCTGTTTTCCGGTGGCCAGGATTCGGCCACATGTCTCGCCTGGGCGCTCGATCGATACGAAACCGTTGAAACGCTGGGTTTCGATTACGGCCAGCGGCATCGTGTCGAGCTCGAATGCCGCGACGGCTTTCGCAATGCGGTGGCGCGCACGTTTCCCCAATGGGGCGAGCGGCTCGGCGACGATCACATGATCGACCTGTCCGTGCTCGGCTCGATCAGCGATACCGCGATGACGCGCGAGATCGAAATTCACGCGGCGTCCAACGGCTTGCCGAACACGTTCGTGCCCGGCCGCAATCTGATGTTCATGACGATTGCGGCGGCGATCGCTTATCGGCGCGGGTTGCGCGTGCTGGTCGGCGGCATGTGCGAGACGGACTTTTCGGGTTACCCGGATTGCCGCGACGACACGATGAAGGCACTGCAAGTCGCGCTGAACCTCGGCATGGACAGCCGTTTCGTGCTGGAAACGCCGCTGATGTGGATCGACAAGGCCGACACGTGGCGACTCGCGCACGAGCTGGGCGGCGACGAACTGGTCGAGCTGGTTCGCGTCGAAACGCACACCTGCTATCTCGGCGAGCGCGCGGAACTGCATGCGTGGGGCTTCGGCTGCGGCGAATGCCCGGCCTGCCGCTTGCGCAAGCGCGGCTACGAGGCGTATCTGAAGGGCGAGCAGGTCACGGAACCGGCGTAATACGAGACGGGCAACAAAACACGTAACATCGCGGGCACATCGAACACGCTTCACGGAGCATCAGGCAGACAGCAGCATGACTTACGCGGTCAAGGAAATCTTCTACACATTGCAGGGCGAGGGCGCGAACGCCGGTCGTCCGGCTGTGTTTTGCCGGTTCGCCGGATGTAACCTGTGGTCGGGCCGCGAGGAAGATCGCGCGGAAGCGGTGTGCAAGTTTTGCGACACGGACTTTGTCGGCACCGATGGCGAGAACGGCGGCAAATTCCGCACGCCGGAACAACTCGCGGCGAAAATCGCATCGTTGTGGCCGGAAGGCGAGAGCCAGCGCTTCGTCGTGTGTACGGGCGGCGAGCCGATGCTGCAGATCGACCAGCCGCTCGTCGACGCATTGCATGCGCAAGGGTTCGAAATCGCGATCGAAACCAACGGTTCGTTGCCCGTCCTCGACACGATCGATTGGATCTGCGTGAGCCCGAAGGCCGACGCGCCGCTCGTGCAGACCAAAGGCAACGAACTGAAAGTGGTCGTGCCGCAGGACAACCAGCGTCTTGCCGACTACGCAAAGCTCGACTTCGACTATTTCCTCGTCCAGCCGATGGACGGCCCGTCGCGCGATATCAACACGAAGCTCGCGATCGACTGGTGCAAGCGCCATCCGCAATGGCGGCTGTCGATGCAGACTCACAAGTATCTGAACATTCCCTGACTTGCCGTGCTGACGATTACCCGAAAACTCGAATTCGACGCGGGCCACCGCATCCCCGATCACCGCAGCCAGTGCCGCAATCTGCACGGCCATCGCTACGTGCTCGAAATCACGCTGCAAGGCGATCTGGTCGAAACGGAAGGCGCGCCCGATCGCGGCATGGTGATGGATTTCGCCGACGTGAAGGCGCTCGCGAACGAGCATCTCGTCGACAAGTGGGATCACGCGTTTCTCGTCTATGAAGGCGATACGCAGGTGCGCGGCTTCCTCGATTCGATGGCGGGACACAAGACGGTCGCGCTCGATCGCATTCCGACCGTCGAAAACCTCGCCGCCGTCGCATTCGACATTCTCGCCAACGTTTATGACGCGCATTACGGCGTGAACCTGCGTCTGCACAAAGTGCGTCTGTACGAGACGCCGAATTGCTGGGCCGACGTGGTTCGCGACTAAACGGGTTATTGTCACGGTATGATCGTTTCGATAACCACACGGAGCGAGACATGCCGGTCACCGCGCTACGCTGCGGGCGTTACGCCCGCCACTTTCTTTCTGTCGTTGACGTCGGCCTTCGCGGCCGCGTCGTCGTTCGCTCCAGCGCTGCCACGTTTTCACCGGGAGGCGCGCGATGAGCACGTTCACCAATCCACTCAAGCTGCGTCTGAAAGATCCCGATCCGCTCTTCGGCCTGTGGCTGTCGCTTGGCAGCGATAGCGCGGCGGAAGCGCTGGCGCACGCCGGTTTCGACTGGCTGCTGATCGACATGGAGCATTCGCCCAACGACAGCGCCGATGTCACGGGCCAGTTGCGCGCGATTGCTGCGGCGCATCTGCCGACGGAACCCGTCGTGCGCCTGCCCGCCGTCGAGCAATGGCTCGTCAAGCGGGTGCTCGACGCGGGCGCGCGCACGCTGATGTTCCCGAACATCGAGACAGCCGACGAAGCGGCCTATGCCGTCCGGCTGACGCAATACGCAACGGCGGAAGCGCCGGACGGCCTGCGCGGCGTCGCGGGTGCCGTGCGCGCTGCGGCATACGGAATGCGGCGCGACTATCTGCAGAACGCCAACGTGCAGATCGCGACCATCATGCAGATCGAATCGGCGCGCGCGCTCGAAAACCTGGAGCAGATCGCGGCGACGCCGGGCATCGATTGCCTGTTCGTGGGACCGGCGGATCTCGCCGCGAGTCTCGGCCATCTCGGCGATTCGAAGCACCCTGAAGTGCAGGACGCGATCAAGCACATCCTCGATGTTGCGCATCGCGCGCGTGTCGCGACGGGCATCTTTGCGCTGGACGTCGCGGGCGCGCGGCAATACCGGTCGGAGGGCTTTCGCTTCATCGCGCTGGCCGCCGACGTGATGTGGCTGTTGCGTACCACGCGACAGGCGCTGCAGGAGGTCAGGTCATGAAGCTGTTGTCGTTGCACGCGATGCGCGTGGCATCGCGTGTCGTCATGTTCGCCGCGTTATCGGCTGGCGCGGCGGCACATGCGCAGAGCAAGACGCCGCCGTCGTCGGATATGGAAACGCAAACGGCCGTCGCCGATTACAACGCGGGCAACTTTACGTCCGCGCTCGCCGAGTTTCGCAAGGCCGCGCAGCGCGGCAGCCGTCTCGCCGAGTTCAACTACGCGATGATGCTGCTCAACGGCGAAGGCGGCCCCGCGAACGTCGACGAAGGCAAGAAGTGGCTGCGCAAGGCCGCCGACGCCAACATGTCGCATGCGCAATACGTGTACGGCAAGATGTACGACGATGGTGAGTTCGTGGCGCGTGATCCGGTGGAAGCGCATCAGTGGTTTCTGAAGGCTGCGCAGCAAGGGCACATTCAGGCCGAACTGGCGCTGGCGAACCAGTTTCTCGATGGACGCGGCACCGCGCGCGACAACCAGCAAGCCTTCTTCTGGTACAAGAAAGCGGCCGAGGGCGGCGACATGACGGCGCAATACGTTACAGGCTCGTTCTACGAGCGCGGCGGCGACGGCGTGCAGCAGAACCTGAATGTCGCGCGGGCATATTACGCGGCGGCCGCCGCGCAAGGCGACCCGGCGGCGCGGCTCAAATATCAGCAACTGAGCACGCAATTGCGCGAATCGCACGAAGCGAAGCCGCAATAAGCGAAGCGGCAACGAAGCGGCAATAGCGCAAGCCCCAACAAAAAAACGGCGCCTGAATTTTCAGGCGCCGTTTTGTTTTGCATCTTGCATGCTGCGGGATCAGCTCTGCATCAACCGCTTCTGTCGCGCGACGCTCATGATCAGGCCGATTGCGAAGCCGAGCGTCGTCAGCGCGGTGCCGCCGTAGCTCATGAACGGCAACGGCACGCCGACCACGGGCAGAATGCCGCTCACCATGCCGATGTTCACGAACGCATACGTGAAGAACGCCATGGTTAGCGAGCCCGCGAGCAACCGGCCGAATAGCGTCGCGCCGTTCGCCGCGATAAAGAGCCCGCGCGCAATCAGCGCCATGTAAAGCGTCAGCAGGACCACGCCGCCCGCGAGGCCGAATTCCTCCGCGAACACGGCGAAGATGAAGTCGGTGTGCTTTTCGGGGATGAACTCGAGGTGCGCCTGCGTGCCCTTCAGCCAGCCCTTGCCGAGCGGGCCGCCCGAGCCGATCGCGATGACGGCCTGGATCGTGTGGAAACCTTTGCCCAATGGATCGGAAGTCGGGTCGAGCAGCGTGCAGATGCGGTGCTTCTGATAATCGTGCATCAGCGGCCATTGCACTTCGGGCTGACAGATCTTGTCCTGAAACGTCGCGATCGCGGCGACGGCGATCACGCCCGCCACCAGCACGGGTACGATCAGCTTGAAGCTCAAGCCCGCGAAGTAGATGACGAACAGGCCCGATGCGAACACGAGCACGGCCGTGCCGAGGTCGGGCTGCTTCGCGATCAGGCCGACGGGCACGGCGAGAATCAGCATGCCGACGATGTAATCCCACCAGCGGATGTTGCCTTCGCGGCGCTGGTAGTACCACGCGAGCATCAACGGCGTCGCGATCTTGAGAATCTCCGACGGCTGAATGACCACGCCGACATTGATCCAGCGTTTCGCGCCCTTGCGCGTGAGGCCGAACATCGCGACGGCGATCAGCAGCGCGACCCCGAACGTGTAGATCGGGACGGCGAAACGCATCAGCGTGGTGGGCGGGATGTTGGCGAGCACCCACATCAGCGCGAACGTCAGGATGATGTTGCGCAGCTGGTCCTCGACACGGCCGGGCACGTCGATGCTCGCGCTGTACAGCGTCACGATGCCGACGCACAGCAGCAGAAACACGATCAGTGCGAGCGGGCGGTCGAAGCCCGCGAACATCTTCTTGATGCGTTCGAGCCAGGCGCGCTTGTCGATTTGCATGCCTTTCTCCTTACTCGTCGATGCCGCCGGAAACCGGGCCGCGCGGCGCGGCCTGCGATTCGTCGGTGCGCGACGGCGCAGCGGCAACCGGCCGTGATTCGCTGGCCGGGCGGGGTTTGCGTGGTGACTTGCGGGCGTCGGATGCCGTGACGGGCGCGGCGGCCGCATTCGCTGTCGCGTTCGATGCGGCGGGCGAAGGCGCGCCCGTCGCCGATGCGACGCGCGGCGCCTTGGCCGGCTTTGCCGCTTGAGTTGCGGATGCGGCTTGAGTTGATTGAGCCGCTCGGGTTGCTTGAGTTGCCGACGCGAGCCGCGGCGCCGCCGCGACCGGCGCGGAAGCCGCGCCCGCCGTTGTTGCGCCCGAAGCGGCGGCTGCGCCGGAAGCGTCCGATGCGGGCGTCGCGTGCGGGGTCGATGCGCCGACGGGCAGCGGCAGCGCCGTGAAACCGGCAGCAACGGAAACCGGCTGGATCTCGCCGTTAGGTGCCGGCGGCGCGCTGCCGATCACGGGCGCCGAGGTTTCCTCCGTCGCCGACGCAGCCGCCGTGACAGCCGCCGCCTCGACGCCGGGTTTCATCCGGTCGACGAGGTAGTAATCGAGCACACGCCGCGCGATCGGTCCCGCCGCCTGCGCACCCCAGCCGCCGTTTTCGACGATCAGCGCGAGGGCAATCTTCGGGTTGTCGGCGGGCGCGAACGCGATGAAGAGCGCGTGATCGCGCAGATGTTCGGCGAGCGCGTGACCGTGGTACTTCGCGCCCTGCAGCGAGAACACCTGAGCCGTACCCGTCTTGCCCGCCGACAGATACGCGGCGTTGCGAAACACCTGGTACGCGGTGCCCGACGGATTCATCGTGACGTTTTCCATGCCGCGTTTGACGACGTCGATATCGGCCTGTTTCACGTCGACGCGGCCGTCGTCTTTCGGCACCGTGGCGCGCAGCGCGCGCGTGATCGGGTTCTCGATTTCCTTGACGAGGTGCGGCCGCATCAGCGTGCCGTTATTCGCGAGCGTCGCCGTGGCGTGCGCGAGTTGCAGAATGGTGTACGAGTTATAACCTTGGCCGATGCCCAGGCTGATCGTCTCGCCTTCGTACCACTTCTGCTGTTCCGGTTTGCGATACGCCTTGCGCTTCCATTCGGTGGAAGGCAGGATGCCGCGCGCCTCGCCCGCGATATCGATGCCGGTTAGCTGTCCGAAGCCCCACGGCTTCATGAAGTTTGCGATCGCGTTGACGCCGAGATCGTGCGCGAGCATGTAGAAGTACGTGTCGTTCGACACCATGATCGCGCGGTTCATGTCGATCCAGCCCTGACCTTGCGGCACGTCGTTGCGGAACGTGTGGCCGCCGAACGTGTACGAGCCCGGGTCCTGGAAGCCCCATTGCGGCGTGCGCTTGTGCAGCGTCAGCGCGGCGAGTGCCATGAACGGCTTGTACGTCGAGCCGGGCGGGTAGGTGCCGTGCAGCGGGCGGTTCAGCAGCGGGTGATCGGGCGAGTTGTTCAGCTCGTCCCAGGTCTGCTGGTCGATGCCGTCGACGAACGAGTTCGGATCGAAGCTCGGGGCAGACACGAACGCGAGCACGTCGCCCGTCGACGGCTCGATTGCGACCAGCGCACCGCGACGGCCCGCGAACGCTTCTTCCGCGACCTGCTGCAAGCCAATGTCGATCGACAGCACGAGGTTGTTGCCCGGCGTCGCCTGCGTGCGCGACAGCGTGCGCACGGGCCGTCCGCCCGCCGTCACCTCGACTTCCTCGAAACCCGTCAGCCCGTGAAGCTCGGTCTCATAGCTCTGCTCGACGCCGATCTTGCCGATGTAGTCGGTCCCTTTGTAGTTGTTCGCGTCGAGGCGCGGATCGTAGTGGTCGGGATCACTGTCGTTCTGGTCGCTGGCGTCGTCGATCTTGTCCTGATCGCGCTGCGAAATGCGGCCGATATAGCCGATCACGTGCGCCGCGGTCGGTCCGAGCGGATATTGGCGAAACAGGCGCGCGCGCACTTCGACGCCCGGAAAACGGAAGCGCTGCGCGGTGAAACGGGCGACTTCGTCGTCGGTGAGGCGCGTGCGGATGGGCAGGCTCTCGAAGTTCTTCGAATCCTCCTGCAGCTTGCGAAAGCGCCGGCGGTCGCGCGCGTCGATGGTGATGACCGTGGCGAGGTTGTCGATCACGTTGTCGAGCGTGTCGTTGAGCTTCGACGGCGTGATTTCGAGCGTGTACGCCGAGTAGTTCTTGGCGAGTACGACGCCGTTGCGGTCGGTGATGATGCCGCGGTTCGGCACGATCGGCGCAACCGAAATGCGGTTTTCGTCGGCTTGCAGTGAGTACTTGCTGTAGTGCCAGACCTGCAGGAACAGGAAGCGGAACCCGATCAGCCCGAAGCAGACGAACACGAACAGCCCCGCCGCCGCGACGCGCAGGCGGAATTTCGTGAGCTGCTGTTGGGTGTCCTTGAATTCGGTCATGCGGTTGGGCAGGAACTGCCGGTTATGCGGGTTGAATCAGTTCGGCGAGGGCGCGCCGCCGCGGCGCTGACGAGATGTTGCACATCCTTGCCCTGCGTTGTCTTGTCGAGCGGCGCTTCGCTGATCGAACGCTGATGGAAGCGACCGGAAAAGTTCGCGTTCATCAGCGAAAGGCGCGCGGGCGCTCAGATTGGGCGCGTGTCGTCCGGATCGGCCGGACGGCGCTGCGGCATCAACAGCAGGATGCTCGCGACAGGCCAGAGCGCTGCTTCCACGAACCCGTCGATCAGATAGCCCCAGCCCGGAAACGACGCGCCCGTCAGCAGGCGGATCACGAAGGGCACGAGCTGCGCGACAACCAGAAGCGGCATCACCGCGAAAACCTGCACGCCGATCGACATCCACAGCACGCGGCGGTGAATCGTGATCGCGCCGTACGAGAGCAGCGTGTAAGCGAGCGCGTGTTCGCCGAGCAGGCTGGCGTTGTGCACGTCCATCAACAGGCCGAGCATGAACGCGATACCCATGCCGACCTTGCGCGGCTGATGCACGTTCCAGAACAGCAGCACGAGCGCGACGAAATCCGGCACGCCGATCAGACGCCCCCACGGCATCATGTTCAGCAGGAACGCGGCGGCGAGGCTGAACGCAATGAAATAGGGGTTGACGGGCTGCAGGATGTACTGCGGGCGATTCATTGCTTGGCCCCCTGAGCGGCTTGCGCGCCTTGTGTCCGCGTGCCCTTGTCGGCGGCCGGCTTTTTCTCGCCCGATGCCTTGCCGTTGCTTTTCGCCGACGATGCGGCCGCAGCGGGAGCGGGCTTGGCGGGCGCGGCGGGCACAGCAGCCGCCGACGCCGGTTGCGCCGGCTTCGCGTCCTTGTCGCCTGGCTTGCCCTTGTCCTGCGCTTTCGCGTTCTTCTTTTTCAGTTCCTTGGCGACGGTGGCCGGATCGGGTTCGTCGGCGGGACGCGGCGGCACGGTGCTTTCGTAATGCAGGACAAGCAGGTCACGCGCGCCGCGCGCGGGCGCAATGGGCTGGCAGACGACGCGCGCGAACGCCGTGTCCGCCTGCTTGTCGACGCGCACCACCTTCGCGACGGGCAGGCCGGGCGGGTACACGCCGTCGAGTCCGCTCGTCACGAGTTCGTCGCCCGCGACCACGTCGGCGCTGATCGGCACGAAACGCAGGTCGAGCGCCTCGCCCTTCGGCGTACCGTAGATCACGCTGCGCAAACCCGTGCGCACGATCTGCACGGGGACGGCCTGGTCTTTGTCGGTGAGCAGCGTGACTTCCGATTGCATCGGGAACACGCGCGTGACTTGGCCGATCACGCCTTCTTCATTGACGACGGGCGAGCCATCCTTGATCCCCTGCTGCGAACCGCCGCCGATCACGACCTTTTGCGTGAACGGATCGCGCGTGTCGTACTGGATTTCGGAGGGCGTCGATCGGGTCGTCATGCGTTGCGACAGCTGCAGCAGATTGCGCAGATGCGCGTTTTCCGCGCCGAGCTGCGCGGCCTGATTGGCCTGCTGCGACAACTGCAGATTGCGCGCGCGCAGCTTGTCGTTCTCACTGCGCAGCGTCGCGCTCGTGACGGCGAGGTCGGCGGCGCCCATGAAGATGTCGCGCGGCACGAGTGCGACTCGCTGCAGCGGATACAAGCCCGCGCCGAGCACCCCGCGAACGATTTCGAGCGTGCGGAAGCGCGCGTCGGAAATGAGCAGGGCAAGCGCGATCATCACGAAGATGATCAGTCGTGCGAGCGCCGAAGGGCCTTGCTTGAATAAGGGCGGCGGACTGTATTCCATGGTCGCCGGAGAGCGTAAGCGGATGGATGAGACTGCGGCGCGCTAGCGGCGCGCCCAGCGCACAAAGGCTGGCAAAGCCAGCCTTTCGATGCGCGCTGCTGACATGGAGACTGGCAAGCTTACTCGTACGAGAAGATGCTGCCGAGCTTGTCCATGCGTTCGAGCGCCATGCCCGAGCCACGCACGACGCACGTCAGCGGGTCTTCTGCGACCAGCACGGGCAGGCCGGTTTCTTCTGCCAGCAGGCGGTCGAGGTCGCGCAGCAATGCGCCGCCGCCCGTCAGCATCATGCCGCGCTCGGCGATGTCCGCGCCCAGTTCCGGCGGCGTCTGTTCGAGCGCGATCTTGACCGACGACACGATCTGGTTCAGCGGATCGGTCAGTGCTTCGAGAATTTCGTTGCTCGAAATGGTGAAGCTGCGCGGAATGCCTTCCGACAGGTTGCGGCCCTTGACTTCCATTTCCTTGACTTCGGAGCCCGGGAATGCGGAGCCGATTTCCTTCTTGATGGCTTCCGCCGTCTGTTCGCCGATCAGCATGCCGTAGTTGCGGCGGATGTAGTTGACGATGGCTTCGTCGAACTTGTCGCCGCCGACGCGCACCGAGCCCTTGTACACGATGCCGCCCAGCGAGATCACGCCGACTTCCGTCGTGCCGCCGCCGATGTCGACGACCATCGAGCCCGTCGCTTCCGACACGGGCAGTCCCGCGCCGATTGCAGCCGCCATCGGCTCTTCGATCAGGTACACCTGCGAGGCGCCCGCGCCGTGTGCCGCTTCCTTGATCGCGCGGCGCTCGACCTGCGTCGAGCCGCACGGCACGCAGATGATGATGCGCGGCGACGGCGAGAACATGCGCGATTCGTGCGCGGTCTTGATGAACTGCTTGATCATCTGTTCCGTCACGGTGAAGTCGGCGATCACGCCGTCCTTCATCGGGCGGATCGCCTCGATGTTGCCCGGCACCTTGCCGAGCATCTGCTTTGCTTCCTTGCCCACTGCCTGAATGGTTTTCTTGCCATTCGGGCCGCCTTCCTGGCGGATCGACACGACGGAAGGCTCGTCTAGGACGATGCCTTTGCCGCGCATGTAGATGAGCGTGTTGGCCGTGCCGAGGTCAATGGCCAGATCGTTGGAGAAATAGCTGCGCAAAAAACCGAACATGCAAAATCCTGTCTCGCTGGGGGCCGGGCCTCGCAATCGTAAGCGTAGGGCGGCAGCGGAAAAAAATTAGCAGCCTCATGTCCGGCCCAGTTGCGGCCGAGGGAAGCATGAAACTACGAGGGAACGTACCGGAGGCTATAGCAAGGCAGCTCGATCTGTCGCTCAGCGATCTCTGAAAACGTCAGAAAGGCCTTGGTAAGTCGGTCCGGGTTTGGGTCGAACGCGTAATGATACCTTATAATTTTGCTTGATTTAAAGGAAACGAATGGCACTTTTTGCCGTCGCCGGCCCCAATTTCGAGGGCTCGCTCCAATGACCTAACCCGCTGTCGCAGCATCGTTTTTCATCGTTGCGGCAGACCGCCACTTTTCCGGTGAATGCATGGCCCTGACTCTGACCGATGTGAAACGCATCGCCCATCTCGCGCGGCTCGAATTGCCCGAGGCCGACGCCGAGCACACGCTCACGCAGCTCAACGATTTTTTCGGCCTCGTCGAACAGATGCAGGCGGTGGATACAACGGGCATCGCGCCGCTCGCGCACCCGATCGAGCAGATCGAAGACGTGGCGCTGCGTCTGCGCGACGACGCCGTCACTGAACATGTGAATCGCGACGAGTACCAACGTCCGGCCCCCGCCGTGCAGGAAGGTCTGTATCTGGTGCCGAAGGTCATCGAGTAAGCGCCGACAAAGCGTCATTAAGCACAGGGTGTGTGTCACGCGTGCGAAGCACTGCGCGCGCCACGCCCGCTCAATCCGGAACGGGCCCGCGCGCGGGCAGCCGGATGACTTCACGGCGGCCGGATGTGCCGCCGCGCTTTCCAGGAAAAACGCAATGCATGAGAAAAGCTTGACCGAACTGCGCGCCGCGCTCGACGCGAAGCAATGCTCCGCAGTCGAACTGGCGCAGACGTATCTGAAGCGGATCGACGCTCACAAGGCGCTCAACGCGTTCGTGCACGTGGACGAACAGCAGACGCTCGCGCAGGCGCAAGCCGCCGACGCGCTCATCGCCGCCGGCAACGCTGGCCCGCTGACGGGCCTGCCCATCGCGCATAAAGACGTGTTCGTTACGCGCAACTGGCGCTCCACCGCCGGCTCGAAGATGCTCGAAAACTACGTGAGCCCGTTCGATGCCACCGTCGTCGAGCGTCTCGCGCAGGCGGGCATGGTGTGCGTCGGCAAGACGAACATGGACGAATTCGCGATGGGTTCGTCGAACGAGAACTCGCACTTCGGCCCCGTGCAGAACCCGTGGGACCGCAAGGCGGTGCCGGGCGGCTCGTCGGGCGGCTCGGCGGCGGCTGTCGCGGCGCGCCTCGCGCCCGCCGCGACGGGCACCGACACGGGCGGCTCGATCCGTCAGCCGGCATCGTTTTCGGGCATCACGGGCATCAAGCCTACTTATGGCCGCGTGTCCCGTTACGGCATGATCGCGTTCGCGTCGTCGCTGGATCAGGGCGGCCCGATGGCGCAGACGGCCGCCGACTGCGCGCTGCTGCTCAACGCGATGGCGGGTTTCGACGAGCGCGACTCGACCAGTCTCACGCACGCTCACGAAAACTACACGCGTTATCTCGGCCAGTCGTGGTCGGATGGCGCGGCGTCGGGCGACAAGCCGCTCGCGGGCTTGCGCATCGGCTTGCCGAAGGAATACTTCGGCGCGGGCCTCGCCGACGACGTGCGCGCGTCCATCAATGCCGCGCTCAAGCAATACGAAGCGCTCGGCGCGACGCTCGTGGACGTGACGCTGCCCAAGACGGAACTCTCGATTCCCGTCTACTACGTGATCGCGCCGGCGGAAGCATCGTCGAACCTGTCGCGGTTCGACGGCGTGCGTTACGGCCATCGTGCGGCCGAGTATCGCGATCTGCTCGACATGTACAAGAAGTCGCGCGCCGAAGGTTTCGGCCCGGAAGTCAAGCGCCGCATTCTGGTCGGCACGTACGTGCTGTCGCACGGCTACTACGACGCGTACTACCTGCAGGCGCAGAAAATCCGCCGCATCATCGCGCAGGACTTCCAGGAAGCGTTCAAGACCTGTGACGTGATCATGGGGCCCGTGGCGCCGTCGGTGGCGTGGGATATCGGCGCGAAGGGCGACGATCCCGTGCAGATGTATCTCGCGGATATCTACACGCTGTCGGTGAGCCTCGCCGGTTTGCCGGGCATGAGTGTGCCGTGCGGCTTCGGCGCGGGCGCGAATGCGCAGCGCCCGGTCGGCTTGCAGATCATCGGCAACTATTTCAATGAAGCACGCATGCTCCAGGTAGCGGACGCGTTCCAGCGCGTCACCGACTGGCATCGCAAGGCGCCGGCAGGGGTGGACCTGCCCCCACACTCACTTCGTTCGTTGCCCCCCGGGGGGGCGCATGCCTCTCTTGAGGCGGCTCGGCGGGAGGCATGAGCATGGCAACACAATGGGAAGTCGTTATCGGTCTCGAGACGCACGCGCAGTTGTCGACGGTCTCGAAGATCTTTTCGGGCGCGGCCACGCAGTTCGGCGCTGCGCCGAACACGCAGGCCTGCGCCGTCGATCTCGCGCTGCCGGGCGTGCTGCCCGTGATGAACCGCGGCGCCGTCGAGCGCGCGATCCAGTTCGGTCTCGCCATCAACGCGACCATCGCGCCGCGCAGCATCTTCGCGCGCAAGAATTATTTCTATCCTGATCTGCCGAAGGGCTATCAGATCAGCCAGTACGAAATCCCCGTCGTGCAGGGCGGACAGATCACGATTCAGGTTCCCGCCAACGAAAAGGCCGGGAAAGAGGCGTACGAGAAGACCATCAACCTGACGCGCGCGCACCTCGAAGAGGACGCGGGCAAGTCGCTCCACGAAGACTTCGCGGGCATGACGGGCATCGACCTGAACCGCGCGGGCACGCCGCTGCTCGAAATCGTCACCGAGCCGGAAATGCGCAGCTCAGCCGAAGCCGTTGCGTATGCGAAGGCGCTGCATGGTCTGGTCGTGTGGCTCGGCATCTGCGACGGCAACATGCAGGAAGGCTCGTTCCGCTGCGACGCGAACGTGTCGGTACGGCCTGTGGGCCAGAAGGAATTCGGCACGCGCGCGGAAATCAAGAACCTGAACTCGTTTCGCTTCCTTGAAGAAGCGATCCAGTACGAAGTGCGCCGTCAGATCGAACTGATCGAAGACGGCGGCACCGTGGTGCAGGAAACGCGTCTGTACGATCCCGACAAGCGCGAAACGCGCTCGATGCGCAGCAAGGAAGACGCGCACGATTACCGCTATTTCCCCGATCCCGATCTGATGCCGCTCGTGATCGAGTCGTCGTGGGTCGAGCGCGTGAAGGTGGAGTTGCCGGAATTGCCGGAAGCGATGCAAAAGCGCTTCGTCGAGCAATACGGTTTGACGTCGTACGATGCGGGCGTCGTCACGTCGAGCAAGGCGATGGCTGCTTACTACGAAGCCGTGGTCGCGAAGGTCGGTGCTGCGCAAGCCAAGGCCGCGGCCAACTGGCTGATGGGCGAAGTGTCGTCGCAACTGAACCGCGAAGGCCGCGACATCGCGCAAAGCCCGGTGTCCGCCGTGCAACTCGCGCTGGTGTTGCAACGCATTGCCGACGGCACGATCTCGAACAAGATCGCGAAGGAAATTTTCCTCGCGATCTGGGAAGAGAAGGCCACGGACGAAGCCGCCGCCGACCGCATCATCGACGCGAAGGGCCTGAAGCAGATCTCGGACACGGGCGCGCTCGAAGCGATCATCGACGAAGTGCTCGCCGCGAACCAGAAGTCGGTCGAGGAATTCCGCGCGGGCAAGGAAAAGGCGTTCAACGCGCTGATCGGCCAGGCGATGAAAGCGACCAAGGGCAAGGCGAATCCGCAGCAGGTCAACGAGTTGCTGAAGAAGAAGCTGGGCTGAGTGTCGTAGCGCAATCGGCGTTGCGTGCGGCATGCCGCATGCAAGGCCATGACGGGCTGTTGTCGCATCGAAAGTCGCGCAACGGCCCGTTTGCTTTTCATTCGACCACCACGGTCCGCCGCGCAAAGGAGGAACAACCATGGCAAAGAAGAACGGTCTCGACGACTATCGCGTGCCTTTTTTCGACGAGAGCAGCAAGTCGAGGTTTTCGCTCGCCGATATCGATCCATCGTCCAAGCCGTTTTCGACGGGCGCGAAGGAGACCGATCGCGAGCGTCTCGCTGAAATCGGCACGTTGCTCGATGCGCAGCAGGAACGGCTGCACGCGCAGCGCGTCCAGCGCGTGCTGCTGGTGCTGCAGGGCATGGACACGAGTGGCAAGGACGGCACGATCCGCGCGGTGTTTCATGAAGTCGATCCGCTCGGTCTGCGCATCGTGCCGTTCAAGGCGCCGACGCCCGTCGAACTTGCACACGACTTTCTCTGGCGCGTGCATTCGCAGGCGCCCGCCGCCGGCGAACTGACCATCTTCAATCGAAGCCATTACGAGACGTGCTGGTGCCCGTCGTGCTCGGCTCGATGAGCAAGGAAGAGCGCACGCGGCGCTATCGCCACATCCGCGATTTCGAACGGATGCTCGCGGAAAACGGCGCGACGATCGTCAAGTGCATGCTGCACATTTCGAAGGACGAGCAACGCGAGCGCCTTCAGGCGCGTATCGATGATCCGACCAAGCACTGGAAATTCGACGTCTCCGATCTCGACGCGCGCAAGCTGTGGGACAAGTATCAGGACGCGTACGATGAAGCGCTTGCCGCGACGTCGACGGAATACGCGCCTTGGTACGTGATTCCCGCGAACTCCAAGACGCATCGCAACGTGATGGTTGGTGAACTGCTGCTGCGCACGTTCGAGTCGCTGAAGCTGGAATTTCCGCCCCCGAAGGAATCGTTGAAGGGCGTGATCGTCGAGTAGTACCCGAAAACAGAACGAAGGAAAAACATGTTGCGAGTGATCACCGCCAATCTGAACGGCATCCGTTCGGCGGCCAAGAAGGGTTTTTTCGAGTGGTTCGGCGAGCAGAAGGCCGACGTCGTGTGCGTGCAGGAAATCAAGTGCTCGCAGGACGACATGACGCCGGAGTTTCTCGCGCCGCACGGTTTCACCGGCTATTTCCAGCATGCGGTCAAGAAGGGCTACAGCGGCGCGGGCGTCTATACGCGTCACGAGCCGGATGAAGTCGTGATCGGTTTCGGCAGCGAAGAGTTCGATCCCGAAGGGCGTTACGTGGAAGCGCGCTTCGGCAATCTCTCCGTGGTCTCGGTGTATGTGCCGTCGGGATCGAGCGGCGACGAGCGCCAGCAGGCCAAGTACCGCTTCATGGACGAGTTCATGCCGCATCTCGCGGAACTATCGAAGGAGCGCGAGGTGATCGTGTGCGGCGACGTGAACATCGTCCACAAGGAAATCGACATCAAGAACTGGAAGGGCAACCAGAAGAATTCAGGCTGTCTGCCGGAAGAGCGCGCGTGGCTCACGAAGCTGTTCGACGATGTCGGTTACGTCGACGTGTTCCGCACGCTCGATCCGCGTCCCGAGCAGTACACGTGGTGGAGCAATCGCGGCCAGGCGTATGCGAAGAACGTCGGGTGGCGTATCGATTATCAGATCGCGACGCCGGGCATCGCTGCCGCCGCGAAAAAGACGTCGATCTTCCGCGACATCAAGTTCAGCGACCACGCGCCGCTGACGGTCGACTACAACCACCAGCTCGCGAAGTAAGCGAAGCGCCTTAGTCGCTTGCCGTCGTTCGACGCGGGCGGCCGATGCCCGCATAGTCGGGCAACGCATCGACCGGTTTGCCGACGGCTTTCGCGTACAGCGGCAGCATGTCGGCGAGCCGCTTCATGATGTCCGCGCGCCGCGCCGGATTGTACGGATGCACGTAGATAAAGCCCTGATCCCGGTTGTTGCGCGTGGCGACTGCGAGCTTGTCCCATAGCGTGATGGCCGCGCGCGGATCGAAACCGGCGCGCGACGCAATCTCGCTGCCGATCACGTCCGCTTCCGTTTCGTCGGCGCGTTCGTACTTCATTTCCAGCAATTGCGTGCCGATGCCGAGCGGCGCTTCGCCGAGATCGGCGAGACCGAACAGTTGCGGAATCGTCCCCGAACCCAATTGCGCGGCCTGCTGTTCGCCGAGCCGCTCGCGCGCATGTTCACGCAGTGCGTGCGCGATTTCATGGCCGAGCAGCATGCCGAGTTCGTTGTCGTTGAGCTTGACCTTGTCGAGCATGCCGCCGTAGATGACGATCTTGCCGCCCGGCAGACAGTACGCGCGAATATCCGTTGAGCGCAGCACGGCGATGTCCCACTTCCAGCTCTTCGCGCGATCGTTCCACTTCAATGCGTAGGGAATCAGCTTGTCGACGATTTCCTGCACGCGTTTCACGTGCGCGTCCGAGGCCGGATAAAACCGGTTCATGTGCTGCGCGCCGCGCGCGATCTGGTCGAATTCCTCAGCGGATTGGGCTTCGAGCATCGACGAAGGAATCAGATTGCGAAAGACGGCATAGCCGCCGTAACGCAGTTGCTGGGTCGGCTGGAATGGCGCAGGCAATGTGGGCGGCGGCGCAGGCGCCGGCGTGCGCGCCGTCACGGGGGCGGGCGGCGGCGCCGCGTTCGCGTTTGCGTTCGCACTCGCAGGCGCGGATGCGCCCGACGTGGCCGTCGGCGCGGCTTCCGGTTTCGGCGCAACAGGAGCCGAGGACGCTGCCGGTGCCGCAGCGGTTGCCGCCGGTGCGGTCGCGGCGGGCGGCGCGCTGCTGTTCGCCGCCGGTTCGGCTGCGTGTGCTTGCCACGTCGCCATCGTGCCGAACATCCCGCAAGCCGCCAGAATGGCCAGGTGCGGGGCACGGCGGAACGCGCGCATGCGATATGCAGGCGATCGGCGGAATTCAGCGCGCGAGGCCGGGCCAATGGCGGCGCGCCGCGACGCAAACAACATCACGACTGCTTACTCCAAGGGGCGATCCGGAACAACAGTAGCATGCCTGGAATAGCAAGCGCCGTGCAGGCCAGGAAGTAGTCGAACCAGCCGATCTGCGCGACCACGAAGCCGCTTGCCGCCGAAGCGAGCGTGCGCGGCACCGAGGCCAGCGACGTGAAGAGTGCGAACTGCGTCGCGGTATAGCGTGGGTCGGTCGTGCTGGCGATGTAAGCCGTGAACGCAGCAAGCGTGAGGCCCGTCGTGAACGTTTCGAAGCCGTACACGAGCGCAAGCGCCACCGACATCGGATCGAGCTGCACCGTCCAGCCGATGCCGAGCAGCGACAACAGCTCCGTCGTGCCCGTGCTGAGCGCCACGGCGATGTCGTAGACGACGTTCAGCCCCGGCGACGTCGGCCCGACATGCGCGAGCCACGCGAAGCCGAGCGTCGACACCATCTGCAGAATGCCGAAGATCCAAAGCCCTCGTCCGATGCCGATTTTCATCAGCGCAACGCCGCCGATGATGCCGCCCGCGAGACTCGCACCGAATGCCGTCGTCTTCGCGATCACGCCGATCTGCGTGCGCGAAAAGCCGATGTCGAGAAAGAACGACGTGGACAGCGTGGTCGCCATCGTGTCGCCGAGCTTGTACAGAAAGATGAAGCCGAGCACGAACAGCGCGCCGCGCCAGCCGTCGCGCGTGATGAATTCATGAAACGGCTCGATGATGGCTTCGCGCAGATTTTTCGGCGGCGCGCCATGCACGTCGGGTTCGCTGACGACGAGCGTCATGATCATGCCCGGCAGCATGAACGCGGCCGTCACCATGAACACGGTTGCCCACGGCATGTGATCGGAGAGGATCAGCGCGAGCGAGCCGGGCACGAGCGCCGCGATCTTGTACGCATTGACGTGCACGGCGTTGCCGAGACCCTGCTCGGTGTCGCGCAGCAGTTCGCGCCGGTAGGCGTCGATCACGATGTCCTGGCTCGCGCCGAAAAACGCAACGAGCGCGGTCAAGGCAGCCACCGTCCAGATCGAATCGCGCGGCGACACGATGCCGAGCGACGCAATCGCCACCGCGACGAGAATCTGGGTGGCGAGCATCCAGCCCCGCCGGCGGCCCGGACGCCAGCCGGGCAGGCGCGGCACGTAGCGGTCCATCAGCGGCGCCCAGATGAATTTCCACGTATACGGAAACTGGATCAGCGCGAACAGGCCGATTTCCTTCAGGTTCACACCTTCGGAACGCAGCCAGGCCTGAACGAGATAGACGAGCGTGAACAGCGGCAAGCCCGACGTGAAGCCAAGAAAGACGCAGATCAGCATGCGCGCGTTGAGAAACGCGCGCCAGCCGGGATGTTCTTCGTGAGCGGTTAGTGCAGGCGCCTCGTGTGGCGGGTTCGACATGAGATGGGTGGCGTTAGCTTTTCTTGACGCGATAGACCGCAAGACTACCACGCCAGTTCACGCCCCAACGCACCTGCTGACCACCATGCAGCACGACGCGGTCGAGAATCTCGATGCCGACTTCCGGCGCGAGCGCCTCGAAGTCCTTGATGGTCAGCACGCGCACGTTCGGCGTGTTGTGCCACTGATAAGGCAGCGACTTCGACACGGGCATACGTCCCTGCAACACGGACAAGCGATGCGCCCAATACCCGAAATTTGGGAACGAAACGATGCACTCTTTACCGACGCGCACCGTCTCGCGCAGGATCGCGGCCGTCTGATGAATGGTCTGCAGCGTTTGAGAAAGAATCGCGAAGTCGAAGCTCTCGTCTTCGAACAGGCGCAAGCCGTCTTCCAGATTCTGCTGGATCACGTTGATGCCGTTCTTCGTCGATGCGAGCACGCCGGCGTCGTTGATCTCGATGCCGTAGCCCGACACGTCGAGTTCTTCCATCAGCAGCGACAGCAGCGAGCCGTCGCCGCAACCCAGATCGAGCACCGTCGCGCGCGGTTCGACCCAGCGGGCGATCGCGCGGAAATCCGGGCGCGTCGCAAGATAATCGAGTGCGCGCTGGTTCATGCGTTGACCTCGTTGGCGATACGTTCGTAGTAGGCGCGCATCAGGTTGTGATAGCGCGCGTCGTCGAGCAGGAAGGCGTCATGGCCATGCGGCGCATCGATCTCGCCATAGGTGACCTGGCGCTTGTGATCGAGCAGCGCCTTCACCAGTTCGCGCGAGCGCGCGGGCGCGAAACGCCAGTCGGTCGTGAAGCTGGCGATCAGATACTTTGCCTTCGTGTGCGCGAGTGCCGCCGTGAGATCGCCGTCGTAGGCTTTGGCGGGGTCGAAGTAATCGAGCGCGCGCGTAATCAGCAGATACGTGTTCGCGTCGAAATAATCGGCGAACTTGTCGCCCTGATAGCGCAGATACGACTCCACTTCGAACTCGACGTCGAAGTTGAAGTTGTAGACGTCGTCGGCGCCTTCCGCGCGGCGCAGCGCACGGCCGAACTTCGCTGCCATGTCGTCGTCGGACAGATAGGTGATGTGCCCGATCATCCGCGCGACGCGCAAGCCGCGCTTCGGTTTCACGCCGTGCGCGTAGTAGTCGCCGCCGTGAAAGTCGGGGTCGGACAAAATCGACGAGCGCGCCACTTCGTTGAACGCGATGTTCTGCGCCGACAGCTTCGGTGTCGACGCGACGACGATGCAGTGCGCGAGCCGGTCCGGATACATCATGCTCCACGCGAGCGCCTGCATGCCACCGAGGCTGCCGCCCATCACGGCCGCGAATTTCTCGATGGCGAACGCGTCGGCGACGCGCGCCTGCGCGTTCACCCAGTCTTCGACGGTCACGACGGGAAAGCTCGCGCCATACGGCTTGCCCGTCGACGGATCGACGCTCATCGGACCCGTCGAGCCGAAGCACGAACCCAGGTTGTTCACGCCGATTACGAAGAAGCGGTTGGTGTCGAGCGGCTTGCCCGGCCCGACCATGTTGTCCCACCAGCCGACGTTCTTTGGATCGTCCGTGTACACGCCCGCCACGTGATGCGACGCGTTGAGCGCGTGGCAGACGAGCACGGCGTTGCTGCGCGCGGCGTTGAGCGTGCCGTATGTTTCGACGACAAGGTCGTAGTTCGCGAGCGAGCTGCCGTTCTGCAGGCGCAGCGGCTCGGAGAAATGCATTGTTTGTGGAGTGACGATCCCGATCGATTCCATTCATTCCGCCTTCTGACATGGGGCGGCTAAATGGTGTCGGCGATTGCGCGGAAGGTGTGGTTGCGCGGCTGACGACCTCTTTAGCCGCATTTGTAGTGAACCGCGAGACGGATCAATCCTCTCGCTGGTTCGCGCGCCCGCAATCGAGTCAGCAAATCGGCGCGCTGTCACACTTTCAGACCGTTAAAAAGGTCAAGCGCAGAGTATAGCGGAAAAAAGCGGCGGAAAACCCGCGCGCGCCTCTATTGCAGGATCAGCCGCAATTGCGCGTCCGCCTGTTCGATCGGCGCGCGCGTGAAGCCGCTGCGTATGTATCGGTGCCAGCGTCCGACGATATAGCTCAGCAACAGGCTCGCGCGCACGACGGGATCATAGTCGGCGGGCAGCGGGATCGCGTTCGGTCCGGCGTGGCTCGATGCGTCCATCAGCCCGAGCCGCAGACATTGCTTGAGCGACGCCTCGACGCGCTCGAGCAACTGGTTGACGCGCTCGGTGAGCCGCTCATGCTCGCCGACGAGCGCCTCGCACGTCAGCACGCGCGTCATGCCCGGATTCTTCGCGGAGAAGTTCAGCAGCGTCAGCGCGATCGCGCGCGCCTGCAGCACGCCGTTCGGTTCTTTTGCGGTGATCTGGTTGATGAGCCCGAAGAGCGTCTGCTCGATGAACTCGATCAGCCCTTCGAACATCTGCGCCTTGCTCGCGAAATGGCGATACAGCGCCGCTTCGGATACGCCGAGACGCGCGGCCAGCGCCGAGGTCGTGATTTTTTCGTTCTTCGGCGCTTCCAGCATCGCGGCGAGCGTCTGCAGGATATGCACGCGCCGCTCGCCCGGTTTCAGGCGCGTCGTGCGCGGCGTGGCCAGCTGCTGTTCGGTTACGTCGTCGTCATGCTTGCGGATCGGCTGCATGTCTGTCGTCCCTCGTGTGACAGGCCGGCTGGTTTTCCCGTTACCCGTTCGGGATGCCTGTTCGCAACGATTTTAGCGAACGAATGCAGCGGTCGACATAGTGCGGGCGCCCCGTGCCCGGCAGCGGCGCAACCGTGCCGTCGGCGCGAGCATGGCGCGGCAGATGGCCGGTGATCCAGACCGTGCGGATGCCTAGGCGCCGGTAATTCTTCAGATGACTGCGCGTGTCTTCGACGAGAATCGCATCGGCGAGACGCACGTGCGCGTCGCGCATCGCACGGCGCAGCATCGCGTGATCGGGCTTGGCGCGCCACGCGCGACGGTCGCGCATGTGCTCGATCGCGATCACGCGCTCGAACAGCCGCTCGATGCCCAGTTCCTTCAGCACGTCACGCGCGTAGGTTTCGGGCGCGTTGGTGAGCACGATCTTGCGGCCGGGCAGCGCATCGACGAGACGTTTCAGGCCGCGCTCGCTTCGCAGCATCGCTCGCAAGTCCGGAAACGTGTGGACGTACTCGAGGAAATCGTGCGGATCGATGGTGTGATGACGCGTCAGACCCAGCAGCGCCGCGCCGTAGCGCTGCGTGTATCCCGTGCGCAGACGGTTCGCTTCGACGCGCTCGACTTGCAGCGCGTCGATGATGTACTGCGTCATCGCGGAGTTGATTGCCGGGAAAATCGCGTGCGACGCGTGATGCAGCGTGTTGTCGAGATCGAACAGCCAGACGGGCGTGCCGGCGTGAATCTGCGGCCGGCGACGCTTTGCACGATGAGAATGCATGGAAGTGCCGCGTGGTAAGTGTCGCGCGCGACGAGCGCCCGCTGCCGTGTGAAACCGGGCGTCGCGCGATGCGTGCAGGGGAGATTCGTGAGACAGCGCAGCGTGCTGCGCGAAAGACCAGGCCAGTATGCCTTGTGCGAAGCGCGGCGGCCAGCGTGCCGCGCTTCGCGTGATGCTTGCGTGATGCTTGCGTGATGCGCTCAGTGCGAGCGGATCATCGTGCCGAACGGCTGTTCCGTCAGGATTTCGAGCAGGACCGAATGCTCGATGCGGCCGTCGATGATGTGCACCGAACGCACACCGCTCTTCGCGGCGTCGAGTGCCGACGAAATTTTCGGCAGCATGCCGCCCGAAATCGTGCCGTCGGCGAACAGCGCGTCGATTTCGCGCGCGGACAGATCGGTCAGCAGCGTGCCTTCCTTGTCCATCACGCCGGGGATGTTGGTCATCATCACGAGCTTTTCGGCGTTCAGCACGACGGCCAGCTTGCCCGCAACCAGATCCGCGTTGATGTTGTACGACAGGCCGTCTTCACCGAAGCCGATGGGCGAAATGACGGGGATGAACGCGTCGTCCTGCAGCGCCTTCACGACGGCCGGGTTGATCGCCTCGACTTCGCCAACCTGACCGATATCGATGTACTGACCCGGATTGTCGCGGTCCGGCATCATCAGCTTGCGCGCGTGGATCAGGCCGCCGTCCTTGCCCGTCAGACCGACAGCCTGGCCGCCGAAGTGATTGATCAGCGTGACGATGTCCTGCTGCACTTCGCCGCCCAGCACCCATTCGACGACTTCCATCGTCTCTTCGTCGGTGACGCGCATGCCCTGGATGAACGTGCCCTGCTTGCCGATTTTTTTCAGCGCCTGATCGATCTGCGGCCCGCCGCCGTGCACGATCACCGGATTGATGCCGACCAGCTTCAAGAGGATCACGTCGCGCGCGAAGCCCTGCTTCAGACGTTCTTCCGTCATGGCGTTGCCGCCGTACTTGATGACGACGGTCTTGCCGTGATACTGGCGAATGTAGGGCAGCGCCTGGGCGAGAATTTCAGCCTTCAGCGTGGGAGCGATCTGGGACAGGTCGGGGGAATCAGACATGGCGGCGGCTCGGACGGAAACGGTGAAAACAGGCCGAATTGTACACAACTGGCGCGGTGCAACACTGAATTCGACGGACGCCGCCGCGGCCGTCCTGACGCTTTTTTTGCACTGCGCAATGGGGCGTTCGGCGGCGGGCGGGAAGCCCTTTCGGATGCGCTTTTCGCGATCAGGCCGGGAAACTCTTGGCAGCGCGTGCACCGATCAGCGTGCCTAATCCGGCGACAAACAGGCAGACGTTTTACCGGTTCGCCGGAAGTGGCATCATGTTCTGATCCACCGACCGGTTTCATCCCGTTGTCATGAATGCAATTTCACACGATCCGCCCGACGTCCCGGAGACGTCCAGCGCGCGCTGCCCGCGCTGCCGTCGCGTGTTCGATTGCGGCGCGCGCAGCGAGGTGTCGGCGTGCTGGTGCAAGTCGATGCCCGCGCTGCCCGCCGATGCGCTCGAACCCGGCAGCGGCTGTCTGTGTCCCGAATGTCTTGCGACGGCCATCGCGCGCGCACGCGCGGCGAAGGAAAGCACGGCAGGCAGCGCAGCGCCCGCACCCGATTGACGCGAGACGCAGTGCCTGCAGCATCAGGCGTCAGGCGAGCGCTACTGGCCTGAAGCGGCCAGCGCGGCCAGATCGCGCGTGAGTTTTTCGAACACGGGCTCCCATGCGGCAAAACGCGCTTGCCGGTACAACGTCGCGTTGGGATACCAAGGGCTGTCGGTGCGATCGAGCAGCCAGACCCAATGCGGATTGACGTCGAGCAGGACCCAGGTGCGCTGTCCGAGTGCGCCGCTCAGATGCGCAACCGATGTACACACCGTGATCACCAGATCGAGCGCGCCGAGGTAGGCCGCCGTGTCGTCGAAGGTCTTGAATTCTGCCGTGTGATCGGCGATATCGAGCCCGGCCGCGCGCGCCGCCGCCACTTCGGCGCCGGCGCCTGGCTGCAGCGAATAGAACGCGACACCGTCCAGCTCGCGGAAGTAATCGACGTACCGTTCGAGTCCGACCCGGCGATACGGATTGCGCTGATGTCCGTGGCTGCCCGTCCACACGAGCCCGACCTTGAGCCGCGTCTCTCGCGCAAGGCGCTGGCGCCACGCGTCGACGGCTTTCGGATCGGCCTGCAGATACGGAACGGCCGACGGAATCGTTTCTTCCCGCGTGTCGAACAGCAAAGGCAGCGACAGCAGCGAGATTTCGTAGTCGAACTTCGGCAGGCGTTCGACGCCGCCGCCGAGCGTGAATTCGTCGGCGTGCTGGGCGAGCGTGCGCGCGAGCAGCGAGCCCATCTGCGGAAACGAATTCCACGCGAGGCGTCCGCCTTCGCGATGTACGCGCTCGGCGAGCATGGGCACGTAGCGGCAGAATTGCAGCAGATCGCCCATGCCCTGTTCGCCCCACAGCAGCAGCGTCTTGCCGGCGAGCGGCTCGCCTTGCCAGCGCGGTCCGGGCAGAACGGGGCGCTTGCCGGCCAGTTCCTTCGAACCGTCCCAGCGCGCTTCGTGTTCCCGCCAGCCGTCGGCGTAATTGCCGCGCAGCAGGTGAATCATGCTGAGGTTCGACAGGTACGATGCGCTGTCCGGCGCGACGCGATGGGCCTCGCGCGTGAAGCGTTCTGCTTCGTCCCATTGCCCGGCTTCGCGCAAAGTCTGTCCGTGATTGCCGAGCGCGATCGGATTGTCCGGCTGAAGCGCCAGAGCGCGCCGGCCCGCTTCGAGTGCGCCGTCCAGATCGAATTGCGCCTGGCGAATCTTCGCGATATTGATCCATGCATTTGCATCGGCGGGCGTGCGTTCGAGCGCGGCCTGCAACAGCCCGGCCGCCTCCGTCGATGCAGGATCGCCCGACATCAGCGCGGCCGCGAGATTATTGCGCAGGCTGTGCAGTTCGGAATCGGCGGCGAGCGCCTGGCGGTAAGGCTCGATGGCTTCGCCGTGCCGGTTCATCAGCTGCAGCGCGAGGCCGAGGCGAAAGAGCGCGCGCGGGTCTTGCGGCCACAGCTCGACGAAGGCGCGCGCGATGTGCGCGGCGTCGGCGGCCCGCTGGCTCGCGGCCAGTTGCTCGCAGAAGGTATCCAGTGAATCGGCATCGGTTGGAAAGAGATGGGAAGCGGCCTGAAGCCAGATGCCGCGAGCAAGTGGATCATCTTGCCGATGTGCTGCGACAGCATGACGCAGGAAAGTCTGGAAGGATTCCCAAAGAACTTGATGTGGATCAACAGGTGTTTTATGCATTGGCCGTAAAGGATGGCGAGCGGGCGGTAAACGACAAAGGACACTATAGTTCGGAAGGATTGCGCGATGAATCAGACCGCTCCCAACAGGTAAACTCGCAGGATGCAACGTATAACCGTCACCGGCCGGGTCAATCTCGGACATCTCTTCTGGCTGCGCAGTCTTGCCATCATCGGGCAGCTCCTGACGATCGCGTTCGTCCAGAGCTTCGTCGGCGTGAAGCTGCCGTTGCCGGCGATGCTGCTCGTCATCGGTCTCGAAGTGATCTTCAACGCGCTCACCTGGCTGCGCGTCGCGAGCCAGAAGCCCGAGTCGAATCTCGAACTGTTCGGTCAGTTATGGGTCGATCTCGGTGCGCTGTCGGCGCTGCTGTTTCTATCGGGCGGCACGACCAATCCTTTCGTGTCGCTGTATCTGCCGTCGCTGGCCATTGCGGCCGCCGTGCTGCCCTGGCATCTGATGGCGTGGCTCGCCGCGTTCGCCGTCGCCTGCTACGCGGTGTTGAGCTTCGAATCCGTGCCGCTCAATCTCGACAATCCCGCGAACCTGTTCGACTACTACCGCGCCGGCATGTGGGTGAATTTCATGGTGAGCGTCGGGTTGATCGCGTGGTTCGTCGCGCGCATGTCGCGTGCGCTGCGCCAGCGCGACGCCGCGCTCGGCGACGCGCAGCAGCGCTTGCTGCGCGACGAGCGAGCGGTGGCGCTCGGCGTGCAGGCCGCCACGGTCGCGCATGAAATGGGCACGCCTTTGTCGACGATCGCGATGCTCACGGAAGAACTGCGCGACGCCGCCCGCAGCGACGAAGGCTTAAAGCCCTACGCGCCCGACCTCGATATCCTCGATCAGCAGATGACGCTCTGCACGTCCGCGCTTGCGCGTCTGCGCAGCCGCGCATCGACGCACGGCAGCCGGCAGCGCGTCGACGAATGGCTCGACTCGTTCGCCGAACAATGGCGTCTGCGCCATCCGCACGTGAAGTTCGAGCGGCTCGGCGAGCCGCCTGCGGACGTCAGCCTCGACGACACCGTCGCCGTCAGCCAGATTCTGACCATCCTGCTCGACAACGCCGCGCGCGCGAGCCGCGATCACGTGACGCTGGCGGCGAGGATCGTCGAACACGGATCGATCGAATTCGAAGTCTGCGACGCGGGGCCGGGCGTGCCGGCGGCGCTGCGCGGCTTGCTCGGCGCGGCGCCTGTCGACAGCACCCAGGGCGGACACGGCGTCGGGCTGTATCTGGCGTTTACGGCGGCGGCGCGGCTCGGCGGATCGATCGAGCTGAGCGACGTCAGCGAATCCAGGCCGCGCGGTACGCGCGCGGTGTTGCGGTTGCCTTTGGCCCGCGAGCAAACGGGCGCGGGCCGGCAGGGCGCCGCGTCGTCCAATACGGAGAAGCAAGCATGAGCGACAACAATTTTCTGGTGATCGACGACGACGAAGTGTTTTCCGGCATCCTCGCGCGCGGCCTGACGCGCCGCGGTTTCACGGTATCCGAGGCGCACAACGCCGACGAAGCGATCCGCCTCGCGAATCAGCAGAAGTTCGGGCAGATCACCGTCGATCTGCATCTGGGCAACGACTCGGGCCTGAATCTCGTCGCGCCGCTGCGCGACTTGCAGCCGAACGCGCGGATGCTGGTGCTCACGGGCTACGCGAGCATCGCGACGGCTGTTCAGGCCGTGAAAGATGGCGCGGACAACTATCTGGCGAAGCCCGCGAACGTCGAGACGATTCTCTCGGCGCTGCAAGCGGAAGCGAGCGCGCTGCAAGCCGAAGAAGCCATCGAGAAGCCGACGCCGCTGTCCGTGGCGCGGCTCGAGTGGGAGCACATCCAGCGCGTGCTGGCCGAAAACGGCGGCAACATTTCGGCGACGGCGCGCGCGCTGAACATGCACCGGCGCACGTTGCAACGCAAGCTCGCGAAGCGGCCAGTCAAGCAATGACGTTTCGCGCATGAAAAAGGGCGGCGCTTTTGAGGCGCCGCCCTTTCTGCTTCAGCCGTCCGGCAACGTGAATTACAGCACGTAGCGCGACAGATCTTCGTCCTGCGCGACGTCGTTCAATGCGCGATCGACATACGCCCCATCGATCACCACGTTCTTGCCCGTGTGGTTGCCCGCCGAGAACGACACTTCCTCAAGCAGCTTTTCGATCACCGTGTAGAGACGGCGCGCGCCGATGTTTTCCGTCTTCTCGTTGACCGAGTAGGCGATCTCGGCGAGACGGCGGATGCCGTCGTCAGCGAATTCGAGGTGCACGTCTTCCGTCGCGAGCAGCGCCTGGTATTGCTTGACGAGGCTTGCGTCGGTGGCGACGAGAATCGATTCGAAGTCCTTCACCGACAGCGAATCCAGTTCGACGCGAATCGGAAAGCGCCCTTGCAGCTCGGGAATCAGATCGCTCGGCTTCGCGAGATGAAACGCGCCGCTGGCGATGAACAGGATGTGATCGGTTTTCACCATCCCGTACTTCGTGTTGATCGTCGTGCCTTCGACGAGCGGCAGCAGATCGCGCTGCACGCCCTGACGCGATACCTCGCCGCCGCCCGCTTCGTTGCGCGACGCAATCTTGTCGATTTCATCGAGGAACACGATGCCGTTCTGCTCGACGTTCTGCACGGCCTTCGTCTTGACCTCTTCATCGTTTAGCATCTTCGCGGCTTCTTCGTCAGTGAGGAGCTTCAGTGCTTCCTTCACCTTCACCTTGCGGCGCGTTTTCTTGCCGCCGCCGAGGTTCGCAAACATCGAACGGATTTGCTCGGTCATGTCTTCCATGCCCGGCGGGCCCATGATGTCCATGGTGGGCTGCGCCATCTCGATGTCGAGCTCGATCTCCTTGTCGTCGAGCAGGCCTTCGCGCAGGCGCTTGCGGAACGTCTGACGCGTCACGTTCGATTCGTCGCTGGCCGCGTCATTGCCCGAGCCGAAGCCGACCGTGGTGCGCGCGCCCGGCAGCAGAATATCGAGAATGCGGTCTTCTGCGAGGTCTTCCGCCTTCGTGCGGACCTTGCGCATTTCGGTTTCGCGCGTCTGCTTGACGGAAATTTCGATCAGGTCGCGCACGATGCTGTCGACGTCGCGGCCCACGTAACCGACTTCCGTGAACTTGGTCGCTTCGATCTTGATGAACGGCGCGTCGGCGAGCTTGGCCAGACGCCGCGCAATTTCCGTCTTGCCGACACCCGTCGGCCCGATCATCAGAATGTTCTTGGGCGTGATTTCCTGGCGCAGCGGGTCCGCCACCTGCTGACGGCGCCAGCGGTTGCGCAGCGCGACGGCGACAGCCTTCTTCGCGCGATGCTGGCCGATGATGTGCTTGTCGAGTTCCGAGACGATCTCGGCGGGAGTCATGGTGCTCATCGTGTGTCCTTACTCGATCGTCTCGATGACGCGGTTGTGGTTCGTGTAGATGCACATGTCGCCGGCGATCTCCAGCGCTTTTTCGACGATGTCGCGCGGCGAAAGGTCCGTGTTGTCGGCCAGCGCCTTTGCGGCGGCCTGCGCGTATGCGCCGCCCGAGCCGATTGCGCAGATGCCGCCTTCCGGGTCGAGCACGTCGCCGTTGCCCGTGATGACGAGCGTGGTGGTGGCGTCGGCCGTGATCAGCATCGCTTCGAGACGGCGCAGCATGCGGTCGGTGCGCCAGTCTTTCGCGAGCTCGACAGCGGCGCGCGTCAGATTGCCCTGATGTTTTTCGAGCTTCGCTTCGAAGCGGTCGAGCAGCGAGAAGGCGTCGGCCGTGCCGCCCGCGAAACCGACGAGCACCTTGCCGTTGTAGATGCGCCGGACCTTCTTCGCGCCGCCTTTCATGACGATGTTGCCCAGCGTGACCTGGCCGTCGCCGCCGAGCGCGACCTTGCCGCCGCGGCGTACGGAAACGATCGTCGTGCCGTGAAATTGCTCCATATGCGTTCCTTTTGCAAAAACCGCAATTAATTGCATCGGGCAGAAGCCAGCGCTGAAGTGCTCGCTCCCGCCGACAGGGAGGACGCGGGGACGCCAATGCGCCACCGCGGAATCCGAGAGCGGACGACGCGCGATGCGAGGTGCCGCGCGCGCGTGCAACGCATGTCGAAGCTATTTTAGGGCGGGCGTCGCCATATCAAGAGCCGAAGTCGAACGGCCGAGGGAAAAGCCGCACGAGAAAGCGCAGGCAAGGACGGCCGACGTGGGAAGGGCCTGGCGGTAAAAGGTGCGCATGCTGGGTCTGCGGGACGCAATTATGCAATACGCATTTACCGGCCGGCGCATCACACCTGGCAAATGGACTGATCGATTCGCCGGCGGAAAAGAAAAAGAGGCGCACGGGCCTCCGTGCGCCTCTGACGAAGCGTGTCCTGGGGGCGCGGACCCCGAAAACCGCGCCTTGCGCCCGATCAGTCGCCGAACAGCTTCTGGCGCAGTTCGCGGCGTTCCTGTGCTTCGAGCGACAGGGTCGCGGTGGGGCGCGCGAGCAGACGCGGAATGCCGATCGGCTCGCCCGTTTCCTCGCACCAGCCGTAGTCGCCCGATTCGATGCGCGCGATCGATTGCTGCACCTTCTTCAGCAGCTTGCGTTCGCGGTCGCGCGTGCGCAGTTCGAGCGCATGCTCTTCCTCGATCGTCGCGCGGTCGGCCGGGTCCGGCACGATCACGGTTTCGCGGAGATTTTCGGTCGTCTGGCCGGCATTGCGGAGGATGTCCGCCTGCAGCTGTTCGAGCCGGTTCTTGAAGAAAGCGAGCTGATCCTCATTCATGTAATCCTTGTCGCTCATCTTCAGGATTTCGGCTTCGGTCAAGAGTCGTTTCGTCGTCATCTGGCTTGCTTCTTCAATGTGAGGCAAATCATTGCCCGCACTTTCGTGTTGCCCGCAAAAGGCGCCTCGATGACGCTCAAATGAGCGCCGGCGAACACGGACGGTGGGCTGTCGTGACGCCGAAGCGCCGATGCGGGGCCGAACTCCTCTGGAAACCGATTCTTCCAATGCTCCTGAGGCAATGCTTCCCGGCAGCGCGTTATGAGCCGGCGAGTGGCAGGCCGGCATATCGGCGATGTCCCCGGATGAGATTTTCCGGCGCCGTTTTCGGCCCGGCACGGCTGCGACGCGATCACGCGTTTTCCACCGGGCAAATCGTTCTCTTTCTCCAGTGGGGCCGTATTGTAACTGAATCACAATACGAAACCGCAAGCGGGGGAAATCCCTGCGGCAAACTCCACTTATCGTGAAAATATAACGCGCTGCTCAGTAAAAAGCGATGGTCGTGCACGTATTCTCGCAACAGGGTTTTCACGTGTTTTGACCGTAAGCCGGCCATTTAATTGCCGGGCTTGCGCGTTCGGGGGCTTTTCTACGTTTGGTAACGAACAAACGGCGCAGGGCGCGAAGCGGCGAGGGCGGACACCGAGTGTCCGCCCCGATCAAACGGTATCGGACGCGATCAGACGAGACAGGCTTCGAGGCCGTCAGTGATCAGATCCTGCGGCAGTTCAATGCCGATGAAGACCATTTTGTTGGTCTTTTTCTCGATGGGCAGCCATTTGGCCGCGAGATCGCTGCCCATCATCTGATGGACGCCCTGGAATACGACCTTGCGATCGACGCCCTTCATATACAGCACGCCCTTATAACGCAGCAGGCGCTCGCCATAAATCTGCAGAATGCCGCCGAGGAAGTCTTCGAGCTTGTTCGGGTCGAACGGGCGGTCGCTGCGGAAAACGAACGACTTGATCTTGTCGTCGTGATGCGCGTGATGGTGATGATGATGGCCGTGATCGTGGCCTTCGTGATCGCATTGGCCATGATCGTGATCGCAGTTCGCGTGGTCATGATCGTGGTCGTGATCGTGATGCGCGTGATCGTGATCGTCTTCGGCGAGGAAGTCGGGGTCGATTTCAAGCTTCGCGTTCAGGTTGAAGCCGCGCAGATCGAAAATTTCCTTGATGTCCGCTTCTCCGAAATTGACGACGCGAATCTGCGCCTTCGGGTTCATGTGCAGCAGACGGTGACGCAGGTCGCCGAGCACGGCTTCGTCCACGAGATCCGACTTAGTGATGAACAGGCGGTCCGCGAAACCGACCTGGCGCTGCACGACTTCGTGTTCGTCGAGTTGATGATTGCCGTGCTTCGCGTCGACCAGCGTGATGATCGCGTCGAGCAGGAATTCGTCGGCGATCTGGTTATCCATGAAGAACGTCTGCGCGACGGGGCCGGGATTCGCGAGGCCGGTGGTTTCGATCACGACGCGGTCGAAATCGAGTTTGCCTTCCTGCTTTTGCGCGGCCAGATCGCCGAGCACGCGCGCGAGGTCGCCGCGAATCGTGCAGCAGATGCAGCCGTTGCTCATCTGGATGATCTGCTCGCCTGTGTCCTGCACGAGGATGTCGTTGTCGATATTTTCTTCGCCGAACTCGTTTTCGATCACGGCGATCTTCATGCCGTGCTTCTCGTTCAGGATGCGCTTGAGCAGCGTGGTTTTGCCGCTGCCGAGAAAGCCGGTCAGGATGGTGACGGGGATCATTGTGTTCGCCATGGGAAGTCGCCTTGTGTTCGTCAATCTGGGGTTGGAACCGCGCCTGAGCGCTGGTTCCGGACCGCAGCAATGTCAGCGGAATATTGAAGCATAAGTGCCGGGGCGCCGCTGCTGCACGGCCAAAGCCCCGTTCAAGCAAAGGGAAATAACGCGTAACTATGGGCGATCAGGCGGTTTGCAACAATAGGCCTTTCAGGTATTCGCCTTCCGGGAACGCCGTCAGCAGCGGATGATCGACGCCCGCGCCCAGACGCTTGAGAATGCGCGCGTCGACGCGCGCATCGGCGGCCGCACCGGCGACGATCTTCTGAAACAGCTCAGCATCGATCGCGCCCGAGCACGAATACGTGAACAGCAGGCCGCCCGGACGCAGCAGCTTCAGCCCCGTCAGGTTGATGTCCTTGTAGGCGCGCGCCGCGCGGTCCACGTGCTCGCGCGACGGCGCGAACTTCGGCGGATCGAGCACGATCAGGTCGAAGCGCTCGCCGTCGTCGTAGAGCTTGCGCAGCGTCTTGAACGCGTCGGCGTCGAGCCAGGTCGCGCGTCCGGCGTCGAAGCCGTTGGCAGCGACGTTTTGCTGGGCGAGCGCAAGCGCCTCGCCGGACGAATCGATCGACACCACGCGCTTTGCGCCGCCCTTGAGCGCCGCCAGCGAAAAACCGCCCGTGTAGCAAAAGCAGTTCAGCACGTCGCGGTCTTTCGATAGTTCGTGCACCAGCGCGCGGTTGTCGCGCTGATCGACGTAGAAGCCCGTCTTGTGGCCGTTGCGCACGTCGACGTGATAGCGCACGCCGTTTTCGCTCGCGATCAGCGTCTCGGGCGGCGCGTCGCCGGCGAGCACGCCGACCGTCTGCTCGAGCCCTTCCTTTTCGCGGATCGACACGTCCGAGCGCTCATAGACGTTCGGGCAGTCCGTCGCGCCCATCAGCGCCTGCACGATCGCGTCCTTCCACGCTTCGACGCCCGCCGCCATGAACTGGCAAACGATCTGGCCGCGCTTCGATGCGTCATCCTGGACGTAGTAATCGACGATCAGGCCCGGCAAGCCATCGGCCTCGCCGAAGATCAGGCGCGTGGCGCCCGTGTTGTGCACCATCGCCTGGCGATGCGCAAGCGCGCGCTGTACGCGGCG
Organism: Burkholderia sp. E7m39; assembly: GCA_001319865.1. GTDB lineage: Bacteria > Pseudomonadota > Gammaproteobacteria > Burkholderiales > Burkholderiaceae > Paraburkholderia > Paraburkholderia bengalensis. The sequence goes on along the minus strand of BBSL01000034.1, from coordinate 138,496 downwards.
CTTGAAGAACGCGTGATCGACGGGTTCGTTTTCATCGAAGCTCCACACGCGCGCGCGAATCTGCGAATGCGGGCTGTACGCGGCGCGCGCGAGAAAACGGCCGTCGTGCGCGCGCACCAGCACGGTCGCGCCGGCGGCGGGCTTGCCGTCCACGCGATCGATCGCATTCGCGTAGACCCACGGATGGCGGCGCAGCAGCGATTTTTCTTTCGACGGTTTGAGCGTAACGGTATTCATGACTTCGTGAGGGCTTCAGCAGAACAATATGCCGCGAAGCGCGGCAAAGCAGAGATGACTGGCGCGCAGACGGCGTCAGTCGCGTTTTTTTGCGCGCGGATGCGCCTGATCGTAGATGCGCGCGAGGTGCTGGAAATCGAGCCCCGTATAGACCTGCGTCGCGGCAATGCTCGCGTGACCGAGCAGTTCCTGCACGGCGCGCAGATCGCCGCTCGATTGCAGCACGTGCGTCGCGAACGAGTGGCGCAGCACGTGCGGATGCACGTTGGCGGGAATGCCCGCCGTGAGTGCCGCGCGCTTCACTCGCTCGCGCACCACGTTCGGCGACATGCGGTTGCCGCGCGCGGACAAGAACAGCGGATGCGGATCGTGCTTCACCAGTTCGACGCGCACGGCGAGCCAGGCGCGCAGCGCGTCGAGCGCCTTGCTGCCGACGGGCACCGAGCGCCGGCGGCTGCCCTTGCCGAGCACCTCGACTTCGGCTTCGTCGAGCTTCAGCCAGCCAACCGAGCGATAGCCGTCGACATCGGCGAAACGCACGTCGAGTCCGACCAGCTCCGACAGCCGCAAGCCCGACGAATAGAACAGTTCGAGCATCGCGTGATCGCGCAAGCCTTCCGCCGTGGCGGTGGCAGGCGATTCCATCAGCTTGTGGGCGTCGTCGACGGAGAGCGCCTTGGGAAGCATTTTCGCGCGCTTGGGCGCGCGCACGGTGGCGACAGGATTCGCGGGCAGTTCGATGCGCCCCGCGAGCCAGCGATAAAACGCGCGCCACGCCGACAGCCGGTGCCCGATCGAGCGCGCCGACAATCCGCCCGCATGCGCACGCGCGACGGCGCCGCGGATATCGGTCGCCGTGAGGCTTTCGAGCGGACGGCCGTTGGCGAGCTTCTTCAGCTCGTCGAGTTCGTGCGTGTAGGCGCGCAGTGTATGCGCCGACAGCCGCCGCTCGTGCTCGAGGCTCGACAGGTAGCTGGCGATGGAGTCGGCGGAGCTCACGCGCTCACGCCTTCAGCGCGGCAGCAGGCGGCTCAGCGCCGCGCTGGCGAGCGCACCGATCTGCGTGAGGAAATCGGTGGCCATGCCGTCGTGAAAGCGGCGCGAATCGGGCGAACCCATGACCAGCAGGCCGAACGCGGCGCCTTCATTGGCCGCTTCGGGGTCGCGCAGCGCGATCAGCGCGATCGATTCGATGGCGGCGGATGCGCCCTCCTTGTCGGCGTCGCCGCCGGCCACGGCCGATACCGCGGGCGTCAGCCATTGTGCTGCCTCGAAGCCGGTGTTCGCGCCGCAATACGGCGTGGCGAGGCTGTTCGCGAAGATGCGCACTTCTTCGCCGACCTGACGCGTGAAGTCCGCCTGCGAATAGGGTTCGGACACGTCCCACACACGCAGCGCCGCCTGCGGCACGTCGAACACGTCGCGCAGGCCCGTCGAGATCGTGCGCGGCAGCGCGCCGGGATCACGCTCGGCCATGACGCGCGTCGTCCAGCGGCCGAACTTCGACGCGATGCTGTCGTTTTCATGGCCGTAGCGCAGCAATTCGGCGAGACGCCGCTCGAGATGCTTGTTCTTCTCGCGCAGCATGTCCATCTGGCGTTCCTGCAGCGACACGGCCGCCTTGCCGTGCGGATTGGCGAGCCGCACGGTGGCGAGCAGTTCCGCGTGTTCGGCGAAGAATTCGGGGTTGGCTAGCAGGTAGTCGGCGACTTCGCGATCGTTCATGGTTTCGGCTAAAAGGTTGCGCGCTTCGTTGCTGTCTTGCTGCTGCGCCGCGCGGTTCGGGTTTCGCGCGGCGTCGTTATGTTCTGTCGGTTCGGTCGGCTTGATCGGCCTGATCGGCTCAATCGGCGATTTCAATCTCGCCTTCGAACACGGTGGCTGCCGGTCCCGACATCATCAGCGGCGACCCGGGCTTGCCGTCCCACGCGATGGTCAATGCGCCGCCGTGCGTGTGCACCTTCACGGGCGCATCCAGCAGTCCGCGCCGGATGCCCGCGGCGACGGCCGCGCACGCGCCCGTGCCGCACGCGAGCGTCTCGCCCGCGCCGCGCTCGTAGACGCGCAGCTTCACCTCATTGCGGCTGACGATCTGCATGAAACCCGCATTCACGCGCTGCGGAAAGCGCGTATGGTTCTCGATCACGGGACCGTCGACGAGCACCGGGAACGCCTCGACGTCATCGACCAGTTGCACCGCGTGCGGATTGCCCATCGACACGACCGACACCCAGCGCGTCGCGCCGTTGACGTCGAGCGCGTAGAGCGTGTCGTTGCCTTCGTGGCGCGTGTCGAGGCCGTTTGCGTCGAACGGCACCCTGGCCGGTTCGAACACGGGCGCACCCATATCGACGACGACTTCGCCGTTGTCCTGCATGGTCAGCGTGATCAGGCCGTTTTGCACCTGCACGCGCACGCTGCGTTTGGCGGTGAGGCCCGTGTCGCGCACGAACTTGACGAAGCAGCGCGCGCCGTTGCCGCAATGCTCGACCTCGCCGCCGTCGCAATTGAAGATGCGGTATCTGAAATCAACGCCGTCGACGGTCGGTTTCTCGACCAGCAGCAACTGGTCCGCGCCCACGCCGAAATGCCGGTTCGCGAGCGCGCGCACCTGCGCCTGCGTCAGGTGGAGCGGTTGCGTGTAGCCGTCGAGCACGACGAAATCGTTGCCCGCGCCGTGCATCTTGGTGAATTTCAGTTTCATCCCGCTATTGTAAGTGACGGACGGCCGCTCTCGCCCACGGAGCATGGACGCGCGTCAGTAAAAGCTCGGATCGCCCTGCGGACGCGTCTTGAAGCGCTTGTGCACCCAGTAATACTGCTCAGGAATCCGCGGAATCTGCTCTTCGAGAAACGCGTTCATGCGGCGCGCGTCGGCGTCGTCGTCGCCCGTCGGGTAGTTGTCCCACGGCTTGAACACCTTCAGCCGATAACCCTTGTAGTTCGGCAGCACTTCGCCGATGAACGGCACCACCTGCGCGCGCCCGACCTTCGCGAGCCGCCCGACAGCCGTCAGCGTGCAGGTCGGCACGCCGAAAAACGGCACGAAGGTGGAATTGCGCATGCCGTAGTCCATGTCGGCGCCGAGCATCACCGGCTTGCGCTCGCGCAGCCAGCGCAGCACGATGCGCGCGCTGTCGGCGCGGCTCGCCATTTCGGCGTCGAAACGGCCGCGCTGCGCTTTCGCCACGGCTTCGAGCTGCTGGTTCGACATCGGCTGATACAGCGAGCCGCACGGCCGATGCAGCGAGTAATTGAGAAATATCGAACCGGCCTCGATGCCGACGAAGTGAAAACCGAGAAACAGCGTAGGCGGCAGATCGGGATCGGTGAGATCGATTTCGCTGTCGAGCTGGACCAGCTTCTCAAGCTTCTTCGCCGAGCCGAACCATTGCACGCTGCGCTCCAGATAGCTGCGGATCGCGTGCCGGAAATGCTTTTGCGCGACGTCCTCGCGACGCTCGTCGCTCCACTCGGGAAAGCACAGCTTCAGATTGGTGTGGACGATGCGGCGGCGTCGGCTCGGAATCTGATAGAGCAGCCAGCCGAGGCCGTCGCCCAGCCGCGCGACGAAACCATACGGCAGCAACGCGAACAGCTTGAGCAGACCGATGGCGAAGTTGACGCCCAGACGGCTCAGCATGCGGCGGCCTCCATCAGTCGATGTTGGTCCGCGAGGTTTAGAAACTGACCGAAAGTGTCGATATACCGCACGTGCACGCACTCTGTGACAAATGAAAGAAGTCGCTATAATAAGGGCTTCGCCGAGTTAATAGACAACTTGCGGGGCGAAGCCGGCGGACGTTTATCTTTCCGATAGACGTCCGGCGGTAAGGAAATCCGCTAAAGCGTCGCCGCTTCAGGCTCGAAGCAGGCTACGTGAAACCCAACCGTAACCATTAAAAAGGAGCCTGCAACGTGGCTAATGATTACCTCTTCACCTCAGAATCCGTCTCCGAAGGCCATCCGGACAAGGTCGCCGACCAGATCTCGGACGCCATCCTCGACGCGATCCTCGCGCAGGACAAATACTCGCGTGTTGCCGCCGAAACCCTGTGCAACACGGGTCTCGTCGTGCTCGCAGGTGAAATCACCACGACGGCCAACGTCGACTACATCCAGGTTGCGCGCGAAACCATCAAGCGCATCGGTTACGACAACACCGACTACGGCATTGACTACCGCGGCTGCGCGGTGCTCGTGGCGTACGACAAGCAATCGCCGGATATCGCGCAAGGCGTCGATCGCGCGCACGACAACAATCTCGATCAAGGCGCGGGCGACCAGGGCCTGATGTTCGGCTACGCATGCGACGAAACGCCCGAACTGATGCCGCTGCCCATTCACCTGTCGCACCGACTCGTCGAGCGTCAGGCGAACCTGCGCCGCGACGGCCGTCTGCCCTGGCTGCGCCCGGACGCGAAGTCGCAGGTCACCGTTCGCTATGTCGACGGCAAGCCGCATTCGATCGACACCGTCGTGCTGTCCACGCAGCACGCGCCGGACATCGACCTCCCGCAACTGCGCGAAGCCGTGATCGAAGAGATCATCAAGCCGACGCTTCCGGCTGAGCTGATCAAGGGCGACATCAAGTTCCTCGTGAACCCGACTGGCCGGTTCGTGATCGGCGGCCCGCAAGGCGACTGCGGTCTGACGGGCCGCAAGATCATCGTCGACACGTACGGCGGCGCGGCTCCGCACGGCGGCGGCGCGTTCTCGGGCAAGGACCCGTCGAAGGTCGACCGCTCGGCGGCGTACGCTGGCCGTTACGTTGCGAAGAACATCGTCGCAGCGGGCCTCGCATCGCGCGCGCTGATCCAGGTGTCGTACGCAATCGGCGTCGCGCAGCCCACTTCCGTGATGGTCAACACGTTCGGCACGGGCCGCGTGTCGGATGCGACGATCACGCGTCTGGTTCAGGAGCACTTCGATCTGCGTCCGAAGGGCATCATCCAGATGCTCGACCTGCTGCGTCCCGTCTACGAAAAGACGGCTGCGTATGGTCACTTCGGCCGCGAAGAGCCGGAATTCTCGTGGGAAGCCACGGACAAGGCGCTGACACTGGCGGAAGCCGCCGGCACCGAGCCCGTTGCCGCTCTCGCCTGATTTGATGCGTTGAAGAAGCCGCGCGGCTGATCGTCGCGCGGTGGCATTCGCGAAGCTGGGAACAGAAACAGAAACGCCCTGCATGAGCTGTCAAGCGCATGCAGGGCGTTTTCGTTTTGTCTCGTGCGCGCGTCGCGCGAAGCCCTTGCCGTCAGGCGCCAACCGACGCGCACCGCCTGCGTGCGAGCGCACGTACGCGCCAAGTGGTGCAGCGAGCGAAACGAGCGACAGGAGCGCCCGAAGCCTCAACGGGCAAACGCGAACCAGCCCTCGCTCGTCGCCGACACGCGGCGCGGACGGCGGCTCGTGCTGTGCGTCGCGCTGGCGGGTTTCGCGGCGCGCGGCGACGCGCCGAGCATGCGCACGCTCGCCGTATTGCGCAGCATCGTACGCAGCGAGAAGCGCCGCGACGCGCCTTGCATGCGCAACGCGCTGAAGAACGTGTGGAACCAGACGCGCACGCTATCGACAGGCTTCGCGTCGCGCAGTTGCTCGGCGAGTGCCCGCGTGCGGGCGGAATGGTGACGCAGCGCACGCGCCACATGGCGGCGTGCGGGACGCGCGGCGTTGAACGCGCGTGAGAGTCGAGTGCTCAATGGACTATGCATGGCTTCAAATCAGGCAACGTGAGTCGCGTGGCAAGCGACGAAAAGTGCCGCAAAAGCAGCACCATCCATGCCAGCGAGTGGGACGCAATAGCCTGAGGAATGATGGAATGAATCAGCAGCGGCTGCGGATGGCCGTGCCGATAGCGGAATAGCGTGTGCTGCAATCGACATGTGCGACAGGCTACACGCGATTCGTGACCGTCGAAAGTCCAGAGGGATAGGGGTTTTTCCGGGGCGCACGCTCGCGCGATCGCGCCCTTTGCGCTCGACGAGCGTGCACGCCTGCCCAGCCGGCGTGCAAGTTTGCCCGCCGGAATGGCGAACGGATCATCCGATCGCTTGATCGTCTGGGACGGCACGATCGTGCCCGTTTTACAATGAGGATCGGTTGTCGAACGAACGCAGGTTGAACGGAACGTCCATGTCAGTCCATTCGAAGAAAGAGCAGATTCAGGTGCTGCGCGAGCAGGGCTTCGTCATCGTGCCGGGGCTCATCGCGCCCGAGCGCTGCGAAGAGATGAAACGGATCGCGCGTCAGCAGTTACACGAAGCCGCGCCGCCCGTCGAGTTCGAAGCGGACTTGCGCTACCCCGGCGCGCCGGAATCGAAACATGCGCCCGGCGGCCATACCGTGCGTCGCCTGCTGGACGCCTACGCGCGTCATCCGCGCTTCGCCGAATGGGCGACGGCGCCCGAACTTCGCGGCTGGATGGAGCTGTACTTCGGCGAAGAGCCGCGTCTTTCGCGCGCCCACCACAACTGCATGATGACCAAGCATCCCGCGTACGGCAGCCTGACGGGCTGGCATCGCGACGTGCGTTACTGGTCGTTCGAACGGGACGATCTGGTGTCCGTGTGGCTCGCGCTCGGCGACGAAACCGTCGATAACGGCGCGCTGTGGTTCGTGCCCGGCTCGCACACGGCGGCGTTCACGTCCGACCGTTTCGACGAAGCGAAGTTTTTCCGCTCCGATCTGCCGGAGAACCAGGCGTTGATCCAGAAAGCGGTCTCGCCCGCTCTCAAGGCGGGCGACGTGGTCTTCTTCCACTGCAACATGCTGCATTCGGCGGGCAAGAATCTGACCGACCAGGTGAAGTTCTCGCTCGTGTTCACGTATCACGGCGCGAGCAACGTGCCGCTGCCAGGCTCGCGCTCGGCGTCGAAGCCCGAAGTGGCGTTCTGAGCGCTGCTCGCTTCGCGCGCGGCGGCTAGCGCATTACGGTCAGCGCTTCGACGACGCAAGCCCGATCAGTCCGGCGAGCGTCGCGACAATGCCGCCTGCGATCAGAAAGATCGTCTTGTTGGTCGGTGCGCCCGTGAACACGCGTGACACGTCGTTGCTGAACGAATGAAACGACTGTCCGCCGAAGTAAAGCAGCACCACGCCGCCGACGATCAATGCCAGCGAAATCGCTTTGGTCATGAACCAATCCTTATCGATGGATGACGGTGGCCGAAAGTCTAGGTGATCGCTGCCGCCGAGTCCATGTTCGCGTCCGTGCGCATGCAGCGAACACGTCGATTGGCTAACATAGCGGGTTAAACGCGGGTTAAACGCGGGTTAAACGCGGATTGAACGGGCGCTGACGGCCGGGCACGAGGGCATCATGGAACCCGCGCATGATACCGGTATCAAAACTCATCGGTATCGACGCCCGTTGCGTCGCGGCACGCTGGCGGCGTTTGAATACAACGCAGAAAGCAACGTAGACAGAGACACCCTTCAACGCGATGCGCAGCCCGCATCGCCGACTCCACCCAGTTCTCGACAAGGACTCCATCAATGGCTTACGAAGCAGCTTCAGCACGCTATTCGGATATGCAGTACCGCGTTTGCGGCAGGTCTGGTCTCAAACTGCCGGCGCTGTCGCTTGGCCTGTGGCACAACTTCGGCGACACCACGCCGATCTCCACGCAACGCGAAATCCTGCGTACGTCGTTCGATCTCGGCATCACGCACTTCGACCTCGCGAACAACTACGGGCCGCCGTACGGCAGCGCGGAAACGAACTTCGGCCGCATCTTCAAGGATGATTTCCGGCCGTATCGCGACGAACTGCTGATCTCGTCGAAGGCCGGCTGGGACATGTGGCCCGGCCCGTACGGCCAGGGCGGCGGCTCGCGCAAGTATGTGCTCGCGAGCCTCGACCAGAGCCTGCAGCGCATGGGTCTCGATTACGTCGACATCTTCTATTCGCATCGTTTCGACGTCGATACGCCGCTCGAAGAAACGGCGGGCGCGCTGGCGAGCGCCGTGCAGCAGGGTAAGGCGCTGTACATCGGCATTTCATCGTATTCGGCGCAGAAGACGCGCGAAATGGCCAAGCTGCTGGCCGAATACAAGGTGCCGCTCCTGATCCATCAGCCCGCGTACAACATGCTGAACCGCTGGATCGAAAAGGAACTGCTCGGCGCGCTCGAAGAGACGGGCTCGGGCGCGATCGCGTTTACGCCGCTCGCGCAGGGTCTGCTGACGGGCAAATACCTGAACGGCGTGCCGCAGGATGCACGCGTGAACAAGGCGGGCGGCGGCTCGCTGAAGCAGGAGCATCTGAGCGAGCAGAACATCGAGCGCGTGCGCAAGCTCAACGACATCGCGCAGCGTCGCGGCCAGAGCCTTGCGCAGATGGCGCTCGCCTGGACACTGCGCGATCCGCGCGTGACGTCGGCGCTGATCGGCGCGAGCAAGGCCGAGCAGGTGCGCGAGAACGTCGCGGCGCTGAAGAACCTGTCGTTTTCGGCGGAGGAGCTGGCGGAGATCGATCGCTATGCGACGGAGGGCGGCGTGAACCTGTGGGAGAAGCCTTCGACGGATCAGCACATCTGATCTGTGGTGTGTGCGAACTGGGCCGACGGGCCCGGCAAGCAGGCACAACACGCACAAGCCGGCATGCAGAAGCCGCCTCATGAGGCGGCTTTTTCATCTGCACGTCGAGACCCGGCGGGTGTCGGCGTGCCGCCTTTCGTGCGTTGCGGGCAACGACGCCCCTACACCAGCGCCGGCAACCCCTCGACCAGCACGACCGCGAACACCACCCCTAGCAGCGCGCCCAACACTCTCAGCGTGTTGTGCTTGAACTCGGTCTTGCACGGCAGTGCGCCAAGAAAGAGCGCCCCCGCCAACGCCATCGGAATGACCAGAATGAAATCGCCGATCGTGAAGTAGTGCATGCCTGTCTCCTGTATGTGTGTTCGTCGGGCGCGCGACGTCGAAATCGTTCGACTGCATGCGGCGCGCCTGAATCGAGTATAGGCGACGATGTCGGCGCATATAGTGGGATAAAGCGCGAATGCATCTGTCGCCGATCCGGCAGAGCGAAGCGCCGCAAGGCTCGGCGCGATTTACGACAGCGCCGGCGAATGGGTTGCGCCGCGCGCGGTCCGCTTACGCCGACCTTTCTGAATATGCGTTTTGCGCGTCGAAACGTGAGCGAGCGCTGCTATAAGCGGAAGCACATCATGCCGTGACATCGACTCTGGCAGCCAGCGCCGCGTTTCGCGCTTCGAAGGCGCGCGCCTAACCGTGCGTCGCGGCGGGCATGCTGGCCGGCTGGTCGACCGCGTCGGGATGCGTGAGCTGCTCGTCGGTTGGCAGCGCGGAGCTATCCCAGCCGCCGCCCAGCGCCTTGACGAGCGCGACGCTCGCGGCCATCCGCCGGCGCGCGATCGACACGGCTTCGCGCTCGTTGGTGAGCGCCGTCGTTTGCGCGACGACCACGTCGAGATAGGTGATCGCGCCGTTCTTGTAGCGGTTCGTCATGATCGCGAGCGAGCGCTGCGCGGCCGACACCGCGTCGTCCTGCGCCTGCGCTTCCTGTTCGAGCACGCGCAGCGCGGCGATGTTGTCCTCGACCTGGCCGAACGCCGTCAGCACCGTCTGCCGATACTGCGCGACGCCTTCGTCGTAGTTCGCCTGCGCCTCGGCTTTGCGCGAAGCACGGCCGCCGAAGTCGAGCAGCGTGCCGGCGAGCGACGGTCCGAGCGACCAGAAGCGGCTCGGCGCAAGCAGCCACTGACTGAAGTTGGTCGCTTCGAGCCCGCCCGTCACGGAGAGAATCAGGTTCGGAAAATACGCCGCCGTCACCACGCCGATCTGCGCGTTCAGATCGACCATGTGGCGTTCGGCGGAAGCGATGTCGGGGCGCCGTTCGAGCAGCGTCGACGGCACACCGACGGGCGCGATCACGGGCACCGCGACGAGCGGCGCAACGGGCATCGAGAACGTCGAAGGCGGCACGCCCGTCAGGATCGCGATGGCGTGTTCGAGTTGCGCGCGCTGCACGCCGAGATCGATCGCCTGCGCCTGTGTCGTGCGCAATTGCGTCTGCGCCTGCGCGACGTCGGCATCCGTCGCGATGCCGCCCTTGTAGCGGTTCTGCGTCAGGTCGACGGCTTCCTTGTACGCGGCGATCGTGTCGTCGAGCAGTTGCCGCTCGCGGTCGATGCCGCGCAGCTCGAAATAATCGGTCGCGACTTCGGCCTGCATCGACAGCAGCACGCTTTGCGCGTCGGCGGCGCTCGCCTGCGCGCCCGCCTTCGCACCTTCGACGCTGCGCGACACACGGCCCCACAGGTCGGGTTCCCATGTCGCATCGGCGCCGACGATCCAGTCGTCGAGCGTCCTGCCTGCCGTCGATTTGAACTTCACATTCTCCGACGACCGTGCCCGCGAGTAGCCGCCGTTGGCGGTCACAAGAGGAAAGAACTCCGAGCGGAACTGCGCGACCTGCGCGCGCGCTGCGCGAAAGCGGGCCTGCGCAGCCGCCACGTTCTGGTTGGCGCTCGCGACCTGCTGTTCGAGCGCGTTCAGTGCGGGATCATCGTAGGTTTCCCACCAGGCGCTGCGGATTTTCGCGTCGGCGGGTTCGGCCGTTTTCCAGCCGGTGCCTTCGAGTTCCTTGTAGGTCGCGGCGGCGGCCGTCGTGGGCCGCTGATAGTCGGGACCCACCGTGCACGCGGTGAGCACGCTCACGCCGGCGAGCGCGAGCACGGTGGAACGTAGACGCTGGCGGCGCGTGGTCATTCGGGCGCCTTCGCGGTCTGTTCGCCCGCAGCGGAGCCCGAAGCAGCAGCGGGAGCCGAAGCGGAAGCCGCGCCGGAAGCCGCGCCCGCCTTCGGATGCACGATGCGCACGGCCGCGCCGTCGACGATCGAGTCCTGCGGATTCAGGATCACCTGCTCGTCGCCATTCAGCCCCGACGCGACCGCGACGCGCGTGCCGTAATCGGTGCCGAGCGCGACGGTGACGAGCTTCACGCGCTGCTGCGCATCGACGGTCGCGACTTTCACGCCGTCGGGACGAAACAGGAACGCGTTGCCGGGCAGCGTGAAGGGCGCGGCCTGCGCTTTCAGCGCGAAGTGGACCTGTGCATACGCGCCCGGCAGCAAATCGCCGTTGCCGTTGTCCACGTCCACTTCGACGAGCATCGTGCGTTGCTGCAGATCGACGGCGCCCGAAGTGCGCGCGACGGTGCCTGGATAGTGCTTCGACGGCGTCTCCGTCAGCGTCAGATACGCGCTCTGCTGCGCCTTCACGTCCTGCGCGTAGGCTTGCGGCACGTTCACATACACGCGCAACCGGTCCGCCTGCGCGACATGGAACAGTTCCTTCGCCGGTCCGCCCGAACTGCCCGCGTCGATCAGCGCGCCGACATCGACATTGCGCGCGGTGACGATGCCGTCGAAAGGCGCATAAACCTTCTGGAACGACTGCGTCTTTTCGAGCCGGGCTACGTTGAAGCGCGCGGCGTCGAGCGTGCCTTTCTTTGCGAGCATGTCGCCGACTTTCTCGTCGGTTTCCTGCTTCGACACCGAGTTACTGCGCAGCATTTCCGTCCAGCGATCTGCAGTGCTTTTCGCGAGCGCGTAGTTGGCTTCGGCGTTGGCGAGGTCGGCGCGCGCGGCGCGCAACTGATCGTCGACTTCCGGCGTGTCGATTTCGGCGAGCAATTGGCCCGACTTCACGCGCGCGCCGATGTCGGCGTACCACTTCTTCAGATAGCCGTTGGTGCGCGCGTAGATCGGCGTGTCGAGAAACGCCTGCACATTGCCGGGCAGCACGAGATCGAGTGCGGCTGTCGACTTCTGCGGCTTCACCACTTCGACGCTCAGTTGCGCGGCGTGCTGCGCTTCGCGTTCGAGCGCGGCGTGCGCATCGTGACGCGACCAGATGCCCTGCGCGGCGAGCGCGAGCACGACGACAGCCGCGCCTATCGCGATCAGCCGCGAGCGTTTCGATGAGTTGCGCGGGCCAACCCCGTGTGGCGCGGACTCATCAGGACGATTGCCTTCCATCTGCACTCCAGATCAGATACTGTGCTTGCGCATCGTTGTTATGAACGTCGGCCGCGTCATTGCGGTTTGTGGACGACATGGGCGGCGGCACGCGCGCGCCGTTCCGACAGCCGTCGATAGATCATCGAAAACACCACGGGCACGAACACCAGCGTCGCAATCGTGCCCACAGCCAGACCGCCGATCACCGCGCGCCCGAGCGGCGCATTCTGCTCGCCGCCTTCGCCGAGTCCGATCGCCATCGGCACCATGCCGATCACCATCGCGAGAGCCGTCATCAGCACCGGGCGAAAACGCGTGAAGCCCGCTTCGATGGCCGCGCGCGTCGCGTCGCCGTGTTCGAGCAACTGCTCGCGCGCAAAGCTGACGACGAGAATGGAGTTCGCCGTCGCAATGCCGATACACATGATCGCGCCCGTGAGCGCCGGAATCGACAGTGTCGTGTGCGTGAGGAACAGCATCCAGACAATGCCCGCCAGCGCGCCCGGCAAAGCCGTGATGATGATGAAGGGATCGAGCCACGACTGGAAGTTCACGACAATCAGCAGATACACCAGCACGATTGCGAACACGAGCCCCGCGAACAGGCCGGAGAACGAGTCGTTCATCGTCTGCACCTGGCCGCGCAGCTCGATCGACGAGCCCTTCGGCAACTGCCCTTTGGTGTCGGCGATGATCTTTTGAATGTCGTCGGAGACGGCGCCGAGATCGCGGCCGTCGGCGGTACCGTAGATGTCGATCGTGGTTTGCGCGTTGTAGTGCGTGAGCACGGCATTGCCCGCCATGCGGTGCATCGTCGACAGCGCGCCGAGAATGTTCGTGTGGCCGTTCGCGTTCAGCGGAATGTTCGCGAGCGACTGCAGCGAATCGATCGTGTATTGCGGCGCTTCCGTGATGACGTTGTAGCTGACGCCATTGCGCGGATTGAGCCAGAACGTCGGCGTAGTCTGCTGGCTGCCGGATAGCGTGATCAGCAGATTGCTCGCCACATCGCGCTGCGAAAAGCCCGCCTGTTGCGCGCGCGTGCGGTCGACGTCCACATAGATGCGCGGCAGGTCGGACGGCTGCTGGATGCGCGCGTCGGCGAGGCCGGGAATCGCTCGCAGCTTGTCGAGCAGCAGCGCGGCAAATGCGCGGTTGCCCTGCACGTCGCGCCCGACGATCTGCACGTCGATCGGCGACGGCATGCCGAAGTTCAGCGTCTGGCTCACGATGTCGGCGGGCAGGAATGCGAACTGCACGCCGGGAAATTCGTCGGAGAGCGTGCGGCGCAGCTTGCGCACGTATTCTGCGGTGGGGCGATGATCCTCGTTCAGGCTGATGAGAATATCGGAGTCCGATGTGCCGATCGTGCCTGTATTGCTGTACGACAGGTTGATGCCCGACACGGGCAGGCCGATGTTGTCGATGATCGAATGCAGCTCATCGCGCGGAATCAACTCGCGGATGCGGGCGTCCACGCGATCCGTGATCACGGCCGTTTCTTCCACGCGCATGCCCGTTTTCGCGCGCAGGTGCAGCGCGATCGTGCCCGCATCGACGGCGGGGAAAAAGTCGCGGCCGAGAAACGGCATCAAGAGCAGCGAAGCGAGACAACACACCAGAAAGCCCGTCACGAAGATGCCGGGCCGCGCGACGCGCGCCACCAGAAACGCGTGATAACGCGCGCGCACGTTCTCGAAGCCGCGTTCGAACGCGAGATGCGCGCGCATGAACGGATTGCGCGTCGTGCCCGAATGATGCAGGTCGGCGGCGCGATGGTGATGGCGCAGCAGGTACTTCGCGAGCGTCGGCACGAGCGTGCGCGAGAAGAAGTACGACGCGAGCATCGCAAACACGACGGCTTCGGCAAGCGGGATGAACAGGTAGTGCGCGACGCCTGTGAGCAGGAACATCGGCACGAACACGATACAGATCGACAGCGTGGAGACCAGCGTTGGAATCGCGATCTGATGCGCGCCGTCGAGAATCGCCTGTTCGAGGTTCTTGCCTTGCTCCAGCTGATGACTGATGTTCTCGATCGCCACCGTCGCGTCGTCGACGAGAATGCCGACGGCGAGCGCGAGCCCGCCTAGCGTCATGATGTTGATCGTTTCGCCGAGCGCGGACAGCGCGATGATCGACGTGATCATCGACAGTGGAATCGACACAGCGATGATCAGCGTCGCGCGCCAGTTGCCGAGGAACAGCAGGATCATCAGACCCGTCAGGCACGCGGCGATCAGCGCTTCGCGCAGCACGCCTTGCACGGAAGCGCGCACGAACAGCGACTGATCCGCGACGGGATCGATCTTCAGCGACTCGGGCACGAGATTGCGCAGCGTCGGCATCATCGTCTTGATGCGGTCGACGATTTCGAGCGTCGACGTGTTGCCGCTCTTGTTGATCGTCAGCAGCGACGCGCGCTGGCCATCCACGCGCACGATGTTGGTCTGCGGCTGATAGCCATCGCGCACATGCGCGACGTCGCGAATATAGACGGTGCCGTTCGGCCCCGATTTGATGGGGATATTGTTCAGTCCTGCGAGGGAATCCGGGCTCGAATTCATCTGCACAGAATATTCAGTCGAGCCGATTTTCGCGGTGCCCGTCGGCACGATCAGGTTTTGTGCGGTGATCGAGTTGACCACGTCCATCGGCGACAGATTGCGCTCCTGCAGCTTGCGCGAATCGATATCGACCATGATTTGCCGCTGCTTACCGCCGTACGGCAACGGCGCCGATGCGCCGGGCACGGTTGCGAGTTGCGTCTTCAGGAAGTTGTTACCGTAGTCGTACAGTTCCTGTTCGGTAAGCGTGTTCGACGACAACGCGAGGCGCAGGATAGGCACGGTGGATGCGTTGTAGCGCAATATGTTCGGCGGCGTGATGCCGGGCGGCAGCGAGCGCAACTGCGTCTGCGACAGTGCCGTGACTTGTGCGAGCGCTTCGTTGATGTTCGCGTGCGGCTGAAAAAAGATCTTCACGACGGCAATGCCGTTCAGCGAAGTCGATTCGACGTGCTCGATATCGTTCACCGCGACGGACAGCCCGCGCTCGTAGTTCAGCACGATGCGCTTTTCCATCTCGTCGGCGGGCAGGCCGGTGTAGGTCCAGATCACCGACAGCACGGGAATGTCGATGTTCGGGAAAATGTCCGTAGGCGTGCGCAGGATCGTCATCGGACCGATGATCAGCAGCAGCAGCGCGAGGACGACGAACGTATAGGGGCGCCGCAGCGCGAGACGAACGATCCACATGAAGAGCGGTCCGGTGAGGGCGGAGCGTGCTGCTTCTGGCGGCAGCGAATTGAGCGAGCGCTGTGCGGACGGCGGCCCGGCCGGGCGTGCGCGACAGGAATATAGCGCGTATCGTAGCTTACATCGGCATTTTTGAGACGGGCGTGCGCTCCGGTTTATGATCACCCTGTTACGAGGCGTTACAGTCAGGATTTCGTAAGTGGCGAGGCCTTACTTTTTGCTTTGCCAAACTGCCCAAACGGGCAACAATGAGCTTGGAGCATTCGCATCGGCAGTCGGGTGCGAATCGATCCGGGCCCTTGATTTTCGCTTCAGGTGCGCGCGCAACCATTTGTCCGGTGCGGCGTTTTTATCAGCACATTGACCGGCGCAGTCCCAAACAAGCCGGCAATTGGGAGAACGGGGAAACATCATGCAAGTCGGTTCTATTGTTCGATCCGTGCATATCGCTGTGCCGCAGGGCGCGCGCGGAATCGTGATGCGTATTCTCGGCGACATGGCGATGGTGGCGTGGTATGCCGGCGAGCCCGGTACGTCGAAGATTCTGAACACGGAACCCTTTTTCCTCGAAGATCTGATCGACACGGGCGAGTTCGTTCGTCCCGCTGGCGCGCAGGTGCATTGATCGCGGGCGGCTGTCTGCTCGCGGCCGCTGTGCAGTCGGTGCTCCGTTGCGCGGAGCGTGCGCCGCCGGCCAGTTGCCGTTTCATGCCGGTGAGTGTTTCCGCTCGTTTTTGTGCCCGCCACGGCGCACAATGCGGGCATGAACGAAGACACTCCCATTTCGCAGGACGGCCACGCCGTTCCCTTCGCCCGGCTCACGCCGGAAGTCGTGCTCGACGCGCTCGATAGCGTGCTCGACAGCGTCGGCGTGCGCACGGACGGGCGCATGCTCCCTCTCAACAGCTACGAGAATCGCGTGTATCAGGTGGGCGTCGAAGACGGCCCGCCCGTCGTCGCGAAGTTTTATCGGCCCGAGCGCTGGAGCGATGCGGCGATTCTCGAAGAACACGCGTTCGTCGCCGAATTGGCGGCGCGCGAGATTCCTGCCGTTCCTGCGCGCACATTCGATGGCCGCACGCTGCATACGTTCGGCGGCTTCCGCTTTTCGATCTTCGAGCGGCGCGGCGGACGCGCGCCGGATCTCGATCGCGCGGATACGCTCGAATGGCTGGGGCGTTTCATCGGACGCATTCATGCTGTCGGTCAGACGCAAAACTATGCGGCGCGTCCGACGCTCGATATCCAGAGCTTCGGTTATGAGCCGCGCGACTATCTGCTCGCGCACGGCTTCGTGCCCGCCGACGTGCGCGCCGCGTGGGAAGCCGCCGTCAATCTGGCGCTGCAAGGCGTCGAGCAGGCACTCGAACGCGCGGGCGACGTGCGCAACATCCGCATGCACGGCGACTGCCATCCAAGCAACGTGCTGTGGACGGACGGCGGCCCGCATTTCGTCGATTTCGACGACAGCCGCATGGGCCCTGCCATTCAGGATCTCTGGCTGCTCTTGCCGGGCGAGCGTCAAGAGGCGACGCGCGCGCTGACGGATCTGCTCGCCGGCTACGAAGATTTCTGCGAGTTCGATCAGCGCGAGCTGCATCTGACCGAGGCGTTGCGGACATTGAGGCTGATTCACTACTCGGCGTGGCTTGCGCGCCGCTGGGATGACCCTGCGTTTCCCGTCGCGTTTCCGTGGTTCAACACGCAGCGCTATTGGGAAGACCGCATTCTCGAACTGCGCGAGCAGATCGGCGCGATGCAGGAAGGGCCGCTCTGGCCCGTTTGACGACCACGCGACGCATCTCTGCGGGACGAATCGCGCGCTGGATCAAACGGTGCGCTGAACGTGGACCGTCGAGCCCGTGAACATGCGCGCACGTCGCAGCCTATCGTTTTGATGCCCGCATGCGTCTACGCAAACGCTTCCGGTGTGCCAACTTCGCTGGTGAAGCGCGTGTAGGCGTCGCGCGTCACGGTGATGACATTCGCGCTCTCGTCGTACGAGCAGATCGAGCGAGCGCGCATCTTGGGCGCCAATGCGTCCGAACAGCGCCCACCGCGGGATTGAGAAAAACGTCGTTCTGTGTAATGATAGTCATTCGCATCTGAGGGGCATCGCCAGCTTTTCGTCAACTTCGCCACGGTAGATTCGCACTGGGCGCCTTGCCGTCCGACTCCGGTTCCACGCAAGGAACTTGCTCAGCGGCCGCCAGCCAGCTCTTCGATGACCTCTGCTTCGGCCCGGAAATCCGCCGCCGCTGTCCATGTGACGGCATGCGTAGGCGGTTCGGGCATCGTCCGCTTCCATTGAACCGTGTCGCCACGCGTCGGCGACACACGACCCATTGACCCGTTGACCCGCTTTTGCAGGAGCACGATGAACGCGCCCGAAAAGTTCGATCTGAAGCCCGCCGACCGTGCAGCCCTGCCTGCGGGCATCCCTCGTCTGGATGCGGGAGAGCTGGCTGCGCGGCGCCAGCGTTCGCGGCGCGCGACGTTCATTAAGTGGTTGCGCAAGGTGCACGGCTGGGTCGGGCTATGGGGCGCGGTGCTCGGAATGCTGTTCGGCGCGACGGGATTCCTGCTGAATCACCGCGCGGGGCCGCTGAGAGTGTCGACGGGCGAGCCGCAGGTCGAGCAGTTGCAGCTTCCGCTGCCGCAACAGGGCTTCCAGTCGCCCGGCGACATGGCGCGCTGGCTGAAGGACGAATTGCACATCGACGGCAAGCCGGGCAGGGTGCGCCGCGAGCCTGCGCATCCCGTGGCGTGGGGCGACCGCAGCGCCGTGCAGCCGGAGTTCTGGCAGGTCGCGATTGCCGGGCCGGGACAGGGCGTGCAGGCGGAGTATTGGGTGGGCAATGGTTATGTGTCAGTGAAGCGCACCCAGAATTCGTTGCTCGCCACGATGAACAACCTGCATAAAGGCGTGGGACTGAGCGTCGGCTGGGTGCTGCTCATCGACACGATTGCGGGCAGTCTGATCCTGCTGTCGCTGACGGGCGTGCTGCTGTGGACGGAGCTGAACAGGCGCCGGACGGTGGGCGTCGTGCTGGTGGGCGCGTCGATCGCGGCCGCGATGGTTTGCGGGATGATGTGAGCGGCCGGGCGAGAGCGGCGGCCGCTATTCATCCTGCGCGGGCTCGCCGACGGGCTCGTTCAGCTGCGCGAAGTTGGTGATTTTCACGTCGCCCTCGGGAAAGCGCGCGATGATCTCCAGTTCGCCGCCTAGCGCGCGGATGTGATCGCGCAGCGTCGAAATGTACATGTCGGTGCGTTGCTCGAGTTTCGCGATGCTGGGCTGCTTCACGTTCAGACGCCTGGCGAGCGCTTCCTGTGACAGGCCGCGGGCGTGACGCAGATCGTGCAAAGGCATTTCGGCGAGCAGTTTTTCTGCCAATGCTTCGGATCGAGCCCGCGACTCGGGTGGTATCTGTGCCCGCAGTTCTTCATATTTCCTTGCCATTTTCAGTTTCCCCTCGTGAGCTGCACGAGATGCAGCCGATACAAAATTTCTGCTCGCGGCACATTCTGTTCATACCAGCGGTCATGACCGGTTTTGTCCCCTCCCAGCAGTAGGACTGCGACGCGGCGCGGATCGAACGCATACAGCACCCGATAAGGCCTGCCACGATGCTGGGTTCGTAGCTCTCGCAGGTTGCCAAACCGGGAGCGCACCACTTTGCTCGAATACGGAGAGGGTAGAGCTGGCCCTCGTTTCACGAGCATGCAGATTGTTGTATCGACCGACTCCCTTTCCCCTTGCCGCAAACCTTCCCACCATGCCTGAAATGCATCGGTGTACTCAACATCCCACGTCATCGAAAATATAGCCTCCAAGGAATATTCCGTCAAGGGAATACCGGTGACTGCGAACGACGACACGGCGCAGCAACAGCTGGGTCTGCCGTCCGAAAACATTCGATGCTAGGGATGAGCGGCGCCGCGCGGCAGTCAGCCGAATGGCCAGGGCGCGGCGAGACGGGACGGCCGTGAGCGAACATGCTCGCGGCCGCAGGAGAAACAAAAACGAAATACGAAACGGAAAACCGAAACCGAAAAACTACTCCGGAATATTGCAAGCCGTCCCGCTGTTCGCGGCTATCTCACGCGCGGCCTTGGCACCTTCGACTTGCAGCAATGTCGGTAGCGACACGCCATTTTTGGCCGCTGTCACTTCGGCGAGTATCGACACGGCAATCTCCGGCGGCGTCCTGCTGCCGATATAGATCCCCACCGGTCCATGCAGCCTCGCCAGTTCGGTTTCGGTGAGATCGAACTCCTTGAGCCGTTCGCGGCGCGCTGCGTTGTTGCGCCGCGAGCCCAGCGCGCCGACATAGAACGCAGGCGTCTTCAGCGCTTCCATCAACGCGAGATCGTCGAGTTTCGGATCATGCGTGAGCGCAATCACCGCGCAGCGTTCATCGAGCTTCATATCGAGCACGGTGTCGTCGGGCATCGTGCGCACGATTTTCGTGCCCGGCACATCCCACTCGTCCGTGTACTCTTCGCGCGGATCGCAGACGGTGACCTGATAATCGAGTCCCACCGCGATATTGCACAGATAGCGCGACAACTGCCCCGCGCCGATCACGAGCATCCGGTAGCGTGGGCCGTGTATCGTCAGCAGACGCCTGTCGTCGAAGTCGACGCCGTCCGTCGCCTGCGCCGGGCCCAGATGCGCGGCGCCCGTTTGCATGTCGAGCGTGCGCGCGACGAGTTGTCCGCCTTCAACGGCTTCGCACAGTTCGGCGATACCGCTCGCCTTCGTCAACGGTTCCAGCACGAGCTGGATGGTCCCGCCGCACGGCAGCCCGAAGCGATGCGCCTCTTCAGCCGTGATGCCGTATTTCACCGCTTCGGGTTTCGTCTGCTCGATGCCGCGTTGACGCACGCGGTCGATCAGATCGTCCTCGATACAGCCGCCCGACACCGAGCCGACGACCGTGCCGTCGTCGCGCACCGCCAGCATCGCGCCTTCGGGACGCGGCGACGAGCCCCACGTCTTCACCACCGTCACGAGTAGCGCGCGATGCCCCTGTTCGAGCCAGCGCGCGCTGCTCTTCAGGACTTCGAGATCCACGCTGTCCATGATTTCTTCCTCTTCGGTTCTTCGCTGCCGCCGTCGCCCGCGCCTTCAGTTGCGCCTTCCGTTGCGCCGGCCTGAGCCGCAGTGTCGCCGGAATCGGCCGATTCTGCCCGCACTGTGCCAGCGCCGCCCGTGACCTGCTCGCCGAAGCGCCGGAAAAACTCGCCCGCGAGCTTGCGAGCCGCGCCATCGACGAGCCGCGAGCCGATCTGCGCGAGCTTGCCGCCCACTTGCGCCGTGGCCGTATAGGTGAGTTTGGTCGCCTGATCGCCGTCGGGTTCCAGCTTGACGTGCGTTTGCCCTTTGCCGAACCCGGCGGCGCCGCCCTGTCCCTCGAATACGATCGTGTAGGTGTTTGGCGCGTCGATCTCCGTGATTTCCATGCGGCCCTTGAAACGCGCCTTCACCGGACCGACGGCCGCGCTCAGCGCGACGGCATAAGCGTGCTCGCCGTCGGGCTCGATGCTGTCGCAGCCGGGAATCGACGCGCGCAACACCTCCGTGTCGTTCAGCGCTTCCCATGCCTGCTGCTGCGGGATCGGCAGCGTGTAGGTTTCGGTCAGCTCCATGAGCTTGCTCCTTCAGTGATTGCGGCGCGCGCGGCGTCGCGGGGCGCGCGCGTCAATTGCGCGAGATCGCGCGGCCAAACGCAGCCAGGCTATCGAGATTGTGGACGGGCTTGTGCGCATCGACATGCGGCAGGATCGCTTGCACGCCGCGCGCCTTCGGGGAGAATTCGCTGTACCGCAGAAGCGGATTGAGCCACACGACGCGATGCGCGAAGCGGCGCAGGCGGGCCATTTCGGTATCGAGCACATCGATGGCTTCGTGATCGAGGCCATCGGTGACGAGCAGCACGGTTGCCCTTCCTGTCAGCACCCTGCGTGCCCAGCGGCGGTTGAATTCAGCCAGCGCCGCGCCGATGCGCGTGCCGCCCGACCAGTCGACCACCTGATCGGCCAGCGCCGCAATCGCGACGTCGGGATCACGCTCTTTGAGCGCGCGCGTGGCGTTCGACAGCCGCGTGCCGAACAGAAACACCTGCAGACGTTCGCGCGATTGCAGCAGCGCGTGGCAGAAGTACAGCACGGCGCGCGAATAGTTGCTCATCGAGCCGGAGATATCGAGCAGCAGCACGAGGGGCGGCTTGCGCTCGACCACGGCGCGATATTTCCACACGGTCCAGTCGCCGCCCGCGCGCACCGCGTGGCGCGCGCTTGCGCGCAGATCGGCATGCGTGCCGCGCGACGCCGCCTTCAGGCGACGCGTGCGCTCCATCGCGAGCGGCAAACGCTGCGCGCGAATCAGATGACGCAGCGTGCGCCATTCGTCTGCCGTCAGCGTGTCGAAATCGCGATGCCGCAGGCGCTCTTCGGCACTGAACGTGACGCGCGCGTGCAACTCCTGGCGGTCCTTGTCGGCGGGTGGCGCGCTCTGCTCGCGCTGGTTCGCATGGTGCACGGCGAGCGCATCGGCGAGCCGGTTGTTGCGCTTCGGCGGCGGCATGCCGCTCGTCACTTTCGGCAGCAGCAGCGCGCGCAGCTTGCCTTCCCAGTCGGGATCACGCCAGAACAGATCGAAGGCCGCGTTGAACAGATCGCGCTCGTCGGGCGCGCGCACCAGCAACGCCGCGAGCGCCGCGCGCACATCGTCGCGCCGGTCGAGATCGATCCAGCGCAACGCTTCGAGGGCATCGACGGCCTGCGCGGGCGACATCGGCAAACCGGCACCGCGCAGCAGCCGCACGAAATGCACGACGTTGCGCGCGAGCGTCGCCGGGCCGGGTTCGCATGTGAGGTTCATTGACGCTACTCCGCCGCCGCCAGACACTCGCGAATCTGCTCGGCGTCGAAGCGGGCGAGATCGTCCTGATACTTCAGCAGCACACCGAGCGTGTCCTGCACCGATTGCGGATCGAGTTCTGTGACCGTCAACGCGGCGAGCGCGCGGCACCAGTCGATCGTCTCCGCGATGCCAGGCGCCTTGAACAGATCCATGCCGCGCAGCCGATGCACGAAATCGACGGCACGCCGTTGCAGCGCTTCGCCCGTTTCGGGCGCGCGCGCCGCGACGATCGCCAGTTCGCGCTCGCGCTCCGGATAGCCGATCCACTGATACAGACAGCGGCGCTTCAACGCGTCGTGCACTTCGCGCGTGCGGTTCGACGTCATCACGACAAGCGGCGGATGCTCGGCGCGCACCGTGCCGTATTCGGGAATCGACACCTGGAAGTCCGACAGCAGTTCGAGCAGAAACGCTTCGAACGGCTCGTCCGCGCGATCGATTTCGTCGATCAGCAACACGCGGCGCGCGCCCGGATGGTTCGCATCGGGCATCAGTGCCTGCAGCAACGGGCGCTTGAGCAGAAATTCGCTGCGATACAGCGTGCTGCTGTCGGGCTTTTCGCCGGACGCTTCGGCAAGACGCAGCGCCATGATCTGACGCGGATAGTCCCACTCGTACAGCGCGCTCGCCGTATCGAGTCCTTCGTAGCATTGGAGCCGCAGCATCGACGTGCCGAGCATGCCCGCCGCGGCCTTCGCCAGTTCCGTCTTGCCGACGCCCGGCTCGCCTTCGACGAACAGCGGCCGCTCCATGCGCAGTGCGAGAAACAGCGCCGTGGCCAGTTCACGGCTCGCGAAGTAGCCTTGGCGCGAGAGCTGCGCAAGGGTTTCGTCGATCGAAGCGGGCTGCATGGTTCTCCTTGAAACGAAGCGAGGCGAGGCGGCCCCGAAGCGGCATGACGAGCTTCGGGCGCCTCGCGGCTCGCCTCCTGCGCTAGCCGTTCGCGGCCCGCACCGCACGCGCCGTCAGCACGGGAATCAGATGAGCACGATACTCCGCGCTCGCGTGCATGTCGGTGTTGAGGTCGTCGGGTGCGACGGTCACGCCGCGCGCGGCTGCTTCGGTGAAGTTCGCCGACAGCGCGTTTTCCAGCTCCGTCGCGCGAAACACCGACGGCGCCGCGCCCGTGATCGCCACGCGCACGCCGTTCGCCGTCTTCGCCACGAACACGCCCGTCAACGCGAAGTGCGAAGCCGGGTTCCTGAACTTCTCGTACGCGGCCTTTTCGGGCACGGGAAACTCGACGGCCACGATCAGCTCGTCGGGTTGCAATGCCGTCTCGTACATGCCGACGAAAAAGTCCGCCGCCGAAATGCGCCGCCGGTCCGTGACGACCGTGCCGTCGAGCCCGAGCACGGCAGCGGGATAATCTGCGGCGGGATCATTGTTCGCGATCGAGCCGCCGATCGTCCCGAGCGCGCGCACCTGCCGGTCACCGATATGCGCCGCGAGAAACGCGAGCGCGGGCAACACGCGCTGCACGTCCGCGTGATTCCCGACGTCGGCGTGACAGACGGCCGCGCCGACCGTCACCTTGGTCGGCTCGACGCGAATTTCCTTGAGCTGCGGAATGCGCGTCACGTCGATCAGCTGCGACGGCTGCGCGAGACGCAGACGCATCGTCGGCAGCAGGCTTTGGCCGCCCGCCAAGTATTTCGCTTCGCTGTCGGCCGTCAGGGCGGAGACGGCGCTTTTCGGATCGGCTGCACGTTGATAGTCGAATGAGTACATGTCGGCCTCCGCTCAGGGACGTGAGTGTTGTGCAGCGTGAATCGCGGACCACACGCGATGCGGCGTGGCGGGCATCTGCAGATCCTTCACGCCAAGCGGCGCGAGCGCATCGAGAATCGCGTTGATCACGGCGGGCGGTGAACCGATTGCGCCCGCTTCGCCGCAGCCTTTCACGCCGAGCGGATTGTGCGTGCACGGCGTGCCCTTCGCGGTTTCGACGGTGAACGACGGCAGATCGGACGCGTGCGGCATCGCGTAATCCATGTACGAGCCGGACAGCAGCTGGCCGCTTTCGTTGTCGTACACGCAGCGCTCCAGCATCGCCTGGCCGATGCCCTGGCCGAGCCCGCCATGCACCTGTCCTTCGACGATCATCGGGTTGATCACGTTGCCGAAATCGTCGACGGCGGTGAAGCGCTCGATGCGCGTCTCGCCTGTATCCACGTCCACTTCGACTTCGCAGATGTACGCGCCCGCCGGATACGTGAAGTTGGTCGGATCGTAGAACGCGCTTTCGTCGAGGCCGGGTTCGAGCTTGTCGAGCGGATAGTTGTGCGGCACGTACGCGGCCAGCGAAACATCGGCGAAGGTCTTGGTGCGGTCCGTGCCTGCGACGCGGAACGTGCCGTCCTTGAACTCGATATCTTCCGCCGACGCTTCGAGCAGGTGCGCCGCGATCTTCTTCGCTTTCGATTCGATCTTGTCGAGCGCCTTCATGATCGCCGAGCCGCCGACGGCAATCGAGCGCGAGCCGTACGTGCCCATGCCGAACGGAATGCGGCCCGTGTCGCCGTGCACGATCTCGATGTTGTCGATCGGTACGCCCAGGCGGTCGGAGACCACTTGCGCGAAGGTCGTCTCATGCCCTTGGCCGTGACTGTGCGAGCCGGTGAAGACGGTGACGGAGCCCGTCGGATGCACGCGCACTTCGCCCGCTTCGAACAGGCCCGCGCGCGCGCCGAGCGCGCCCGCGATGTTCGACGGCGCGAGGCCGCACGCTTCGATGTAGCACGAGTAGCCGAGGCCACGGCGCTTGCCGTTTTGCTCCGACTGCTGGCGGCGCGCATCGAAACCTTTGACGTCCGCGAGTTCGAGCGCGCGCGACAGACAGGCTTCGTAGTCGCCTGTGTCGTAAGTGAGGCCGACGGGCGTCGCATACGGGAACGAGCGAATGAAGTTGAGCCGGCGGATCGCGGCGGGGTCCATGTTCATCTCGCGCGCGGCCGTTTCGACAAGCCGCTCGACCACGTACGTCGCTTCCGGACGGCCCGCGCCGCGATATGCATCGACGGGCACGGTGTTCGTGAACACCGCTTTCACTTCGGCGTAGATCGCTGGCGTTGCGTACTGGCCCGCGAGCAGCGTCGCATAGAGGATGGTCGGCACGCTGGAGGCGAAGGTCGACAGATACGCGCCCATGTTCGCGATCGTGTGCACGCGCATCGCGAGGAACTTGCCGTCGGCGTCCATCGCCAGTTCGGCTTTCGTCACGTGATCCCGGCCGTGCGCGTCGGACAGGAACGCTTCGGAACGCTCGGCCGTCCACTTCACCGGACGGCGGATTTTCTTCGACGCCCACGTTAGCGCAACATCTTCCGCATACAGGAAAATCTTCGAGCCGAAGCCGCCGCCGACATCCGGCGCGACCACGCGTACTTTCGATTCCGGCAGCGACAGCACGAACGCCGCCATCAGCAGCCGTTCGACGTGCGGGTTCTGATTCGCGACGTAGACGGTGT
This sequence comes from Burkholderia sp. E7m39, assembly GCA_001319865.1. Taxonomy (GTDB): domain Bacteria; phylum Pseudomonadota; class Gammaproteobacteria; order Burkholderiales; family Burkholderiaceae; genus Paraburkholderia; species Paraburkholderia bengalensis. The sequence continues at coordinate 112,611 of BBSL01000034.1, read as the reverse complement.
AGCTGTCGTCCTGCGGCGAAAAGCTGGCGTTGACGGCGCGCGGCTCGATCGCGTTCGGCACGAGGCGGTTGTTGACGATGTCGAGCGTCGTCACGTGGTGCGCTTTCGCGAACGCGGCGTCAGTGGCCGCCTTGTCGCCGTGGCCCCACGTGTAGCAGGTGTTGTCGGGCACTTCGTCGTGCACGGCGGCCTGGCCGGGATCGGCGGCATGCGCGGTATCGACGACAGCGGGCAGCTCTTCGTAATCGACTTCGATCAGTTCGGCGGCGTCTTTCGCGGCCTTCACCGAATCCGCGATCACGAGCGCGACCTGATCGCCCACATGCCGCACTTTCGTATGCGCAATCACGGGATGCGGCGGCTCGTGCATCGGCTTGCCGTCCACGCTATGGATCAGCCAGCCGCACGGCAGGCCGCCCACGCTTTCAGCGGCGAGATCGGCGCCCGTGAAAATCGCGACGACGCCGGGCGACTGTTTCGCCGCTTGCGTGTCGATGCTTTTGATGCGCGCGTGCGCGTGCGGCGAGCGCAGGAACACGGCGTAAGTCTGGCCGGGCAGGACGATATCGTCGGTGTATTGGCCGTTGCCCGTGAGGAAGCGATAGTCTTCCTTGCGACGAACGGGCATGCCCACCATGCGGTGAGAATCGGGTGCATTCATGGCGGGCTCCTCAGACAGTCGTGGTGGCTTTCGACGAGGCGCCGGACTTCATGCCGTCCGCGCCCTGCATCACTGCCTTGACGATGTTGTGATAGCCCGTGCAGCGGCACAGGTTGCCGTCGAGCTGTTCGCGCACGTGCTCTTCCGTGAGGTTGGGATTGGCGTCGGCAAGGGCCGTGGCGCTCATCACCATGCCGGGCGTGCAGAAGCCGCATTGCAGGCCGTGGCATTCGCGGAAAGCCGCCTGCATCGGATGCAGTTCGCCGTTCTTCGCCAGCCCTTCGATCGTCGTGACCTGCTGGCCTTCGGCCTGCACGGCGAGGATGTTGCAGGACTTGATCGCGCGGCCGTTCAGATGCACCGTGCACGCGCCGCATTGCGCGGTGTCGCAGCCGACGTGAGTTCCCGTCAGGCGCAACTGTTCGCGTAGAAACTGGACAAGCAGGGTATGTGGTTCGACGTTCGCGGTAACGGGTGAACCGTTCACCGTCAGACTGATGCTGATCGCCATGAACTGTCTCCTTGGGACGCCCTTGGATTGAGCCCCGGATTGGGGCGAGACCGGTTCGGACCCGCTTCACTACCTACCGCCTGCCTGCTTCGAGGGACCGGCTCGGTTGGGTGCTTTTATCTTTGTGTCGAAAAGTAAAACACAAAAAGCGAGAGGCGGCTATTGGGAAACTGTCATCCGCATGCAGATCGTTGCGTCGGGGAAGATGCTGCGCTGCACGAATCGCGCGACGCTTTCTTTCCGACGAATGTCGCGATGAACGTCGCGATGAAAGCGCGCCGAAAAGCAAAACGGCTCGCCGTGTGTGGCGAGCCGCTCTCTATGATGGGCCAATTACGCGTGTGCTGTTCAGCGATGGCCGTGACCGAGTTTCGAATGACGGCGCGAGTAGCCGAAATACACCAGCATGCCGATCACGAGCCAGATCAGGAACGCGATCCACGTGATGCCGCTTAGGTTGACCATCAGGAACAGACACGACGCGACGGCCAGAACGGGCACGACGGGCACGCCCGGGCAGCGGAACGCGCGCGGCAGATCGGGATGCGTGCGGCGCAGGACCAGCACGGCAATCGACACCATCGAAAACGCCGCCAAGGTGCCGATGTTGATCAGCTCCGCGAGCACGTTCAGCGGCACCAGCGCGCCGATCAAACCGAACACGATGCCGACGATCCACGTCGTCGCGAACGGCGTGGCGAAACGCGGATGAACCTTCGACAGCGCGGCAGGCAGCAAGCCGTCGCGCGACATTGCGAAGATCACGCGCGTCTGGCCATACGCCATCACGAGAATCACGGTCAGCATGCCGAGCACTGCGCCCAGATCGATGAAGCCGGCCACCCAGTTCTGTCCCGCGACCTGCAGCGCGTACGACACGGGATGCGATATGTTCGCGAACTGCGCCGACGGCACGATGCCCGTCACGACGGCCGCGACGGCGACGTACAGCACGGCGCACACGCCGAGCGACGCAATGATGCCGATGGGCAGATCGCGCTTCGGATTCTTCACCTCTTCGGCCGCCGACGACACCGAGTCGAAGCCGATGAACGCGAAGAACATGACGGCCGCCGCGCCGAACACGCCCGGCAGACCGTTCGGCATGAACGGATGCCAGTTTTCGGGCTTCACATGGAACACGCCGACCACGATCACCAGCAGCACGACCGTCACCTTGATCGCGACCATCAGGTTGTTCACGCGCGTCGATTCGCGCACGCCGACGGACAGCAGCGTCGTGATCGCCATCATCACGAGGAACGCGGGCAGGTTGAACAGCGTTTCGTGGCCGGGCAGCGCGCCGGGCGCAGCCGTCAGCGCGACGGGCAGCGAGACGCCGAAGCCCGACAGCAGCGATTGCAGATAGCCCGACCAGCCGACCGACACGGCGGACGTCGCGAGCCCGTACTCGAGCATCAGATCCCAGCCGATCACCCACGCGGCCAGTTCGCCGAGCGTCGCGTACGAATAGGTGTAGATCGAACCGGCGACGGGAATGGTCGATGCGAACTCCGCGTACGCGAGCGCCGCGAAGCCGCACGCAATGGCCGCGATGATGAACGACAGCATCAGCGCCGGCCCGGCCTGTACGGCGCCCGTGCCCGTCAGCACGAAGATGCCCGTGCCGATGATGGCGCCGACGCCGAGAAAGGTGAGATCGAGCGCCCCGAGGGCTTTCTTCAGGCCAGCAGCCTGCGCGCCGGCGATCATGTGCTCGACGTTCTTCTTGCGAAAGAGGGACATTTGGCGGGGTCTCCTGTGAAGCACGCGTGTGGGCGCGCCCAATGTCGGGGAAAACCCGCAATTTTAGCGGAAGTGGACTCTTCAGCCCTTGGTGGTGCACAAAAGCAGGGCGCCGCGTGCGCTGCGTCAAGCCGTCATCGCCGGATTCAGATCGACGAGGCGGTTGCTCATCACATAGAAGGTGAGTTCGGCGTTGTTGCGCAGCTTCATCTTTTCGAGCAGGCGCGTGCGGTACACGCTCACCGTCTTCACGGAAAGCGACAGCGCCGCCGCGATGTCCGTCAGCCGCTTGCCGGATGCGAGCATGCACAGCGTCTGGTACTCGCGGTCGGAGAGCTTTTCGTGCGGCATTTGCTCGCCGTCGAACGACACGTAGTCGGCGAGCGCTTCCGCCATCGCCGGGCTCACGTACTTGCGGCCCGCCGCGACCTGCTGGATCGCGGCGATCATCTGCGCCGCGTCGACGGTTTTCGACAGGTAGCCGGCCGCGCCTGCTTTCAGCGCGCGCACGGCGTACTGATCTTCGCGATACATCGAAAACATCAGCACGGGCACGCGCGGCAGCTTGCGCTTCAGGCGCTTGAGCACCTCGACGCCGTTCAGGTCCGGCAGCGAGATGTCGAGCAGGATCGTGTCGTACACGTGCTTCGCCGCCTGCGCGAGCACTTCCATGCCCGATTGCGCCTCGTCGACGTCGTCGGCGACGCCGCGGTCGATCAGCAGTTGCCGCACGCCCTGACGGACGACGGCGTGGTCCTCGGCGATCAGAATGCGCAAGCTCATAACGGAAAGTCGGTGTTCACAAACGAATGGCGGTGCGGCGCGCGCGCGGGCGCGGCGCGTTGCCCGTCAAGGCTTTCCATGCGAAGCGGGCGTGCACGGTGGTGCCGCGCGCGCCGCCGCCAGCCGCGCCGATGCGCAGCTCGCCGTCGAACGCGTTGCAGCGCGCGCGCATGCCCGCGAGGCCGAACTGGCGTTCGTCCTGGCCGGCGTGCGGCGCAATGCCGATGCCGTCGTCGCTGACGACGATGCTCAGATGCTGGGCAGTGGTTTCGATGCGCATGTCGGCGCCCGACGCGCGCGCGTGTTTCGCGATGTTGTTCAGCGCTTCCTGGGCGACGCGGAAGACGGCCAGCGACGCGTCCGCGGAAAGGCGCGTGAGACGCACGTCCGCGTCGCAGACGAAGCTCATGCGCAAGCCGGTGCGGGCGGCGAAGCTGTTGATCCAGTGGGACAGCGCGCAGACGATGCCTTTATCGAGCGTCGGCGCATGCAGTTCGGCGACGGCCTGTTGCGCGGCTTCCGTCACGGCGTCAAGCGAACGCTGTGCGGTTTCGAGCGCGGCAGCGCATTGCGGCGGGACGTCGGCGGGCAGCCAGGTTTCGACGCCGGCAAGCGCGAAGCGCGCGGCCGTCAGCTCGGCGCCGAGGCTGTCGTGCAACTCCTGCGCGACGTGGCGGCGGGTGGCTTCGTGGGTCCGCGTCAGTTCGGCGGCAAGCTCCCGCACGCGAGCCTGCAGACGCGCGACATCGTCGGCGGACGGTGCGCCCGCGGCGGATGTCGCCGGTTTGCGGCGAGCGGGAGACACGGCGGACTTGGGACGGGCGAACGCATCCGACGCGCGCTGGGCGTGAGCGTCGCCCGACAGCGCAACGGCCGCGTGCATCGGAACCACGATCGATGTATCCACGGCCCTGCTCACGAGATGGACGCGCCGATGCGGCAGCACGGCACCGGCAGCACATAGACGATAGAACGCATGCGAACGCTGACTCCCAGATGTGTCCGCCGCAGGAACCCTCACGACGGAAAAACGCTACGCCGCAGCGTAACGAAATTTACATTCTGTAACAAACACACGACAGGAACTTAAAAGTCTGTCAAATGCCGCTGCGCTGCGATCATATCTTAAAAAAAGAAAAAATGCCCGTCTATTCAGGCTTGCAGCGCAGCACTTCACGCAATAGTTGCGGTAAACGCGGCGCCCGTGTCGGAAAAACGCCTACAGCGAAAGTTAACGAATCGTCATGGGATTTGTAACCGCGTATCCGACTGGATGTCGGCGGCGGCGGGCGCGCTGCGTGGGGCGTCAAACGGCGAAATCGTCAGACGGCGCGCCAAAAGAAAAACCGGAGCGCGAAGGCTCCGGTTTTCGGTGTTGCAGTTCGCGGCAAGCGTGGTCAACGCCCGCCGACGCGGTTCGCGGCAGTATTAGCCGACGAACGCCTTTTCAACGACGTAATGGCCAGGATTGTTGTTGCTGCCTTCCTGGAAGCCGAGGCTGTCGAGGAGTTCGCGCGTGTCGCGCAGCATGTGCGGGCTGCCGCAGAGCATCACACGGTCGTTTTCCAGCGAGAAGTGCGGCAGGTCGAGATCGTCGAACAGTTTCTTCGTTTCGATCAGGTCCGTGATGCGGCCGCGGTTCGCGAACGGCTCGCGTGTCACCGTCGGGTAGTAAACCAGCTTTTCCTGGATCAGTTCGCCGATGTGCTCGTGCGCCGGCAGGTGATCCGTGATGTATTCCTTGTACGCCAGTTCGTCGACGAAACGGCAGGTGTGCGTGAGCACCACGCGCTCGTAGCGGTCGTAGACGTCCGGGTCTTTGATGATCGACATGAACGGCGCGAGACCCGTGCCTGTGGACAGCAGCCACAGCGTCTTGCCGGGCAGCAGGTTATCGGCCATCAGCGTGCCCGTCGGCTTCTTGCCGATCAGAACCTGATCGCCGACCTTCAGATGCTGGAGGCGCGACGTCAGCGGGCCGTCCTGCACCTTGATGCTGAGGAATTCGAGGTTCTCTTCGTAGTTGGCGCTCGCCATGCTGTACGCACGGATCAGCGGCTTGCCGTCGACTTCGAGCCCGACCATCGTGAACTGGCCATTTTCGAAGCGGAACGACGCATCGCGCGTGCAGGTGAAGCTGAAAAGCGTATCGGTCCAGTGGTGGACGCTCAGGACGGTTTGTGGATTCAGGTTGCTCATGGCTTCTTCGATGGTGCGAAAACAAGGTCGGCCACAGACAAAAGCGGGGCCGCAACGGCAAAGGCGATGCGTGATCCGGCGCTGCAGCGGCCCGGAAAACGCGCAATCCGCTATTTTACCGCGTTACCGCATCGGGCATTGCCGCGACGGCATGGGCGGTGAATGTGGTCAGTCAAGCGCCGCCACGGCTGTCGTCCGATTGCACGGGAACGGGCAGCCGCGACGCGGCAAGGTGTACTGCTGGGGTGGTGCGGCGCGGGGTCTGTGTCCGGACGACCTGCGCGGGTCTTGCCCTACGGGTCTCGCCCATCCGCGACGGGCGCCAGGTTGAAGCCGCTCGACCGGTTTCGCCCGTCAGCCATCGGGTGATGGCAGCCGCTCAGCGAACACAGGCGCGGGTACGCGCTATTTCGGGATAATACCGGAAACCGCTCATGCACCGCAGCATTGACCCTTCTGCCGAAGCTGGAAAACCGCTCCATATGGGGGCGCTTTTGAGGCGCTTCGGGGCGGTCCTGGCGCTCAGCTATCGGCTGCGAGCTTCGCGCCCAGACCGACCAGCAGGGCGCCGCACACACCGTCGATGGGCCGGCGCAGACGCCGGTAGCCGCGCTGCGTGCGCTCGGTCGCGAACATCAGCGCGACGCCGCCGTACCAGCTGATCGACATCGTCCCGATCATCGCGAGCGCGACGCCGTAGAACCATAGCGGCGGATGCGCTGGAAACAGCGTGGCGAAAATACTGGTCCAGAACGCACACGCTTTCGGATTCGTCAGGCACGTGAGCATGCCGGCGCGCCACGCGCGGAAGTACGCGCCGCGATCGTCGGCGGGCGGTGGCTCGATGCTGACGGCAACCGTTTCGCCGCGCTTCGCGCTCGCCAGCACGAGCTTGATGCCGAACCACACCAGATAGATCGCGCCGGCAATCCGGATGCCGTTGTAGAGCCAGTCGATCTTTTGCAGCACGGTCGCGAAGCCGAGCATCGCGAGCGAGACCCAGACCGTCGAGCCCGTGCCAACGCCCAGCGCCGACGCCGCGCCCAGTCCGCGCCGCCCCGCGAGCGACAACTGCGTGATCATGAAAAAGTTGGGACCGGGGCTGACCAGCGCGACGAGATAGACGAGGGCGATTTGCAGCAGGATCGGCAGATAGGGATGCATGGCGACGATGGGTTGCGCGACAGGGCAGCGCGATCAGCGCGTTCAGCGCATGGATTGGGAAAAGGGCGGAATCGCGATCTTACTCTCGTCAGCGCGTAGCGGAACGCCCGGTGCGCATCGCTTGAGTGACGGCGATCCGGCCTGAAGGCAAACGCGCGGCCGGCGCGAATCTCGCGCAAATCTCGCGCAAATCGCCATTACGCAGCCGTCTGCCCCGCGCCCGTCGCCGCATCGGGCGTCCTGGGCTTGTGCGCGCGCTGCTTCAGCACGCGCGCCTGCAGCACGATCACGAGCAGCAAAAACACCCCGCGAATCACCGACTGCCAGTACGCCGACAAACTGATATAGCCGAGCCCGTTCTCGAAGTTCAGCAGATTGAAGACGAGACCGAGCAGCAGCACGCCCGCGATCGTCATCGCGATCGAGCCTTCGCCGCCCGTCAGCAGCGTGCCGCCCAGCACGACGGCCGAAATCGCGAACAACTCCCATCCGACGCCTTCGTTCGGCTGCCCGGCGCCGAATTGCGCGGCGAGAATCACGCCCGCGAGCCCCGCCAGCAGGCCGCTCACCGCATACACAGCGACCAGCGTGCGGTTCACGTTCAGTCCCATCAGCCGCGCCGCTTCCTCGCTGCCGCCGATCGCCAGCGAATGCCGCCCGAAGCGCGTGCTGCGCAGCGCGAGCCAGCCCGCCACGGCCGCGACGAGCGCGATCAGGCCGGGAATCGGCAGGCCGAACAGGTCGCCCTGGCCGAAGTTCGCAAAGTTGGTATCGGACGAAATCGACACGGCGTCGTTCTTGCCGAGCAGCAGCGCGAGGCCGTGCGCGCCGAGGCTCGTCGCGAGCGTCGTGATGAACGGCAGGATCTTCATCCGCGTGATGATGATGCCGTTGATCACGCCGACCAGCAGCCCCGCGCCCGCGCCCGCCAACACGGCGAGCCAGCCGCCGTACGGACTCGCGAGCGCCGCCACGACGCTCGCGAGCGCCGCGACCGTGCCGACGGACAGATCGATGCCGCCCGTGATGATCACGAACGCCATGCCGACGGAAATCAGCGCGAACATCGAGTTGTAGCGCCAGAACGACGTGATGTTGTACGCCGACGCAAAGTGCTCGTAGCGCATGAGGCCGAGCACGATCAGCGCGCCGAGCGCGAGCAGGATGGGCAGGTTCTTTTTCATCGAAGCGTGTCCTCGGAGTCCTTCAGCGCGAGCGCCGCTGCACATACACCGCCGCGATGATGATGCCCGCCTTGACGACGAGCGCGGCGGCATCGGGAATGCCATGCGCGAGCAGCGTGTAGCGCAGCAGCTGGATGATCAGCGCGCCGATCAGCGTGCCGCCGATATACGCCTTGCCGCCCGTCAACGCCGTGCCGCCTACCGCGACGGCCGCGATTGCGTCGAGTTCGATGCCGAGCCCGACCACGTTCGCATCCGACGACGAATTCACCGAAATCGAAATCAGCCCCGCGAGCCCCGACAGCGCCGCGCACAGCGTGTACGCGATCATCTTCACGCGCGCCGTCGGCACACCGCTCAGATACGCGGATTTCTCGTTGCCGCCAGTCACGAGCAGATACTGGCCGAACAGCGTCTTGCGCACGATCCACGCGAACAACGCGACGAGCGCGAACATCAACAGCACCTGGAACGGCACGCCCGCCACCTTGCCGAGCGCGATCCACTGGAACGCGGGGTTGTTGAACGCTTGCAGGCTGCCGTCGGTGACGACCTGCGCGATGCCGCGACCGGCGATGAACAGCACGAGCGTCGCGACGATCGGCTGAACGGCCAATCGCGTGACGAGAAAGCCGTTGAACACGCCGCACACAGCGGCGGCCAGCACGGGCAGCACGAACGCGAGCGCGATGCCGAGCGGGCCGGCGATGTGCAGGAACAGCATCGGCGCGAGCGCGCCCGCAATCGCCATCGACGCGCCCACCGACAGATCGATGCCGCCCGTCGCCACCACCAGCGTCATGCCGATGCCGACGATGACGATCGTCACGACTTGCGTCAGGTTGACGTTGAAGGTTTGCAGCGACCAGAAGTGCTGCGTGAACAGCAGATTGAACACGAGCATCGCGAGCAGCACGACGATCTCGCGCTGGATCGCGATGCGGCGCTTCTTCTTCACCGTCGACGCATCGGGCGACGCGGCCGCCGTTGCGAGCGGCGCGCCGTCGTTGCGCAGCGACTCATGTGCCATGACGGTCGCCCTCGGCTAGGTCGCCGCTATGTGCGGACTGCGCCGCTTCCACCAGTTGCGAAGTGCCCGCGCTGCCGTATGCGATTGCATCCATGATTGCCGATTCGCTCATTTGCGCGCCGTCCAGTTCGGCCACCGTGCGGCCGTCGCGGATCACGACGGCGCGGTCGGCCACGGCCGTCAGTTCTTCGAGTTCGGAGGCGGACAGCAGCACCGCCATGCCTTCGTCGCGCAGTTCGCGCACGATCTTCGCGACATCCGCCTTCGCGCCGACGTCGATGCCGCGCGTCGGTTCGTCGAGCAAAAGCAGCGACGGCTGCGCGGCGAGCCAGCGCGCGAGCAGCACCTTCTGCTGATTGCCGCCCGACAGTTCGCGGATCGGTTGATCGGGCGAGCGCAGCTTGATGCCGAGCGACGCGATGAACCGTTCGACGATTGCCTGCTGCTTCTTCACATCGACGATGCCGTGCTTCGACACCGTGCGCAGGCAGACGAGCGTGAGGTTGTCGCGCACCGACAACTCCGGCACGATGCCTTCCGCCTTGCGGTCTTCCGTCAGATAAGCGAGGCCGCGCGCGATGGCGTCTTGCGGCGACTTCAAGGCGACGCGCTCGCCGTTGATCGACAGTTCGCCTTTCTCGGCAGCGTCGGCGCCGAACATCAGACGCATCGTTTCCGTGCGGCCCGAGCCGAGCAGGCCCGCCAGGCCGACGGCTTCGCCTGCGTGCACGTCGAGCGACACGTCGCTCACCTTGGGATGCGCGGCCAGATTGCGCGCCGAGATCGCCTTGCCGCCGCGATGCGCGAGGTTGGCTTCGCGCGCCGCGCTGTCGTCCTGCACGACGGCGGCGAGCGTGCGGCCGAGCATCGTCGTGACGAGCTGGCGTTTGTCGATGTCTTTCATCGCGCTTTGCGCGACCGTCTGGCCGTCGCGCATCACCGTCACGCGATCGCACAGCGCATACAGTTCATCCAGACGATGCGACACGAAGATCACGGCGCGTCCGTCGTCGCGCAGCTTGCGCACAACGGTGAACAGCAGTTCGACTTCCCGTTCATCCAGCGACGAAGTGGATTCGTCCATGATGACCATCTTCGCGTCCGACGAAACGGCGCGCGCGAGCGCCACCATCTGCTGGATCGCCGTCGAATAGCTGCCCGCGGGCTTTTTCACGTCGATCTGCAAGCCAAACGATTCGAGCAGCGCGGATGCCCGCCGCTGCACGTCGCGCCAGTCGATCAGACCGAAGCGGCGCGGCTCGCGGCCCAGAAAAATGTTTTCGGCGACCGAGCGGAACGGCACCAGGTTGATCTCCTGATAGATCGTGCTGATCCCTGCTTCGCGCGCTTCTTTCGGCGTGCGGAAATCGATTGGACGGCCTTCGAAGCGCACGCTGCCGCCCGAGCGGCGGTAGGCGCCCGTGAGGATCTTGATCATCGTCGATTTGCCAGCGCCGTTCTGGCCGATCAGCGCGTGGACTTCGCCCGCCGCGACGCTGAGATTCGCGCCACGCAGCGCGGGCACGCCGCCAAACGAAATGTCGATGCCCTGCATGTCGAGCAGGGGCGCGCGGGAAGACGACGGCGGCGCGGCGGTGCCGGAATGCGCGTGGGGTTGCGTCACGTGTGTCTCCTTGCCATGGCCCGCAACGGCTCGAGCCTGATTGCGCGGGGTGCAGTCGTTGCCGTGGACGGTGGCCTGCTGTCGCGCGAGCGGCGACCTTCATGGTACGCCCGACAAAGCGAAGCGACGGTCCATGCATGCGCCGCCCGGACAAGCGCGCACAACGGACACGTCGCCTCGAACCCTTCCCGTCAGCGCGGCGCGCGAGCGCCCCGATGCGGTCCTGCGTGCCGACCGTACTCCGTGCTGCGCGCCGCATTGCATGGATCGCGGCGCGCCGGCCGGTCGCATCAACTGCCCTTCACATGCCCAGTAGCCGCTCAGTACGGGCTCAGTAGCCGTACTGCATGCTTTCCTGCACGTTGCTCTTGTCGTAGAAGCGGTCCGACACTTTCACCCACGTCGGAACCTTCTCGCCCTTCGCGAACTTCTGCGCGACATCGCACGCGAGCGGGCCGAAGAACGGGCTGGACTGCACGCTCGCGCCCAGTTCACCGGCGGCGATCGCTTCGAGGCCGCCCTTCGTGCCGTCGATCGTCACGATCTGGATGTCCTTGCCCGGCTGTTTGCCCGCCGCCTTGATCGCGGCGATCGCGCCGAGCGCCATTTCATCGTTGTGCGCGTAGACAGCCGTCACGTCGGGATGCGCCTGCAGCAGCGTTTCCATCACCTGGCGGCCCTTGTCGCGCGCGAAGTCGCCGCTTTGCGATGCAACGATCGACATGCCCGGATTCTTCGCGATCACTTCATCGAAGCCCTTCTTGCGATCGTTTGCAGCGGAGGCGCCCGTCGTGCCTTCCAGTTCGATGATCTTCGCCTTGCCGCCCGTCGCCTTGACGAGCCAGTCGGCGGCGCGGTGACCCTGATCGATGAAGTCCGAGCCGATGAACGTGATGTAATCGCGCCCCGCCTTCGCCACCGACTGATCGACATTGCGGTCGACGAGAATGACGGGAATGCCCGCTTTCTTTGCCTGCAACACGACAGGCGCGAGCGGTTTCTCTTCACGCGGCGGGAACACGAGCAGATCGACGTGCTGCGCGATCATGCTCTGGATGTCGGATACCTGCTTCGAGTTGGAGCCGTTGGCGTCCGTCATCACCATCTGCCAGCCGCACTTCGCGGCGATGTCCTTGAAGCTCTGCGTTTCGGCGAGACGCCACGGATTGTTGCTCTCCGTCTGCGCGAAGCCGACTTTCAGCGGTTTCTTGGCGGGAATTTTCGGCAGATCGTCGGCCTGCGCCGAGGCCATGCCGAATCCCAGGGCAACTGCCAGCAATGCTGCCGCGAGCGGCGCAAGCCGCTGACCGCGCGAATCCCGATTGAGCGACGCCATGTCTTCCTCCAGTACCAGTTGGTGTGTTTTGCTTTTGTGCTTCAACTGCCGCCGGCACTTCGGTGGTGACCGGTCATGCCGATTATTTCATCGTGAATTATTATTGGTCAATCACTAATAATATTAATTGCAGCGCGTTCTGCCTCGGTAATTTCCCTGACTGAGCCACGCTCGATCAGCGGACCGTCGAGCTTCACCATCCGGTGGCGCACGGGCGCGCCCGCGGCCTGGTTATGCACTTCCTGCAGGAGCGTTTCGACGGCCCAGCGGCCCAGCTCGTAGTTGGGCAGCACGACCGTCGACAGCGGCGGATGCGTGTGACGCGCGATTTCCTGGTCGTCGTAGCCGAGCACGGAAACGTCGTCGGGCACGCGGTAGCCGAGTTGCTTGAGCGCCTCGATGGCGCCCAGCGCCATCAGGTCGTTCGCGCAGAAGATGGCCGTCGGCGGATGCGGCTCGCGCATCAGCGACAGCGTGTGCTCGAAGCCCGTGCCCGAGCTCCAGTCGCCGTCGCGCACCAGTTCCGGCGCGAACGGCAGATCGGCCGTCGCGAGCGCCGTGCGATAGCCCTTCAGACGGTCTTTGGCGGCGTCCTGCCAGTGCTCGCCGTTGATGTAGCCAATGCGCCGGTGCCCGGCGCGCAGCAGATATTCCGTCGCCACGTGGCCGCCCGCGACTTCCGCCGGCACGACCGACGACTGGCCGCCTTCGCTCGTGTAGCAGTTCAGCAGCACGGTCGGCACCCGCGACAGCGCGGCGGGCAGCGCCACTTTGCGGGTGTAGACGGTCGCGTAGATCACGCCGAACACGGTCGGGCTCGCCAGCACGGCGTCGAGCACCTGCTGCTCGATCTTCGCGTTGCCGTGCGTCGAGTAGACGGACAGCAGCTTGCCGTTGGCATAAGCGGCGTCGCGCGCGCCGTCGATGTTCACGACGGGATGCGGGCTCGTCGAGATTTCGTCGGCGAGATAGATGATCAGGTTGCGTTCGTCGGACGAAGGCGGCAGCGGTTCGCGCGCGGCCAGCCGATAGCCGAGTTCCTGCGCGGCTTTGAGCACCTTGTTGCGCGTGGCCTCGGAAAATTTCGCGCTGGTCGCGTTGTTCAGGACGAGAGAAACAGTCGATTGCGATACGCCGGTGATCTTGGCGATATCGGTCATCGTCGGGCGGCGTTGAGTCGATTTTTTCATTGATTTCGCCGCGCAACGGCGGCTGGTTGACGGGATGCCGCGGGCATCGTGGTACTGACTGACGGTACCACTAATAATATGTGCTGGACAACACGCGCAAACCCCTCTTTTCGCGACGCAGCCAGGCACCAAAAAATCAATCCATTCATCGGTATTATTACTAATAATATTGACCTGAAAGCCTGGGCGTGCGATTCTCGCTCGCGCGGGCCGCCTCTGCGTACGACGCCGGACGTGCGCCGCGCGTGCCGCAACCGTCCACGCCCACACCCACGACTATGCGCGAAGCCCTTTCCAACCCGTTCGCGGCCGATCCCGCCACCGATCTGCGCATCGACGATCCGTCGCTCGTCGTGTTGTCGAGCGGAGCGACGACGCTCGTCGTGGCGCCGCAAGTGGGCGGGTCGATTGCGGCGTATGGCGAACGGACGAACACGCGCGTGCTGCATTGGCTGCGCCCCGCGACGCGCGCCGCGCTCGCCGCCGTCAATCCGCTGCAAATGGCGAGCTTTCCGCTGTTTCCCTACTGCAACCGTATTCGCGGCGCGCGCTTCGCGTTCGAAGGTCGTGCGATCGACCTTGCCGGCGACGGCAATCGCTTCGCGCACGCGCTGCACGGTCACGCGTGGCGCAGGCCGTGGCGCGTTGGCGCGCGCACGGCGACATCGGTCGAACTGCACTTCGAGCATGTGCCGGATGCAAAAGCGACTGGCGACTGGCCGTTCCGCTATCGCGCGAGCCAGCGTATCGAGCTGATCGGCGGCGCGTTGCGCGTGACGCTCGAAGCGGAAAATCTGTCGGCCGGTCCGATGCCGTTCGGCATGGGCCATCACCCGTACTATCCGCGCACGTCGAACACGGTTGTCACCGCGCAGGTCGAGCAGATGTGGCACGCGGACGACCACGTGCTGCCGACGCATCTCGGCCCGCATCCCGCCGTCGATGCGCTGGCGCGCGGCATGAGCGCGGATGCGTTCGATCTCGACAACAATTTCAGCGGCTGGGCGCGCAGCGCGACGATCGCGTGGCCGGACGAGGGGCGCGAAGTGACGCTGACGGCCGACACGCCGTTCGATCACATGGTGGTGTTTGCGCCCGCGAACGAGGCCCAGTTGTGCGTCGAGCCAGTCACGAACACGACCGACTGCTTCAACGCGAGTGAAGACAGCCGCGAAGGGGCGGGCTACCGAGTGCTGCAGCCCCGCGAGACGATCCGCGCGGCGCTGGCCTGGACGCCGCGGCGCGTCTGAGACCCGAAAGCGCGCGTCACTCGACGCGCAGCCGCGCCATGTACGGCAGGTGATCCGACAGCCAGGCCGTCTCTTGCGCGGGCTGGATCCATTCGATGGGTTTCATGCCGCGCACGAACATCTTGTCGAGCGCGAGCGCAGGCGAAAACGCCGGAAACGTGCGGCCCGTTTCACCGAGCAGCGTCGCCACTTCCTCCAGGCCGTGTTCGGCGAACAGCGGCACGGAATCGTTGCGCCAGTCGTTGAAGTCGCCAGCCAGCACGAGCGGACCGTCGGGTGCTTCCTTCGAGATCCAGTGCGCGATCCAGTGCATCTGACGCAAGCGCGCCTGGCGCGTGAGCGCGAGATGCGCGCACAGCAGCGTCACTGACTTGCCGCTGAACGTCGCGCGCGCGACGAGCAGGCCGCGCCGCTCGAAGCGGTGCGCGGAAATGTCCCAGCGCCCGCCGAGATCGAGCGGATGCGGCGACAGGATCGCATTGCCGTGCCGCCAGGAAGGCTTGAACACATTCGGTCCCAGCGCGATCTGTAGTTGCAGCGCTTCGGCGATTTCAGTCGCCTGGCAATGCCAGACGTCGTTGTCGATATCGCCCATGCGCGCGCCGAACGAGCTCGCCAGCACGGGGCCCGGCATCCGGCGCGCCATCGCTTCCTGGAGGAAATACGCATCCGCGTGCACCGACTGCACCCAGCGCTGCATCGCCTGCCACGCCTGAAAGCCGAGCGGCGAGCGCCCCTTGTGCAGGTTCCAGCTCACCGCGATGAAATCTCTCCGATCGAGGTTTTCGCGTATCAGTTCTTCGGGGTTTCGCATGCCGCGTTGTCCACGTCGTTCATTGAGTTCACGGGTTGTTGGCGACGCTTGCACGCAAGCGGTAGACGAGATTCGGGTCCTTGTCGACGATCGTCCATGTGGACCAGGCGCCCGGCGGCACCACCAGGCCCGGATGGTTCGCGCTCACCTGACGCGGCTGCGGCGGCAGCTTGCAGCCGGTGTCCGTCGTGCGCGTGCCGGGTTCTTCGAGCGTTTCCTGTGCTTCGATCGCAAACGTGACGCCGCTCGTGTCCGCCTGCGTCGGCGAAACGGTCAGCGTGCGCGACAGGTCGATGTTGCCCGCCGGCACGTTCTTGCAGCCGACGTTGTTCTGCACCACGTGATGATGCGTGTCGGTGCGCGCCTGGCCGACTGTGGTCGTGCCGTCGAACGAATCGATCTGCTGTCCGTCGCGCATGACCTGCAGTTCCCACTTGACGGAGGCGGGCGCGGGACGCTGCTGCGCGTGCGCCGTCAAGGCTTGCGCCATCAGTGTGGTGCCGAGCAGGACGGCGGCGAGGCTGGTTTTCCACATGTACAAAGAGTCTCCGGAATCGCTGCGTTGCCAGGGCGTCGGTGTCCGCGCGTTCTTTCTTGCGACCGCCGACCATCTTACGCTTTATCGGGATAACGGTTTCTGACACCCGATCCGAAGCCAAGGTTCAGCGCGCAATGGCAACAGTGCATTGCAGATAGGGACGCGGGTATGACGATTCAAGCAATCTTCTCGCCCGCCACCTGCCATTAGCAGCAGACCCACGTGGCTGCTGGCTTGCATGGGATTTCGGTGTCGATACACTGAAATCGGAAGCGGCGTCGCGGACGCCGCGGCCGCAGAACCATCTCGACGGGGTGAAACGATGACAACGGCTATGGTGAAGCAGGAAATCGCGGTTGCGTCATTCAGCGAGGTCTACGATCTGGATCGGGTCGAAACCGCGCTGAACGAACTGAACGAAGGCGCAAACGACGCATTGCGCTCCACATACGAAAAGATGCTGAAGGTCGGCAATCTGCGCTTTTGCGTGAAGCCGAACCGGATGCCGTCGATCGACGATCTGGCCAGTTCGCTGCCCAATTTTTCCGAGCCGCTCGACGACATCCGCAAGCAGGTCGCGCTGTGCCTCGAAACGGATGACCGGCTGGAGCTGATGCCGCTGCTGTTGCTGGGCGAGCCCGGCATCGGCAAGACGCATTTTGCGAAGCAGCTCGCGCGGCTGCTCGGCACGTCGTATCACTACGTCGCGATGAGTTCGCTGACGGCGGGCTGGATTCTGTCGGGCGCGTCGTCGCAATGGAAGAACGCGAAGCCCGGCAAGGTGTTCGATGCCCTCGTGCACGGCAGCTACGCGAACCCCGTGATCGCCGTGGATGAAATCGACAAGGCGACGGGCGACTCGCAATACGATCCGCTCGGCGCGCTGTACGCGCTGCTGGAGCACGACACGGCGCAGACCTTCATCGACGAATTCGCGGAAATTCCCATCAACGCCGGTCATGTGATCTGGATTGCCACGGCCAACGATGAGCACGCGATTCCCGAGCCGATCCTGAACCGGATGAACGTCTACGAGATTCCGCCGCCCGATCGCGACGGCGCGCGACGCATCGCGCAGTCGATCTACGACGAAATCCGCTCTGCACACGGCTGGGGCCAACGCTTTACAGCGGAATTGGGTGACGCGGCGCTCGAAGCGCTGTCGCAGGCTTCGCCGCGCGAAATGCGGCGCGCCATTCTCAACGGCTTCGGCTCGGCGCGCATCGCCGGGCGCGACCAGATCGGCGCCGACGATATTCGCCTCGACTACAACTCGCGCCGAAAACCGATCGGTTTCTAGCCGCATTTGCCCGGTTATGCGCGTTTGTGCGGGCAAGCCGCCTTCGGGCGGCTTTTTGATTGTCGCAATGATGTAATTATTCCATGCGCATTCCGACGGAATTGACGCGCGATTGGTGTTCGCTGCAACAACAGTCAATTTCGTTTATCAGGCTCGGCAACGCGATAGGTGAGGCCTAGACTGCCGTTCATCGAAGTGCGAACCGCATTTCCCCCGAACGGACTTCACCTTCAGGAACCGATCATGAAAAAGTTTTCGCTTGCAGCTTTGTTGATCTCCGCAGTGGTTGCCGCACCGGCTTTCGCGAGTGGCTACAGCCCGGCGCCGACGCAATCGCCGTCGGACGTGAACGGTCCGAAAACGCGTGCCGAAGTGCGCGCCGAACTGGCGCAAGCGCGTGCCAACGGTGAACTGAGCCTGAATCCGAACGCGCCCGCCTATCCGCAGCAGTTCGCGACGGGCGGCTACACGGTACCCGTCGCGCATGTCGACGTGCGTCATCTGTTCAAACGCACAACTGCGCTCGATTGAGCAAGCAATTCGTTGTCTGTTGTGGCCCGTTGTGGCGCGGGCGGAACGCCATTTAGCCTGAGCCCGCCAAATTCACCAGGAATGCGCGTCGTCGGCGTACACTGATTCGGACGCGCTCTGCGTTCCCCACATCGATGCCCGCAGCCAGATTCGGCTGCGGGCATTTGCGTCTGTGGCGTGCGGCGCGTTTCACATTGTGCATGTGAAGCGTTCGACAGCACGCGGTCACGGCTCTATCGCTGCCGCACGCTATCGAAATTCTGGTGGGATGACGAGGGAGAACGCGGCGCATCGAGCCGCGTCCAACGGACATGGATCAGATCGAATGTGTGGTGATCGGCGCTGGTGTCGTCGGTCTTGCTGTCGCGCGCGCTCTCGCTGCGCGCGGACGTGAAGTGATCGTGCTCGAAGCGGCGGAAGCGATCGGCGTGGGCACGAGCTCCCGCAATAGCGAGGTGATACACGCGGGCATCTACTACCCGCGCGGCTCGTTGAAGGCGACGTTGTGCGTGCGCGGCCGCGAAATGCTCTACGACTACTGCGCGCAGCGCGGCGTGCCGCATCAGCGGTGCGGCAAACTGCTGGTCGCCACGGCGCGCAACCAGATTCCGCAACTCGAAGGCATCATGGCGCGCGGCAAGGAAAACGGCGTGCTCGACCTGATGCGCATTTCCGGCGAAGACGCACAGGAGCTGGAGCCAGCGCTGCAATGTGTCGAAGCCGTGTTCTCGCCGCAGACGGGCATCGTCGACAGCCATCAGCTGATGCTCGCGCTGCTCGGCGACGCCGAACGCGACGGCGCTGTCTGCGCGTTTCACGCGCCCGTCGAAGCGATCGACGCGGTCAACGGCCGCTTCGTCGTGAAAGTGGGCGGCGAGTCGCCCACGACGATCGGCGCCGCGTGCGTGATCAACAGCGCGGGGCTGCACGCGAATGCGCTCGCGCGCAAGATTCGCGGACTCGATGCGCGCCACGTGCCGCCGCTGTATCTCGCGCGCGGCAATTACTTCAGCATGTCGGGCCGCGCGCCGTTCAGCCGGCTGATCTATCCGATGCCGAACGAAGCTGGGCTTGGCGTGCATCTGACGATCGATCTCGGTGGCCAGGCGCGCTTCGGGCCCGACGTCGAATGGGTCGATTCGATTCACTACGACGTCGATCCGCAGCGCGCGGAATCGTTCTACGCGGCCATTCGCGCCTACTGGCCCGCGTTGCCCGATCACGCGCTGCAGCCTGCGTATGCAGGCATTCGTCCGAAGCTGTCGGGCCCCGGCGAGCCGGCCGCCGATTTCCTGATCCAGGGTCCGGCCGCGCATGGCGTGCGCGGCCTCGTGAATCTGTTCGGGATCGAATCGCCGGGTTTGACGGCCTCGCTGGCGATTGCGCAGCGCGTGTGCGAAGTCAGCGGTCGCGCCTGAAACGCGCGACGTGCTGGCGCGCCGGGCGACTTTGCGCCGACGTCAGGGGAAGATCGGGCAAGCGCGCGAACACGCGTTCGCCCGCGATGAAACGTGCGTGACGGCACGGCGACACGCGCACGAGCGTCGCGCCCGGCCACGCTATGGATTTCCTTATGACAGGGATTTGACACGTCACGCGCGTCGGCTTCATTGCTATGCTTGGGGATCGCTGTCGTCAGAACGGCGTCGTCCCACAATACCAATGGAGTGAGTCCCCATGAAAAATTCCCGTCGTACCTTTTTGATCACGAGTATCGGCGTGGCTTCGACGCTCGCGCTGTCGCGCCAGGCCTTCGCCGATGCGCCGAAGGTTGCGGAATCCGATCCGACCGCGCAAGCGCTCGGCTACAAGGAGGACGCGAGCAAGGTCGACAAGGCCAAGTACGCGAAGTACGTGGCCGGTCAGGACTGCGGCAATTGCAGCTTCTATCAGGGCAAGCCCACCGACGCCTACGCCGGCTGCCCGATGTTCGCAGGCAAGCAGGTCGCGGCGAAAGGGTGGTGCAGCGCATATAACAAGAAGGCCTGACGCCAAAGTCCTCCGGCCGTTTGGACGCGCGCGGGGCGGTGCGACGCAGCATCGCCGCGCGTGGCTTCGCAGCCGTCGCGGGGCGCGCCGTGGCATCGCGCTCCACGTTGTATGAAAGTTGCTTGAAATCGGATGTCGTGCTCTCTTACACTCGCATGGCGTGCGCGGGCCTTCCCAAAAGCCCCATTCAAATCAGCTCAATCCAACGCACCGACGCCTCGACGAGGGCCGGAGACACCGATGTCAAAAGCAGCGAGGAGCCTCAATACGCGCGCGGTCACGGCAGCCGTCATCGGTAACGCGCTCGAGTGGTACGACTTCACCGTCTTCGGTTTTCTCACCGTCGTCATTGCCGAACTCTTCTTTCCTTCCAGCAGCGACTACGCGTCGATTCTCCTCGCCACCGCCAGCTTCGGCGTTGCCTTCGTGATGCGGCCCGTCGGCGGCATCGTGCTCGGCCTGTATGCGGACCGCGCGGGGCGCAAGGCCGCTCTGTCACTCGTGATCGCGCTGATGACGGTCGGCATCCTGCTGCTCGCCGTCGCGCCGACGTATTCGGCGATCGGCATCGGCGCGCCGCTTCTGATCGTGTTCGGGCGTCTGTTGCAAGGCTTCTCGGCGGGCGGCGAATTCGGCAGCTCCACTGCGCTCTTGATCGAGGCCGCGCCGTTCTCGAAGCGCGGCTTCTATGGCAGCTGGCAGATGGCGAGTCAGGCGGCCGCGCTGCTGCTCGGCGCGGTGGTGGGCGCGCTGGTCACGCGCGGTCTGTCGCCCGAAGCGCTCAAGTCGTGGGGCTGGCGCGTGCCGTTCATCGTGGGGCTGATCATCGGGCCAATCGGCTTCTACATCCGCCGCAATCTCGCGGATTCCGAAGCATTTCTGCACGCGAAGCAGACGGCGCGGCGCGCGACGCTACGCGAGCTGTTCACGCACCATAGCCGCGACGTGCTGTGCGGCCTCGGCTCCGTGGTCGCGTTGACGGTCACGATTTACGTGCTGATCAGCTATCTGCCCGCTTTCGCCGTCAAGGAGCTGAAGCTGCCCTACGCGGATTCGTTCACGGCCGTGATCGTCGGCAATCTGCTGCTGATGGTGCTATCGCCCGTGACGGGCGCGTGGTCGGATCGCATCGGACGCAAAGGGTTGTCGCTGTGGTCGCTGGTTCTCACGCTGGCACTGATCTATCCGCTATTCACGTGGCTCGAAGGCGCGCCGAGCGTGTCGAAGCTGATTCTCGTGCAGGCGACGTTGTCCGTCGCGCTGTCCGGCTACTACGGGCCGTTCGGCGCGATGATGGCCGAGCTGTTTCCCGCGAACGTGCGCTCGACCGGCCTGTCGCTCGCGTACAACTTCGCGGTGATGCTCTTCGGCGGCTTCGGGCCGTTCATCGCCACGTGGCTCATCCGGACGACGGGTTCGCCGCTCGCGCCGACCTTGTACGTGATGTGCGGGCTCGTGGTGTCGATCGTCGCGGTCGCGTGCATGCCAGCCAAACGTCACGCGGATCTCGACGCGATCCGCCATCGCGCCTCGACGCAGGAAGTGCGTTAGGCGCCGGGTTTCAAGAGCCGAGTTTCAAGAGCCGCGTTTCAAGTGCCGTAGTTAGCTGCGCGCGGGCATCAACGGCGGCCGCCTGTCGAACCACGGACGCGCCGTTTCCAGTTGCGCGGCAAGCCGCAGCAAGGTCGCCTCGCCGCCTTCGCGCGTGGCGAACTGGACGCCGATAGGCAACCCGCGCGCATTCCAGTAGAGCGGCACCGACATCGCCGGTTGCCCCGTGAGATTGAACAGCTCCGTGCAGCCCGCCCACGCGAACGCCTTGTTCGACACTTCCGTGAGCAGCTTGCGCATCAGCGGCTCGACGGGCACGGTGGTGACCGCGCGCATCTGCATTTTCTCGACGGGCGTCGGCTGCATTTCGCCGATCTTGATCGGCGCGGACGCGAGCGTCGCGCACAGGATCACGTCGTAGCGCGTCATCAGATCCGCGAGCTTCGCGCTGACGCGGCGCTGCGCGTCGAGCGCGGCGGGCAGTTCGCGCTCGCCGAACTTGCGGCCGATGTGGCCCATCGTCCAAGTCGCGATTTCGAATTCCTCACGATTGGGCTTGCGTCCCGTGATCTGATCGGCGTGTAGCACGAGATTTTCGGCGCTCACCGACCAGATCATCAAAAAAGACTCGCGCAGGCTCACGAAGTCGATGCCGAGCGAGACGGGCTCGATGTGATGCCCGAGCGACGCGGCGAGTTGCGCGGCGTCGTCGAGCGCGGCGCGGGCGTCGGCTGAGAGCGTCGGCGCGAGCATCGGGTCGGTGACGAAGGCGATGTGCAGCGGCTTGCACGGCTCGCCGGTGGCCGCGAGAAAAGTGCCGGGCGCGCCCATCGGCCGGCCCGCATTTCCCGACGTCAGATCGAGCAGCAGCGCGCTGTCGCGCACGCTGCGCGACACGGCGTGATCGATGCCGAGATCGCCGGGTGCGGGCACGGCATCGGACGGCTGACGTCCGCGCGACGGCTTGAGCCCGAACAGGCCGCAGCACGAAGCGGGAATGCGGATCGAGCCGCCGCCATCCGACGCATGCGCGAGCGGCACGATGCCCGCCGCGACGGCGGCCGCCGAGCCGCCGCTCGAACCGCCCGGCGTGTGATCGAGGCTCCATGGATTGCGGCACGGGCCAAACAGTTCGGGCTCCGTATAAGGCATCTGGCCCATTTCCGACGTGCTCGTCTTGCCGAAAATATTCAGGCCGGCGGCGCGCGTCAACGTGACGAGCGGCGCGTCTTCGGCGGGTACGTAGTGCCGGTAGTGGCGGCTGCCCATCGACATCCGCAGCCCTTTGACGGCGAGCCCGAGGTCCTTGATCAGATAGGGCACGCCCGCGAGCGGGCCGTCGCCGAGCGTGCTGGCGTCCGTCTTGTCGGCACCGTTCGCTCCATTGCGCGATGCGCGTTCGCGCGCGGCGTCGTAGTCCTTCAGCACGATCGCGTTGATGGCGGGATTGGCGGCTTCTGCGCGCGCGATGGCTGTTTCCAGCAGTTCGCGCGCGCTCACCTTGCGCTTGCGCACGAGATCGGCGAGGCCGATCGCGTCATGATCGAGATAGTCGGATTGCACGACGATGGCCCCCGCCCGGATTGCGATGATGATGACGGCGCGCGCGGGCCGCATGCCGTTCGCTCGACGCGAGACGCGACGCAGCCAGCTCGCGCCTCTAGCGTAACTTACGCGTGCGTGCCGAGGAAAGTCAGCGTGCGGCCGTGCGCGAGCGCCGCCGAGTGCTGGTGATAGCTCGCGCGCTCGGTGCAGTTAAAGCCGTGATCGGCGTTCGGGTAGATATACAGTTCGACGTTGTCGCGGCCCGCGAAGCGCTCCTTCACCTCGCCGACTGCCGACAGCGGAATGCCGTGATCCAGCTCGGCGTAGTGGAACTGCATCGGAATCTTGATCTGCGGCGCCTTGTCGAGCGCGTTCTGGATGCCGCCGCCGTAGTACGACACGGCGATGTCGAGCAGGCCCTCAGCCGCCGCCAGATACGCGAGCCGCCCGCCGAAGCAATAGCCGATGCCCGCAATCTTGCCCGTCACTTCCGGCATGGCGCGCAGCGCGGCAGCCGTTGCGCCGATGTCGGCGACGGCGAGATCGACATTGGTTTTTTGCAGGATCTCGATGCCCTTGTCGCGGTCGGCGCCGACGTACGTCAACTCGACGCGCGGCTGCGTGCGCCAGAAGATGTCCGGCGCGATCGCGATATAGCCGTCCTGCGCGTACTGATCCACGACGTCGCGGATATGGCCGTTCACGCCGAAGATCTCCTGGATGATGATGACGGCCGGGCCCTTGCCGCTCCTCGGCGTCGACATGTATGCGCCAAACGAATCAGTGCCGGTCGGGATGTCGATCCATCGGGAAGTCACGCTCACTTGTTTCTCCTTGCATAAACGGTGATGCCGCGATCGGGCGCAAGCGTTTGCGCACGCCGTGTCTGTGCGGATGCCGCGTCTCGCTGAGGCTTCGCCCGCGGCGGGCGCTCAGTGTGCCATCAAAAGAAAGCGGCTGCAGCGCGTGAGCGCGGGGAGGCGCTTGCCGTAAGGGGTTTGAAACAGTATCGACGCGCGCCGCGTCTGTCCGGCGACTCGTCTGAAGGAACGCGATCAGCGCAATGCGCGCCGTGCGCCGGAAATCGATTCGATTGGGCAGCGCTGCCGCGACGATCAAAAGCGGTACTCGCCATTCATATAGAGATGCGCGCGTACGGCGCCCTTCTGAAGGTTTTTCGCGCAGCTATATCACCTTTGTGTTTTCGCGTGATGACACGTTAGACGCTTATCCGGCGCATTAACGGACGATGCCGTCGAACCTTGAGGCCGAGGCGATAGAGACGTGCCTCGCTTGCCCGAAACCCGCATGGGCTGGTGCTTTCCGGGCATCGATCCCGCCGCTTTTCCGACTAAGTGGGATAAACGCTATTGGTAGTGATCCCACTTACTCAAAAAAACCCCACAAATTAATTTGATGGCCTACACTTGCGCGCAAGCGCGGGGCGCCACCTGTCACAAACAGGCTGGAACGCGTGCTTGCCAAGTGCATGAACGATGCAACCGGCGGAGTCGTCCACGGGATTTGAGCGACACGTGAAGGAAGCGGGGCACAAGGGCGATACCGTTGTTTTTGGGACCGAAATCGGAGACTTACATGAACATCAAAATTCAAAAGCTGTTGCCGATCAGCGCTGCGGCGATGCTGTTTGCAACGTTGGCGACGACGGCTTCGGCCGACACCGTTGTCAAGATCGGCCACGTCGCGCCGTTGACGGGTGGCATCGCTCACCTGGGCAAGGATAACGAGAATGGCGCACGTCTCGCAGTCGAAGAGATCAATGCGAAGGGCCTGACGATCGGCGGCCAGAAGATCACGCTGCAACTCGACGCACAGGACGACGCAGCCGACCCGCGTACGGCGACGCAGGTTGCACAGAAGCTGGTCGACGACAAGGTTGTCGCCGTGGTCGGCCACCTGAACTCGGGCACGTCGATCCCGGCCTCGAAGATCTATAGCGATGCAGGCATCGTTCAGATCTCGCCGTCGGCAACGAACCCGGCCTACACGCAACAAGGCTTCAAGACGACGTACCGCGTCGTGGCAACGGATGCGCAGCAAGGTCCGGCACTCGCCAACTACGCAGCGAAGGGTCTGAAGGTGAAGAGCGTCGCGATCGTCGACGACTCGACGGCATACGGCCAGGGTCTTGCCAACGAATTCGAAAAGACGGCGAAGTCGCTGGGCCTGAACGTGATGTCGCATGATGCGACGAACGACAAGGCTGTCGACTTCCGCGCCATTCTGACGAAGATCAAGGGCGAAAACCCGGACGCGATCATGTACGGCGGTATGGACGCCACGGGCGGCCCGTTCGCGAAGCAAGCCAAGCAGCTTGGCCTGCGGGCGAAGGTGCTGGCTGGCGACGGCGTGTGTACCGACAAGCTGTCTGACCTGGCAGGCGACGCAACCGACAACATCGTCTGCTCGGAAGCCGGCATGGCGCTCGAAAAGATGGAAGGCGGTCAGGCGTTCCAGGCGAAGTATCAGAAGCGTTTCGGCCAGCCGATCCAGATCTACGCTCCGTTCACGTATGACGCTGTGTACATCATCGTCGACGCAATGAAGCGCGCTGGCTCGACCGATCCGGCGAAGATCCTCGCAGTCATGCCGAACACCGACTACAAGGGTGTGATCGGTGAAACCACGTTCGACTCGAAGGGCGACCTGAAGCACGGCGTGATCTCGCTGTACAACTACAAGTCGGGCAAGAAGACGCTGCTCGACGTCGTCAAGATGTAAGAGCCGTCTGCGCTACCGGCGGGAAAGCGGTTCGCCGCGTTCCGCCGGACGCGGGACAGCCCGCAAGGGCATCGGAGGCATGCGGATTTTCATCCGCGTGCCTTTTCTTTTGGGCGCTTGTTTTGGGTGCCTGTTTTGCGTGCGTTTTGCCGGGCCCAGTCGGCACGTTGGCTCTTGCGCAGCGCGTGCGGCAGTTGCGGTATTGTCGCGTTGGACAACCATGCGGGGACGCTGTCATGACACGCCTGATCGATGACGAATGGCGGCGCTGGATCGCCGAGAACCTGTTGCTCGACGCATCGCCCGAAGCCGTATATGGCGTACTCGTCCAGCATGGTTTCGAGTATGAGAACGCACGATGCGAGATCGATAGCACGCTCGCAAGCCCTTATTTTCTAGCGGGTTCCCGCTTGCGCAATCGTTTGCGCAAGCGAGACTGGATGCTTTCCGTGTTCGGCGATCTGGGCAGCATGCGCGCGGGCGCGGATCGGGTGGAACGGTACGCACGCCTGTCGCGCGACGCGTTTTACGAGCAGTTCTATTTCCAGAACCGGCCCGTGATCGTCTCCGGGATGTTCGATGCGTGCCCCGCGCGCACACGCTGGAGCTTCGACTACTTTCGCGCGCGCTGCGGGGATGCCGAAGTGGAAGTGCAGTTCGGCCGCGACGGCGACGCCAACTACGAGATCAATCAACCGTCGTTGAAGCGCGTGATGCGTTTCGGCGCGTATGTCGATCTCGTCGAGCAGGCGGGCGCGACCAACAACTTTTACATGACGGCGAACAACGCGTCGCGCAACCGCGCGGCGCTTGCGGCGTTATGGGCGGATGCGCCGCCTGTCGGCGAGTATCTCGATCCTGCTTCGCCCGATTCCGCCTATTTCTGGTTCGGGCCGGCGGGCACGAAGACGCCGTTCCATCACGACCTGACCAATAATCTGATGGCGCAGGTGATCGGCCGCAAACGCGTGCTGCTCGTGCCGCTCACCGACACCGTTCACATGTACAACAACCTGCATTGCTATTCGCAGGTGGACGGGGGCGCGATCGACGTCGAGCGCTATCCGTCCGTCGAACATGCGCGGGTGATCGAGTGCACGCTCGAACCGGGCGAACTGCTGTTTCTGCCCATCGGCTGGTGGCACTACGTCGAGGCGCTCGATGCGTCGGTGACGATGACCTACACGAACTTTCTCGAACGCAACGATTTCGGACTGACGTACAGCACGTATCACGAGCTATGAGTTCTCGGCGCTGTACGGTTTGCCGCTGTCCGAAGTCGAATTGCGTCGATAAAAAACGGCGAGCCGATGTTCTGGCTCGCCGTTCGTCGCTGATGCGCCGCGCGTCCCGCCGCAAGCAGACGCTGGAACAACCCCGGCCTTCAGATGCCGAGCCAGCGCAGCACCTTCGGCCCGATGAACGCCACGAGCGCTGCACACAGCGCGACGACGGACAGGCCGATCGGCAGGTTCGTCACCTGCGCGACGCCGCCGATGATCACCGGCCCGAGCAGCAGGCCGAAGTACGCGAGTCCCGCGACGTGCGCGAGGCCTTCGGCGGCGTGAATGCCCTTGACGCGCGCGGCGGCGGCAAACAGCACGGGCATCATGTTGGCGAGCCCGAGGCCCATCAGCGTGAAGCCCGTCAACGCGGCCACGGGATGCGGCAGAAGCAGCGCGCCGATCATGCCCGCGCACGCCAGCGATGCGCTCGCCGCGATCAGTTGCGGCGCGCCGAATCGGGCGCGGACGGCGTCGCCCGCAAAGCGCGCGGCTGCCATGCCGCCGGAAAACGCCGCGTACGCTGCGCTCGCGACGGCAGGCGTCGACGCGACGACATCGCGCATATAGACAGTCGCCCAGTCGTACATCGCGCCTTCCGCGATCAGCGCGATCAGCGCAATGGCGCCGAGCGCCCACAGCGCCGGCGAGCGCCAGCGATTGCCGCGTGGCGCCTGCGCATCGGGATGCTCCGAGTGAGGCACGTGCGGCAGGACGGCAGGGCACGCGGCGAGCAGCACGCCAGCGGCAACCAGCGACGCGAGCAGCAGATGAACGGCAGGCGCCATGCCGTGCGCGAGCGCCGCGCCGCCGACGGCCGCGCCCGCCATCCCGCCGACGCTGAACATGCCATGCAGCGACGACATGATCGGCCGGCCGAGCGTCTCTTCGACGGCGCTCGCTTCGGCGTTCATTGCGACGTCGAGCGTCGCCATGCCCGCGCCGAACAGCGCGAGCAGCACCAGCAGCATCCAGTAAAACGGTACGACGAGGATCAGCGCCCCGCACGCCGACATCAGGAGTCCGCCCGCGAGGCAAGCGCGACGCGTACCGACGCGCGCGATCCACGGCGCATTGGTCACCATCGCGCCGATCGAGCCGCCCGCCACCGCGAACAGCGCGAGCGACAGCATCGCCGGATTCAGCTGAAAGCGGTCGCGCACGGTCGGCACGTGTACGCCCCACGACGCATACATCATCCCCGCGATGAAGAAGAGCGCCATCGTCGCGTAGCGCGCGCGGTTGCGCTCGCTGGCGGACAGATTGCGGTGAGCGGCGGGCAGGGAAGCGGAGTCGGATGAGCGGTCGGACACGGAGAACTCGGTGGTCGGAGGCGAAAAAGACGGGCGAACCGCAGAGAAAGCACGCTGAAAGCGATCTTGGATTCTAACGAAGCATGCCCTGTCATGCCCGCAAGTCCCTGAACTAATATCTACTTTCCATGTGCGTCGCGTGACCTGCTCAGACCGGCTCAGATTTCTCCGTCACGAAGCGGATATCGCGCGGCGCCGCTCTCACCCAACCAGGACGCGCACTTGAACATCCCCGCTCACGCTCCGTTGCATCTGCTGCATCAGTCCGCCATCGGCACGCTCGCGACGCATGCGCGCCAGCCGCAAGGCTATCCCTATCCCACGGTGCTGCCGTTCGCGCCCGATGCGCGCCATCGCCCGACGATCCTGATCAGCCGGCTCGCCGAGCACACGCGCAACCTGCATACCGACCCGCGCGCCGGTTTCCTGATCGTTCACGCGCCGGACGGCGATGTGCTCAACGGTCAGCGCATCACGCTGGTGGGCGCGTTCGAGCACGTCGAGCCGGAACCGCCCGTGATTCACCGCTATCTGCGCTATCACCCGGACGCCGAGCGCTACCTCGTGCTGGGCGATTTTTCGTTCTGGGTGATGTCGATCGAGCGCATGCGTTACATCGGCGGGTTTGGCGCGATGGGCTGGCTGATGGCGAACGAACTCGATCCGCTCGAACCCGTTGCATTCGACGAGGAAAGCGCGCTGATCGAGTTCTTCGAGCGGCATCCGCGCCGGCCGGCTAATGTACGACTGCTCGGCGTCGACCGATATGGCGCGGATCTCGATATAGCGGGCGCGCGACACCGGTCTATTTTCGAGACGCCGGCTCCCGATGCCGAATCGTTGCGCGCGGCGCTCGAGGACTGCATGGAAGCGCATCACGATGTCCCGCTCAAATAGCGGGCGTCTTTGCCGCAGAACAGGCCGGCATTTTACATTTTGCCAGTGCGAACTCGCACAGCATGAAATGTTCCTGAATGAATTAACGGTTGGTTTTCATTTGACGCTAATTAAATATGAAGCTATTCCTCAGATGAGGGTTATTTAGTGAAAGAATAGTTTGGGCATCTCAAGCCGGGTTCCCAACCTTCATGAAAGTTTATGAAATTGAGATTAATTAATTTTCTCAGACGGCTTTTCTGTGCTTTCTATTTTGTGCTAATCTCGCCACCAATTCCGAGGCATGACCACTTTCAGGACTAATCGGCAAAGACCGGCAGTCCAATTATCGAACCACAAGGAAACTATGTCCTCCTACAGGGAACTGCTCGCGCAGCGCGAAAAGCTCGAAAAACAGATCGAAGAGGCGAAAGCGCGCGAGTATGCGGAAGTGCTTAACGAGATCAAGCAGAAAATGGCTGATTACGGCATTACGCTGGCCGAACTCGGCGGTACGCGTGCAAAGCCGGCTAAGGCAGGTCGCCCGCGATCTGGCGTCGCGCCGAAATATCGTGATCCCGCGAGCGGCAGCACGTGGTCGGGCCGTGGAAAGCCGCCGCGTTGGATTGCAGGTCAGGATCGTGAGAAGTTTCTCATTGAGAAATAATCAGACTTAAGCTTGCATTGCAGGCAATGGGAATAAGAAAGCCGCGCCGCTTTTGTGTAGCGCGGCTTTTTATTCGGCTTGCGCTATTTCAATTGCGGGGAGTCTGCGGCAGTCGGGTTGCACGGTGCCGGTGAGAATGCGTCGCATTTTGATAAGCGCCTGATTTAAAAGGCGTTTTCTGAACGCTTAAGCGCGTTTTCGTCAGCGGACAGGTAGAATAAATACAGCGATAACCGGTCCCCTTCAAATGTCTTCCAACCAGGCCGTCCAAACGACAGAAAAGCAGCGCGTCGCGCGCAAGAGCACCTACGTCAGCATTGCGCTCAATATGCTGTTGATGTCGATGCAGATTGTGGTCGGCGTGATCGCGCATTCCCAGGCGCTCGTCGCCGACGGCGTGCATTCGCTCGCCGATCTGGTGTCCGATTTCGTCGTGCTGCTCGCCAACCGGCATAGCGGCGCGGAACCGGATGCCGACCATAACTACGGACACAGCCGCTACGAAACGGTAGCGTCGATGTTTCTGGGCGGTCTGCTGATTGCCGTCGGCGTGGGCATGCTGTGGCGCGCGGGCACGCGGCTCGCCGATCTGCAACACATTCCCGCCGTCCATATCAGCGCGCTGGTGGTGGCGATCGTGGTGCTGCTGTCGAAGGAAGGGCTTTTTCGCTACATGCTGCGAGAGGCCCAGCGCGTGCGTTCGGCGATGCTGATCGCGAACGCGTGGCATGCGCGCTCGGACGCGGCGTCGTCGCTGGTGGTCGCGCTGGGTATCCTCGGGAGTCTGGCGGGCGTGCGGCTGCTCGATCCCATCGCGGCGGCGATCGTCGGCTTCATGGTCGCGCGCATGGGCTGGACCTTCGGATGGGACGCGCTACAGGATTTGTCCGATCGCGCGCTAGACGAATCTGATACCGCTGATCTGCGCGCTCGGATTATGTCGACGCCAGGCGTACGGGATGTCCACGAATTGCGGACGCGGAAAATGGGCGATTTCGCGCTCGTCGACGCGCACGTGCTCGTCGATCCGATGATCTCGGTTTCCGAAGGCCACTATATTGCCGAGTCGGCGCGCGCTCGTGTGCTGGCGGACAGCCGGGTGCTCGATGCGCTGATTCACGTCGACCCGGAAAACGATCTGACGCAGCGGCCGCCCGTCAACTTGCCGCCCCGTGCAAGGGTCGTCGCGGAAGTCGAAGCGGCGCTCGCCGCGCAGGGACTAGAGGCGGCGAGCCTGAACCTGCACTATCTGAGTACGGGGCTGGACATCGAGGTGATGCTGCAGCCGTCGCGCCTTGGCGCGCTGGAAAGCGAGGTTCGACAACTCGCGCGGATCGATCTCGACGCGCTCAAGCGCGCGTTGGGCGCGCGCAAGCTGAACGTGACGCATGCCGTTGATGTGTCGACCGCGGGCGCAGAACTCGCCAACCAGCCGCACGGCGACGCTTAGACGTTCGCCGTGGCTGGCCGTGACCGGGCGTGCGATCAGAGCGGCAATTGCGTATCGAACTTGATTTCGCGCAGCACGACGCTCGTGCGCACCTGGGCAACGGCGGGAATCTTGAAGATGCGGTCGTGCAGGAAAGTGTCGTACGCCTTGATGTCGGGCGCGACGATCTTCAGGATGTAATCCGATTCACCCGTCGTGCTGTAGCACTCGGTCACTTCGGGGCAGGTGGCGATTTCGCGTTCGAAGGCCTCGACGCCGCCTTCCGTGTGACGCGTGAGGTGAATGTGAGCGAGCGCGCACACGTGCAAGCCGAGCTTTTCACGGTCGAGCAACGCCGTATAGCGCTGGATGATGCCCGATTGCTCCATGTCCTTGATGCGCCGCCAGCAAGGCGTGCTGGACAGCCCAACCTGGTCCGAGATTTCCTGCACGGAACGGCGCGCGTCGAGCTGCAATAGACGCAGGATCTTTTGAGAGAACGTATCGAGTGTCAACTGCGCCTCCGTTGTCGCGTGGCCTTTTCTGTTAATGGTAGAGGCCGGGGAAACGAAACGCAATGCAAACCGCCGTTAATGAGGGAGATTCCCTAATTTGGCGCCTACTCAGCGAGTTTTTGTGCTGTGTCGTCGGCGTCGGCGTCGGCGTCTGACGACGCGGTGCTCTGGCCCGCGCGCAGCTCCGCGAGCATGTTGCAGAAGAGCGCGCCTTGCTCGATGGCGTCGTCGAGCGCGACGTGCGTATGCGGATGGTCGTCGAACCAGTGCTTCGGAAAGCGCGGCTTGATGCACTTGCGGTACGGCAGGCCCGTCATCGCGAAGGCGAGCGTCTTGATGTCGAGCGCCGACCACGAGAACGGGCAGCGGCCGGCAAAACGCATCATGTACCAGAACATGAAGGTGAAGTCGAAGCCCGCCGGCATCGCGACGAACACGGGTTTGCCCGGCAACGCCTCGACCCATTCGACGTACGCGACAAGGGCTGCCGCGGGCTGCTGCAGATCCTTGCGGCAGGCGGCCCACGCTTCGGGCTGCGTCTTCCACCACGCTTCCTGCACAGGATGGGGCGCCGCGCCTTCGAGCAATTCGAGGTTCGCCGAGAACGTGCCGATCAACTGCTTGTCCGCCGTATAGGCCGCCGACGCGAAGCTCAGCATCGAATGCGGGCCGGGAATCGGGCCGTCCGCTTCGACATCGGTGCTCACATAAATTTCTTCGCTCATGCGCTCACTCCATCCGCGACGTACGCATTCGTGCGGCGCTCTTTGCCGAAGGTCGACGTGGGGCCGTGGCCGGGCACGAATGTGACGTCGTCGCCGAGCGGCCAGAGCTTTTCGCGGATCGAACGGATCAGGTCGCCGTGATTGCCGCGCGGAAAGTCGGTGCGCCCGATCGAGCCCGCGAACAGCACGTCGCCGACCAGCGCAAGCCGGTGCGCGCGGCTGAAGAAGATCACGTGACCCGGCGTGTGGCCCGGACAGTGGTACACCTCGAGCGTTTCGTCGCCGAACGTCACGCTCTCGTTGTCGTCGAGCCAACGGGTCGGCTTGAACGATTCGGCGGCGGGAAAGCCGAAGCGCACGCTTTGCTCAGGCAGCTTGTCGAGCCAGAAAAGCTCGTCGACATGCGGACCTTCGATCGGCACGCCGTAGTGCTCGGCAAGTGTCTTCGCGCCCGCGCAATGGTCGATATGGCCGTGCGTCAGCAGCACCTTTTCAACCGACGCATTCTGCCTCTCCACTTCACCTTTGATGAGATCGAGATCGCCGCCAGGATCGACGATGGCCGCGCGCCCGGTCTTCTCGCAAACGAGCAGCGAGCTGTTCTGCTGGAATGGCGTGACGGGAATCAGGGTGACTTTCATAAGTGACGGCGTAGCGCTTGGAAACCCCGATTGTACCGGCCGTCGCGGCCGCTGCCATTGGCCGGAAAGCCGAGTGGCGCATGCGCATTTTTGCAGTAATAGTGAGAATTCATCAGCCGGATGTGGAGGTTCAGAACACAGAATTGTGTTTTTGCTATAATGCACGTATTGGGCGTGGAAAACCGCGCCGTCTTCGGTTGAGCAGTGGCTGTTTCGTATGTTGAAACTGGTACGCATGCTGCTGATTCAGCATCAAGCAAGTGCCGTCGGGTGTACCCGATAGCAAATCCAGCACCGATCGCTTTTATCGGTGCGCACGTCTTGTCCAGCCAGGTGCTACGCGCCTGCCACGGCCTCGCTGCCGTAACGCTGGATGGGGCCTACGCCGCCTTCCTGAGCGCCGTGAGTTTCCGGCGTATGAGCGTGTAAACGTTCGATGGCGGCTTGTGGGGTCTGGCCAAAACTGCGGGGACAGTTGCGTCAGACGTGAAAACTAACCGTGCGGTAGCGGCTGAGTATGCCGCGTCCGGGCTTACTTCGTCCTGCGCCAGCGTTGCGCGGTGCGCGGTCGCCCTTTGCCGCCGGAGTCGCATGAAACACGCAGCCATTGGCGTGATGCGGCTCGCAATTGCATCAAATTGTCTTATGAAAACTCGGCTACCCCGACGTGTTGGGAGCGTTTTTGCCTTTCTGGCACTCGCCGGCTGTGCGGTGCCTCCGGGCGCGAGCACCCAGACCAGCGGCGTTTCCGCAACCACGCAGGACGTGCGCACCTCGCTCGCCCCGCAATCGTATGGTTCAGGTGCGAACAATCTGCCCGACGCGGCGGATCAAAAAGGCAAGCTCGCCGACGCAGAACCGCTGACGGACGGTCCGAACATCGCGGACTTCCAGCAGATCGGACGTGCGTCCTGGTACGGACGCGGCTTCCACGGCCGCAAGACGGCCAACGGCGAACGCTTCAACATGCATGCCTTGACGGCCGCGCACCGCACGTTGCCGCTCGGCTCGTATGTACGCGTGACCAATCCGGCGACGAACGACTCCGTCGTCGTCAAAATCAACGACCGCGGCCCGTACGCGCGTGGCCGGGTGATCGACCTGTCTTACGCGGCGGCAAAGGTTCTGCATCTGGCCTATATCGGTACCGCTCGCGTCAAGATCGAAGGTTTGACGCAGCGTGAGGCGAAGGCAGAGATCAAGGAAATGCTGGCGTCGAATCAGAGCGATTCGAACGAGAAGTAAGATCGTTTAGGAATCGGGCGCCAATGGCATCCGATGCCGTCGGAGGAAAGGGCTGCATTGCGCAGCCCTTTTTGTTTTCAGTCGTCCTTTTTCAGCGCCAGCGCACGCGTGTACAGCGCGTTGCGCGAAGCGCCCGTCAGCGCCGCCGCGACCTTGGCCGCGCCGCTAACGGGCAGTTCCTCCAGCAGCACGCCGAGCAGAGCGTCGTGATCGTGCTCGCTTTGGTCGTCCGCGGGCGCGCCTTCGACGACCAGCACGAACTCGCCCCGTTGCCGGTTCGTATCTTTTACAAGCCACCCTGGCCCTTCGGCCAGGGTGCAGCGATGCAATCCCTCGTGTAATTTCGTCAACTCGCGGCCGATCAACAGACGCCGCTCGCCGCCGAATGCATCGGCGAGCGCCTGCACGGTTTCTACGATGCGATGCGGCGCCTCGTAGAACACCATCGCGTGCGGATGCTTTGCGAGCGGCGCGAGTGCGGCGGCGCGCTGCTTCGCTTTCGGCGGCAAGAAACCGATGAAAGTGAACGTCGACACCCAGTCGCCGGCAACGCTCAACGCCGTCGCGAGCGCGCTCGCGCCAGGCAGCGGCACGACGGCGAAACCGGCATCGCGCACGGCGTCGACGAGTTTCGCGCCGGGGTCCGAAATGCCCGGCGTGCCCGCATCGGAGACATACGCGACGCGCTCACCCGCTCGCAGAAAGTCGACGATGCGCTGCGCGGACTCGCGCTCGTTGTGCTGATGCACGGCGACGAGCGGCTTCGATACGCCGTAGCGCGACAGCAGTTGTCCCGTGTTGCGCGTGTCTTCGGCGGCGATGCGATCGACGAGACCGAGCACATGCAGCGCGCGCAGCGTGATGTCGGCGATGTTGCCGATCGGCGTGGCCACGACGTACAGCGCGGAAGCAGGGTACTGCTGTCCTTGCGCGAGTTCTGAAAGAGGAGTCATGACACGTAAGACGCAGACGGACGAAACAAGGCCGACATTGTGCCACGCGGTTGCGGACGTGCGAGACCGCGCGGCGCACGATGGCACGGCGCACGGTCGCGCGCGGCACGCGCACAACTTTTCCGCTCAGGCACGGTCCAAAGCCGTCGGGGCTGCATTCGAAGCGCGCGCATTGACGTTTCTCCAGCAGCAGCGCTTGCGGTTCGTCGCGCGCAATGTCGTGTGCCGTGGCGGCGAGATCGATCTCGTGATGAAGGAACGCGACGGCTCACTCGTGTTCGTCGAAGTGCGCGCGAGGGCGCAAAGCGGATATGGCGGTGCGGCGGCAAGCGTCGTGTGGCGCAAGCAGCAGCGCATCGTACTTGCCGCGCAGCATTTTTTGTCGACGCGTGATGGCGCGACGCCCGCGTGCCGCTTCGACGTGATCGCGTTCGAGCGCGGACGTCTGCTGTGGCTGCGAGATGCTTTTCGCGCGGATGAGCGTTGAGCGGACAGTTTCGCTGCGTGAGTACGCTAAACTTGCGGACGCGCGACGGGCGGTGCGTCGCTGCATGTGAACGCGCCGCGAGGTCTGTCAGGGAGCCGGCAGCGGCGCGCAGCGCGAGCGGGCGCGCGGTGACGCGGCTCATGGTCGCGCGTCCACGCCGCGCATTCACGTCGTAACACGCGAGCGTCAGCGCGGCAGCCGACCATCGCGCAGGCAAGGGCAACACGTCCAATTGAACCAGCGCTGCCGGGCGGGCGGCGCGAGCAGTAACGATAGAGAGTCGATGTCAGTCGAACGCATTCAACAGCACTTCCGCGATAGCGCGGCAGTCACACTTGCAGCACTCGAAAGCCTGTCGATGCCGATCGCCGCGGCCGTCGACACGATGTTCGCCGCGCTCGCGAACGGCAACAAGATTCTGGCGTGTGGTAACGGCGGCTCGGCGGCGGGCGCCCAATACTTCGCTGCCGAGCTGATCGGCGGTTTCGAGCGCGAGCGTCCCGCGTTGCCGGCCATCGCGCTCACCACCGATTCGTCGATCATTACGGGTGTCGCCAACGATTCCTCGCTCGAGCAGATCTTCGCGACGCAGGTTCGCGCGCTCGGTCAGCCCGGCGACGTACTGCTGGCAATCTCGACGTCCGGCAATCCGGCCAACATCCTCGCCGCCATCGACGACGCCCACGACCGCGAGATGATCGTCGTCGCGCTATCGGGCAAGGGCGGCGGCAAGATCAACGAAGTACTGCACGACACCGACATCCATATTTGCGCGCCCACCGATCGCACGGCGCGCGTGCAGGAAGTGCACCTGTTGACGATCCATAGTCTGTGCGACGGCATCGATGCCATGTTGCTCGGCGAAGAATGATTTCGAAGGAGAGCGAGTTGATGAGCGCATATCGCGTGAAGAGTACGTTTGTGAGGACCACGCTGGTGGTCGGGCTTGTCGCCGGACTGGCCGCGACGTTGCAGGGCTGCGTGCTGGCTGTCGGCGCGGCGGCGGGCGGCAGCGCGCTGGTCGCGACCGACCGGCGCACGCTCGGCGCGCAGACGGAAGATCGCGAGATTCAGGTGAAGGCGATGTCCTTGATCAGCGAGAACCTGCCCGACTCGGCGCATGTGAACGTGACCGTCTTCAACCGACGCGTGCTGCTGACGGGCGAAGTAGCGGGCGAGGTGTCGAAGGCGCGCGCCGAGTCGGTCGTGCGCAGCCTCAACAACGTGAACTCGATCGTCAACGAACTGACGATCGCACCGGCCAGTTCGTTCTCGTCGCGCAGCAACGACACGTATCTCGAAGGCCGTGTGAAGACGGCGCTGATTGCCGAGAAGGATATTTCGGCGAACAACTATAAGGTAGTGTGCGAGCGGGGCTCGGTTTATTTGATGGGGCTGGTCACGAGGGACGAGGGCAATCGCGGGGCGGATGTCGCGAGCCGGGTTCCGGGCGTGACACAGGTCGTGAAGGTGTTCCAGTACATCCAGCCGCAGGAGGCGGCTGCGGCGACGGCGGCTGCCGCGTCCGCTGCTTCGAGCGCCCCCGCTGCGGCAGCGCAGCCCGATGCTGAAGTGACGTCGGGGGCGGTGCCGGATTCGTCGGTTACGTCCAAGCCGTTGGATCAGCAGGCGCCCGCGCCCGTCAGCAACTCGACGCAGGTGCATCCGGGGAATCCGAAGGCGGGGCAATGAGGGACTTATGGTTGTCTGGGCTTCGGATCGTGTCGTTGGGGGTGCTGGTCGCCTGGAGCTTGATCTCTCATGCCGCCGACGCGCCTGCGCGCGGGCTCACAATCGCTCGAGCGAATGCATGCATGGGTTGCCATGCGGTAGATCGCAAGCTGGTGGGGCCTTCGTTTCAGCAAGTTGCTGAGCGGTATAAGGGGAATGCCGGGGCTCCCGCTCTGCTGGCGCGCAAGGTGAAGGACGGTGGTTCCGGTGTCTGGGGCGCTATTCCGATGCCGGCGCATCCTGCGATGAGTGATGCTGATATTCGCACCGTAGTCGACTGGGTGCTTGCCGGCGCACCGTCCAGGTAGCGTGGTCTGGCGGTTGGCACAGTAAAAATGCGTTGTGCTAGAATCGGACGGTCGTGGGGGCGGTAGCTCAGCTGGGAGAGCGTCGCGTTCGCAATGCGAAGGTCGGGAGTTCGATCCTCCTCCGCTCCACCAAGTTTTCGTTTAAAAACAGCGCACTACGTCTTGCGATGTAGTGCGCTGTTTTGCTTTGTGTCGCGTTTCTTTGCAAACCGGTTGTGGCAAATTTGTGGCGGGCCGGGCAATCTGCGCGACGCAAGGATGGAGTGGAAAAAATTTGTTCGGAAATCACCGTGATTGCAGCGGTTGAACCGACGAACCTTGCATGCATTCGCAACCCACTGCGGCCAAGTGCATGAATCGCCTTGGCCCGAACAGGCCACCATGCAAGCGCTTCTAACCGTCGATCAGCTATCCGAGTACCTGCGAAAATCCGTCGCCAGCATTCGCAGCGATGCCACCCGTAATCCGGCTGCACTCCCTCCGAGATGTCGCATTCCAGGCACAAAGCGGCTCCTATGGCGGGTTGAAGATGTCGAGCACTGGTTGGCGAGTCACGTCGTAACCGAAGGCGCATCGCAGGCGATGCAGCCAGTCATGGAGGGTGCGCGGCGCGGGCGGCCTACGAAGGCGGAGCAGCTGGCAAGAAAGAAGCTGCTCTCGGATTCGAAGCCCACGAAATTGCCGTCTGCGGCGAGGGCCTAGAATTTGTGCCTGCGTCACGACGAAGCCGCTCGTACAGAGCGACTAGCGAGTCCCCGCGCTTCGCGAGATTTCTTCATCGCGGATATCCGCGGCTTTGCGCTGAAAAGCCGACGCGACCAGCATGGAAGTGCCGATCTTCTCGCTTTCCACGCGGCCGGACCTGTCGATCGAACAGTGGACGAGCCAAGATGGAAAACGCCGGATAACGGTCACCCCGAGCGTGCTTGGGCGTGCGACGCAACGTGACAAGGACGTCCTCATTTATGTGACGTCGCAGCTTACCGCGGCAGTGGATCGCAAATTGCCGGACGCGAACTACCGAACGGTTCGCTTCATGGCATACGATTTCTTCAAGACCACTGGTCGCGGGACAAGCGGGGCAGAGTACAGGGCACTGAAG
Source organism: Burkholderia sp. E7m39 (assembly GCA_001319865.1). GTDB lineage: Bacteria > Pseudomonadota > Gammaproteobacteria > Burkholderiales > Burkholderiaceae > Paraburkholderia > Paraburkholderia bengalensis. The sequence continues at coordinate 73,648 of BBSL01000034.1, read as the reverse complement.
CAGTCTTTGAGGCGATTGCACGGCACCACTATTACGACCAACATCTCCACGGGGAGCGTGCAGATAGACGAAGGATTCGGGCTGATTGATGGTTGGAGAACTATCGCGAGCCACGACCGGCCGGGGACGATGATTGCCGTGGAGATCACCTTGTCGGTCTGGCTATTCAACGCCATTCGGTCCTTTGAGGTGTTCACGCTTCACAAGGACTACTTTCGCCTGCGAAGGCCCATCGAGCGGCGTCTTTACGAACTCGCACGGAAGCACTGTGGGCGTCAGCCGACCGCGCTTATTGGACTGGACCTGCTGCGACGGAAAGCCGGTAGCAAGGCGAGTCCCAAGGAGTTTCGACGAATGGTTCGCGACGTGATGGTCGCTGACGCTTTGCCGGAATACCGGCTGCTATTGAGTCAAAACGACACGGTCACGATTTATACCAAGGATCGTCGCAAGTTAGCCCGCGCCCTTACCGGAGATTTGGTGAACAGCGAACCTATCGTGTTATCGCCCACCAGGTAGGGAAATTTCGTCGTAAGGCACGTGTTTTCACCCACGGTTTCCTGTGGATAGGGACGTGTTTTCGCCCACCGAGGTATCGTGTTTTCGACCGCCGGACGGTATCACGGAGGCCCTCTGTGCGGGGTGCTCAGGGAAATGTATTCGCCCGTAACGCGCGCGCGCGTTTGTTAACTTTTATAATCTTTAACGAGTTCGAACTTGGTGAGGTGTGAATTGTTGAATTGCCGACGCGGCCTCGTCTGGTAGGAGCCTGCAGTCGACTGTGCGAATGCTCCCCACTCTGACTGAAAACTTCGCGGCAACGATCGGTTAGGTTTGCAACGCCTGATACCGTCACGGCGGGTCGATTCGCAAGATCTCCATTCTCTGCTTGTTGGAGCAGAAAAATCGCGGCCACTTGGCGTATTCTTCAATGTCACCATCGCCGATGCCAACTGAGTCGCGATACGACGGCTCATTAATCAGACGGTGAATCTCCATCTCAGTGAGTTCTCGGTTGATTGCCTCATATACGCAGAACGAGCTGAAGGTGTTGAAAGCGTCAAACTGATCCCACAGTTCCACGGCGTCCATGCAGGCACGAACACATCTGTACGCGCCCACACCGTCAGTTCTCGCTAGCGCGTTGACCGCCTGATGTAGCCGGTACATCGCTATCGAATCAGACAAATCGCGCAGCTCGAATACATTTTCGTGGTCGTCATAGGGCCGCAAAAGTAACGCGCGTTCGAAGTTATATAGCGACTCGTCGAACTTCAAACCCGGGCCAGCGTATGTTGTGACAAATGTGACATCAGAGCCGGTCTCACAATTTCGTTCGAAAGGAACGTCGTAAAAGACAACGCCACACACGTCCCAGAGACGATGAATGGGCCCCCAGAGCGCTTCCCACAAGCGCTCCGGTCCTTCGAGGAAATATTGACGCGCGTCTGGAAACAGCCTTGCCAGCTGTCCCAAAGCTCTTTCAGAAAGCGGTTGCTGTCCCCTTGCGATGCGATACCATTTTTTTTGCTCCCTTGTTGCCGTAACCTGCTTGATCTTTTTGCCCGGGCTACGTCCTTGTGCGTCTTCGCAGGTCCATGACGCAGTTGCCTCGTCAAACCATTGGGCGAACTGATTCGGATTTGCCGAGCCCGTCCGTCTCATCAACTCATGCATCAGGACGACCGTCCTGATGCAGTCTCGTCGCTTTTGTTCTGTGGCTGATGGCCGAATACCATTTCGCATAGCAGAAGTTGTCCCGTAGCTATAAGAGGTGAGCCTCTTTTGCCATGCAGTTTACCCGCCGTCGACAATTACGGCGCACTTGGATCCGCCAATAACGCAATGATCGGGAGTACAGGTAGCCCTCAAGAAGCTTCATTGACCCGCACCGCATCGTCACGTCCCAGCGGTGCGAATGCCAAACAGGGAATTGTTCGGTTCGAATTCGGCATGTCGCCCATGATGCAAGCCGCGGGCAGCTCTGATGGCGGGTTTTCCGACGGGAGTATTCGCTAACCGACATTTTTTGCGTAATCGCCATTACACAATAGTGTGCATCCAATACACTCGAACAAGGAAAGGCGGCCGGAAACCTTGGGCTTGACGTCTAGGTTCTACGCTGAGGAATTCTAATAGGAAGCTTCGGGAAGCCGTCATGCTGATCGCTCACCGGATTGAACTCAGACCGACTTCGGAGCAGGAGGAATACTTCTTTCGCGCCTGTGGAACGGCACGGTTCGTGTGGAACTGGGCACTCGATGAATGGAATCGCCAGTATCAAGCGGGCCTGCGGCCCAACGCGCTCGCGCTCAGGAAACAGTTCAATGCGATCAAATACGCGGACCGTCCCTGGCTCAAGGACATTCATCGTGACGCGCACGCCCAGCCCTTCGTGAATCTGGGCAAGGCATGGAGCAGGTTCTTTGCCGACTTGAAGAGCGGCAAGGTTGCCCATCGCCCCGTCTTCAAGAAGAAGGGCAAGTCACGCGACTCCTTCTACGTGGCGAACGATAGGCTCACAGTAGGAGAGAAACGGGTCCGCCTGCCGGTGATAGGGAAGGTAAAGATGAAAGAATCGCCGCGCTTTGGTGGAAAGATCCTGGGCGCCACCGTCTCGCGCGAGGGAACGCGCTGGTATCTGTCGCTTCAGCAGGAGGTGGAAGTTTGCTGGATCGAGCTGGCGAACCGCCGCAAGGCTACGGGGGTCGACCTCAACGTCAGTGAGATAGTCTGTTCTGACGGCAAGCGTTACGAGACCCCGCGACCATTGTTGAAGGCACAAAAGCGTATGACCAGACTGCGGCGCTCTGTGTCGCGCAAGCTCGTAGCGCAAAAGCAACGTATGGGGCTGTCCAGGACGGACCCCATCCCGAAGGGGATGCGCCTAGTCGCGTCGAAAAACCGCGAGAAGGCATCGCGAAGGCTCGGTGATCAGTATCGCAAAATCAGGTGCATTCGCAATGACTTCACAAACAAGATCACAACCTCGCTCTCGCGTGAAAACCAAGCGCTGGGCATCGAGGACTTGAGTGTGACTGGAATGACCGCAAGCGCAAAGGGAACGACCGGCAAGCGAGGGAAAAATGCCCGCCAGAAGGCGGGCCTGAACCGGGCGATTCTCGACGTGGCATTTGGTGAGTTTCGCCGTCAGATCCGGTACAAGAGCGCATGGTATGGGACAACGCTGGTGGAGGCGGACCGCTTCTTCCCAAGCTCCAAGCGTTGCTCATGTTGCGGCGAGGTATATCACGCGTTAAGGTTGAAGGACCGGACATGGACGTGTCCACAGTGCGGGACGACTCACGACCGCGACTTCAACGCGAGCGTGAACCTCGAGCAGGTTGCAGGACTACCCGAGGCTATCGGGAAAGTTACGTCTGTCAGATACGATCCCAGCCAGTCAGGAGGATCGGGGCAGAAACCCGTGCACAGTTGTGCACAATTGGGATAGCAGTCGGTCATTTCATAGGCGCTTCATTGCACCTTTCATTTTTGGAGCCACCTTTCGGTCGAAAATATTCCCGTCGGCGCTCCCTCGGTGTGTTCACGCGGTGTGTACCGCTCCTGTGTTGATAACCATGAAATCGTCGAAAAAGCGCACCGACAAAGCCCAATGGCGCCGAGGGGAGCGGTTTGCGGTCTTGTCGGCGGGTCGCTTCTGGTATCCCGAAAACCGGGCCGGTTATCCGGCAGCTTGGGTTCAAACCCGAAAACTCATGAATAGTGGAACATAAAGAGTGTGTTACACCGAACCCGATTTTCGACGTCTGAGCCTTACTTGACGGGGCACGCCGTGTGTCACAGAAGCGGCTATATCTAACGATGTGTGCCACAGGGAGAACACACATCAACCGAGAGATCTAGCGTCGAGCTGCATTTCACAACTCACCGACAAGCACTCGATGCCTTTATTTGCCCTCAACGTGCACACGGCTTGCACACGGCGTGCACTCGATACCCTCGATTTGCACACGGCTTGCACACGGCGTGCACTCGATACCCTCGATTTGCACACGGCTTGCACACGGCGTGCACTCGATACCCTCGATTTGCACACGGCATGCACTCGACGTGCACTCGATGCCCTCTATTTGCCGCTAGACTTGCACACGGCATGCCCTTGATTGATAGCCTCGACTTGCACACGATAAGCACTCGCCCCAAATCCGTTCTAGTGGGGCGGCGATTTCGCGCTGGCCTGCGAAGGATTCATGAATGCGCCCGTGTGCCACGAGGCCGGGGTCGACTGATGAGGGTTGGTCGATGCTGGGGTTCTAGCGGCACGTTAAGCGATAAGCGGCTGTTGGACGTGAAAGTCTCTTCAACCGAGCACGAATGGGGTGGCAGCTAGAGAACATCTGAAGGTGTTGCCGTCAAGTGCGCCGGCGCATCCGGGTGGCTTCAATACGGGCCAGTGCGCGCTCGCGCGCTGTTGCCAAATCAATTTCACCGCGCGCCCAGCATTCCAGATCAGCGATCGTCTCAGGATTCAACTTCAGTCCCTCAAGTTCCTGGGTCGCAATCGCGTTGACAACCGTGGCGTGACGCGCTGCCAGCTCGCGTTCGGATAGCATCGTCACCTCTTCATAGGGAACGTCGACAGCGCTCTCGGGTCAGTCGGAATCTGGCCCATCGAACCATACCGGATCGGTCGGGTTGTCATAACGCATGACCGACCCGCGTAGCACTTCAAGCGGTGCGGCGACGGGGTTAACAGCTACAAATTCCCGTCCGGCCGGTTGCGTATCACGCCGCAATTTGCCGATACACGCGGCGCCCCGATCACTGTCAGTAGGCCGGGTTTCCAGCTTTGTGCGTCCCATATCGAGGTCCTCGTGCCGCGGTCGACAGGAGTAGTGTAGCGGGGCTAGTCGCAATTCGAAAAGGGTACGTAAGTTGTAGGTCGGCAAACCAAGCTGTGCATAGAATTGCCGAACCCGCTCGTTGCTAGGGCTTATTCCATAACACCACCGCGAGACGATGCATGTCGCGATGGTGTTTTAAGAAGGTCCCTTTGATCACAGATCATCATCTGCCTGACGTTCTTCACGCCGCCGATGCAGATCGTTAATGAACATAATGTTCGCCAAGACGACAGACAGAACCGCTTCCAGTTGTAGAAATGAGAGGACGGTTACGGTAGATAGGGCTATGGACTTAAAGATTAATATATGCGCGGCATAAAATGGCAACCTTGATAGGATAACTTTTGTGAGGAAGATGAACAGCACAATAACTACTGCTATTCCAGACTTCAAAACACTTCCAACGATAGACTCTAGTCTTCGAGTCTCGGACAAAGATTTTGAGAAATCGACTGTTTCAATTTTCTTGGGGTCGATAATTCTACTCAATGCGTTGGGATATAGGAACGCGATCCAAATTCCCATGAGCGTAAACACCATCCCAGACACTGCGAGCAACGCATCAGTAAAATTCTTAAAATCTGTTATTGCGAAATCGACATTGAAATGTTTATATAAAAACGCCAAAATCGCGAACAATAATGCGTACGACGAGGCGCGCAATATCATGATCCGGTTCCGGCCGTTGCGGTCCGAACAGTGCTGTAGGAGCCGAGGAACGGTGCGAGAAAACTATCACGTTTTTTGCGAATCTCTTCATAGAGATCGACTGCACTAATCGACCCCTTCATGTTGTGATCGAAATGCATAGAGTTCTTGAGACGGTACCGATCAACCCACACTGTTCTATTGTCGGCCGTTGTGAAGCCGACATTGTCCCAATCAGATTGCTTCCGGTTCTCGTTCGCAAACTTTTCGATGATGTCCCTGATTTCGCTTGCATTTGGTCTGGCTTCGGCTCGAATTTCAATATGCCGTACGCGGGCTTTCGCCTGTGATTTCAAATATGGAACTTTATCGAAGAGTTGCACCCACTTCGCGCGTTCGTCTGCCGGAGTGATACTGATTGTTTCGCGCTTAATAATATGGGTGACATTTTGCGCAAGTTCGTTCAGTTTACTGTTAGCCGTATCAATCGTTTTTAAGTGAACGTCAAAGAGATATCGAAATCTCATCTCCCCGCCGAGGGTTCCATCAGTGAATGACAGTCGCGTTTGACCGGTCTCTGTCATTTCTTTTTTCTTATTCGGATGCTTAACTCTATTTGTGATACTCGCAGATACCCAGTCTTGAAAAAGCTGAGAATCACATACAGAATGATCGAATTTTATCGATATAACAAGTTGTTTGGAAGGGATAATCCAGTAGTAACATGGGCGCCCCCAAATAACCTTTTTTCCACGATAGTTATTGGTGTACGTTACAACATCTCCTTCGCCCGTTTTTGCGTCTTCACGCGCGCCGAGCAAGGTTCCGGTATCATCTGTGTCTGATTTCCAAAGCACCAACAATATGTCGCGATTATCCTCCGACGTATATATATCCTTGCAGTAGCACTTGGAGATACCGGAGCGGGACCGACTGTCCCAAGGTAGCGTATCAGCAAGGGGCTTTCCCGCGACCCACTCGCCAATTAATTTAAATGTTTCCGTCAGTTCCAATCCGCTCGGTTTTTTGTCATTTTGTCGATATAGTCCGCACTTATTGACGCTAAAGTAATTCATGTGGCCCGTTATTACCATTTGTCATTTTCCTTGTTCGATTTGGAATTTTCGTGGTCTTAATCTAACTCATCGTTGCATCGCTGCTCAAGTGAGGTCTTTCCACGCGCGACTTTTCTCGCTGCCAAAAGCATAGCGGAAAATTTCAATCAAAAGTCATTGGGCGGAAGCGCCTCACTAAGCGCCAATCCGGAGCGTTCACACTGTCGCCAGCGGCGGCCCGCCTCCGGCTCACTGGCACACTGCTTCCCCCAGAACTTACATATGATAATGTCCTTTATCATATAAATAACGGAGGCGCCCGTGCCGAACCTTGCTAGACGAGGCCTTTTGACGCTGCTGCCTTCTGATGCTGAAGGTCTCAACTCTGATAAGGCAGTTCGGACTGCGCTGGGGCACTTTTACGACCAGATTGTCGCTGGCGAAATACAGGTTATGCCTCGGGACCTTCGCGGTGACGCTGTCATAGGGGGCTCTTCCTTTGCCGTTGGCGAGTTTGTCATCCCGCTCGCATCAATGGTTGGTCCTGTGTTGGGAGCTGCGGTGGCCGGGTGGTTTGCGGGGTAGAACCGGACGCAAGTTGCGTCTGAAGGTCGGCGACCTCGAGGTGGAAGCCAGTTCTGAAGAAGACTTTGAGCGACTCCTGAAACGGGCTATTTGGCTGAGAAACGTCCCGGGCGCGTCAGAACCAAAGCCATGATTGACAGCTCAACTGCCCTCACTATTATGTCATCGGACACTTTGCCGGCGGTGGTCGCCTCGCAACTGTTCATTCGCTCAACGGAAGACGCGGACCGGCATCTGATGTCCGTCCATGATGCTGCTGCGCGGGCTTTTGCGTGGGTCCGGGCGCACGGTGACAGTCCGCTCGAGCTGCTGCGGAGCCTTAAATTCGAGCCGGTCGGTTTTCATCCGGTTAGTGGCGCGCCGCTGAACCTGATCGAGCAGACCAACCAGACCTGGACGCTCGTTGTGGCGATCGCTGCCGCGCGCAAGCTGCTTGAACTTCATCCAGACACGGGCGGTTTTCATCTGGCACCCGGCGCGCATGCGTCGCTGCCGTTTGACATCGTCAGCGGGGACCGTAGGGTCGCCGCCGAAACCTTTGCCGCGGTGACGCCGTCGAATAACGGGAAACTGCGCAAGGATCTGGACAAGCTTGCTAGTCGTCCGGACATCCGTCACCGCTACGTGTTTTTCATGGCGCCTGGATATCCGGGGATCCACCGGCGTGAAAAGCTTGAGCGCGACGGTGTTCAGGTGTGGTCCGTCGACGTCTAATGTGCTGATACCCATCCGGCCCGATTCCTTGCCCGTCCTTGTCGCAGCAGCCGGTGACCGGGCGGGTGTCCGCTTTCTTGAATTCTTCGCTTCCGCGATCCGCAACCCGCACACGCGCCGCGCGTATGCGGTGCTGTGGGGATTTTCTCTCCTGGTGCGCCGGCGCCGGCGTGACGTCCCTTACTGAGGTTCAGCCACTGCACGTGGCCGCCTGGATCGAGCTGCAGACGCAGACCCATTCCGCACCGACCGTCAAGCAGCGCCTCGCGGCGATCCGGCATCTGTTCGACTGGCTGGTGACCGGCCAGAACGTCCCGCACAATCCGGCGGCGTCAGTGCGTGGTTCGGCGCATACGGCGCGCACCGGCGCCACGCCCGTACTGGATCCCGTCGAAGCGCGGCAGCTGCTCGACAGCATCGATGTGACGACGCCGGTCGGGCTGCGCGACCGCGCGCTGATTGCGCTGATGATGTTTTCGTTCGCGCGGGTGGGCGCGGCGCTCGCGATGCGGGTCGACGACGTCTACGTGCAGCAGCGGCGCCTGTGGGTGCGCCTGCGCGAAAAAGGCGGCAAGGCGCACGCGATGCCCTGTCACCACACGCTCGAGGCCTACCTACACGCATATCTGGACGGCACCGGCATCACCAGCGAGCCGAAGGGGCCGCTGTTTCGCACAATCGCGCGCGGCACCGGGCAGCTGAGCACGACGCCGCTGCCGCAGCCCAACGCGTATGCGATGGTGCGCCGGCGTGCGCTCGCGGCTGGGATTGACATCAGGGTCGGTAATCACACGTTCCGCGCGACGGGCATCACTGTGTACCTGAAGAATGGCGGCACACTCGAAAATGCTGCGGCGATGGCCAATCACGCGTCGACGCGTACCACGCAGCTCTATGACCGGCGCCGCGACGACATCAACCTGGACGAGGTGGAGCGGATCCGCTTATAGCGATTGGCTGTGTTTCTCTGCTCAGCTAACGGCGCACCCTAGTCACGACGATTTGGAGTGGGTGGTCCGAGAGGCGGACGACTACAATGACGAGCATCAGCATGGCGAGTGCAGCGATAAACAGCGTGCCTCCTACCAGTGATGGGGGATAGCTCAGATGGGAGACTACGGCGTTGGCAACGCCGTAGTCGCGAGTTCGACGTTCCTTCCTCCACGAGACACGGCTCATGACCATAACCCCAGAACTGGCTGAAGAACTGCGGCGGATGGCCCTTATCAGGGCCGACCAGCGACGGCAGAAAGCCATCTGGCAGGAACTGCGCGAGCTGCGCGCCAAGCTGCGCCCAATCGATCGCGCGTGGTCCGATACGCGGCTCGCTCTGAAACGATACGAGTGGGATTACAAGTATGTGGTCCCGAAACTTCAAGAGCGGGAAGCCCACCTTCTGGATGAGATGCACCCGTTCCTTCAGCAAATTGACGCGCTGGAGAAGGAGGCTAGGCGGCTGGACCGTAAGATACGCAAAGCGCAGCAAGCTAGTGAGCGCACGTCGACAGGTCCGGACGAATCGAGCACACGCACGTCAGCAAGCCCTTGAGCATGTCTATTTCCTCTTGGTGGTCGCTGCAAGCCCGGAAACGCGGCTTACAACCGATCCGTCGAGGTGCGCGTATGCGATGCATCAGCCAAGCCCCCGTTTATCGATAGCTCTTGCAGCGAGATGCGAGGCACACCGACTCTGAAGAACGGGTGCGCCGTGCCTGATTGCATCTACCGCTTCTTCGGCTTGCTTGGCGTTGCGCCCTTACGTTGCGCGAGATCCGACGCGGCGACCTCCCTCTCCCTCTTGGTCGATTTCGGATCGCGCAGCTGCTTGCCAGCGTCGGACGCGGCTTTCTTTCCTGTTGCCATGGTCACCTCACTTGTTAGTCGAGCCCTAACTAATCGGGGCAAATCATCGTATGAGCAACGATGAATATTTTCAAGGGAATCGTGGCTGCTTGAAACGGGTGACGAGCTTAGATGCATTCATGCAAAGTTAACCGCTAGTCAAGAAAACGGTGGTTTTGTGAACAACGACAAAAGCGACATGCGCGTTATCGGAAAACCTCACGGTTCTGTTAATATTCCCGTCAATTTTTCATCGTCTCGTAAATGTCCATGAATCAACGCATTGGCTATGCGCGAGTCTCGACCGATGATCAAAATCTCGATTTGCAACGCGATGCGCTTACGCGAACTGGGTGTGTGACGATCTATGAGGAAACAGCAGGTGGCAAATCTGCCAGTCGGCCGGAACTCGAACAGTGCCTCAAGGCACTCCGCGGTGGTGACACGCTCGTGGTGTGGCGGTTGGACCGACTAGGTCGAAGCCTACCTGATCTAATTCACATCGTCGCCGATCTAGACCGGCGTGGCATTGGTTTCGAAAGCATGAGCGAGAAAGTCGAGACCAGCTCCGCCGCCGGCAGACTGGTCTTCCACGTTTTCGCCGCGCTTGCCGAATTTGAGCGCAACTTGATCCGAGAGCGCACGCATGCTGGATTAGCCGCCGCGCGTGCACGTGGCCGTGCTGGGGGCCGTAAGCCGAAACTTGATGAACGGCAGGTTCGGGAAATTAGGCGGCTTATAACTGACCCGAGCATCTCGGTCAGTCAAATTGCCGAGCGTTATAAGGTATCGCGCACAACGGTCTATAAAGTTGCGCCTGCAAGGAAAAGTGAAGAACGAACATGACGAATAGTACAGACTTTCTGGCCAGAGCGTTCAAAGATGGCCACCTACAACTGATCACGAGTGGAAAAGCCGAAAAAATCCGATACGTCGCGGTCAACTGGAGCGAAAAGTGGAGTGATCCAGAGGAAAAGGTGCGGGCCGCCTACTATTCTGAGCTTATTTACCGCTACGGTTACCAGCCGGAGTGTATCGGCGTGGAGATTACGGTCCCTGACCGCACGCCGGTAGACCGTGCTGATTTGGTGATTTTTCGGGACAAGGCACGCACCAAGCCCTTTGCAGTCGTCGAGTGCAAGCGCGACGCCGTTTCGGACACGGAATTCAAGCAGTCTGTTGAGCAGGCTTTCGGCAATGGTCACGCGCACAAATTCCGTGCCGAGTACATCGGTGTCGTTGCGGGGCAAACCCGCGCATTCTATGACTGCTCCGACCGTTTCGGTGTATTGGAGCGTGAGGCCAATATCGTTGCCGACCTCCCGGTTCAGTACGGCAAGCCGGAGGATTTCAAGTATTACTACAAGGCTTCGAACAAGCCGGACATCGCCGCGGTTAGTCGCGACGACCTCATTAAGACGATTCGCAAGTGTCATCAAACTCTCTGGGGTGGCGGACGTCTCTCTCCTCCGATGGCTTTCGGCGAGTTGACCAAGCTAATCTTTCTGAAGACTCGCGACGAGAAAACACCACGTAAGAAAGGCGAGCCCTACGCCTTTCAGATCAAGACGAATGAAACGCCGCAGCGCCTAGCCGCGCGGATTAAGGCGCTTTATGCCGTCGAGCGGCTGAAGGAGCCCGACGTCTTTAACGACGACATTAAGATTGACGACACCACTGTTAGGAATGTAGTGCTCCACTTGGAGAGCGTGAACCTCACTGCCACGGACCTTGACACCAAGGGTGTTGCGTTCGAGCAGTTCATGGACGGCTTTTTCAAGGGTGACTTCGGGCAGTACTTCACTCCGCGTAACATCATTGCCTTCGCCATCCATATTTTGGACATTCAAGCCGACGATACGGTGATGGATCCGGCTTGCGGATCGGGAGGATTCCTGCTGCACGCTCTCGACCATGTGCGGAAACTTGCTGGTGAGTACTATGAGGAGGGCACGCAGCAGCATTTCGACTACTGGCACAGCTTTGCGGAGAAGCGCCTCTTCGGTATCGAAATTAACGAAGAGATTGCGCGCGTCGCCAAAATGAACATGATCGTCCATGACGACGGTCACACTAACGTTATTGGCCACGATGCTCTTGAGCCACTCGCCGTCATCGCCCGAAGAAACGCGGCATTTGCGAAGATCGTCGGTATCGATCCCGACAGCGGTGTACGCGACGAGAGCAAGGGTTTTTCCAAGATCCCAACGAACCCACCGTTCGGTGCTGTGATCAAGGATGAGTTGCACAGTTACCTGAAAAGCTATGAGCTTTCTCGATTCGTCGGTAAGGAAAATAGCAAGAACGACGACGATCTGGAAGACGAAACGGCTGACCATAAGGCAGGTAAAAAGTCCGCCAAACAGCGTAGCAGCGTTAAGACGGAGATCATCTACTGTGAGCGTATCTGGCAGTTGCTCAAGCCCGGCGGCCAGGCCGCAGTAGTCTTACCCGATGGTCTGCTCACTAATGCCAGCTTGCAAGGGGTGCGAGACTGGCTACTTGAGCGGTTCCAAATACTGGCCGTCGTGAGCCTACCTCAGTCTGCGTTTGCACACTTCGGCGCCGGAGTCAAATCCAGCGTCGTCTTCTTGGAAAAGCGTGTGCATGACGTGGCGCCGAGCGACGACGAAATCATATTTATGGCCATGGTCGAGAACATCGGCTATGACGCCACCGGTCGAGCAACATATCAGATCGAGGTCTTGGAGGAGACCGCCGAAAAGCGCCGTGTTGAGCGGCATCGGTGCGATCTTTTCGACTGGCGGGTGGAATATGACTGGGTACCCGGCGAAGGCAAAAGGCCCGGTCATTGGAGCGAGCGCCATCGCCAGATAATTTCTGGAAGCGGGGTGCTGGGGCAGTACGCGGTCTTCAAGAAAGACCAAGAACCTTTTTTCGTCTAACCCCCGTCCTCGCAGAGCAAGCCATTTGCTTTGCGGTGAGGCGGGGGAGTAGCCACGCACGGATCGACCCGCAATATCAGGAGCTGGATCGGCGCAAGCGCGTTCATTACGCGAACCCGCGTTTCCCGCTGGTTCCGATCGGATCGCTTGCCACATTCGTGCAGTATGGGATATCCGAGCGCGCTAATACGAGTGGGTTGGGCGTGCCCATGATCCGCATGAACAATCTTCAGGTCAACGGCTGGGATCTCTCGGATCTGAAGCACATCGAGCTGGACGAGCCTGAGCTCGGACGTTACCGCCTTTTGAAAGGCGATTTGCTCTTCAATCGCACGAACTCCAAGGAGTTGGTCGGTAAATGCGAGGTATTCCAGGAGGAAGGAGACTGGGTCTTTGCGTCTTACCTAATCCGGGTGCGTGTCGATAGCGGCCGTGTCTTGCCGCACTTCGTATCAGCGTTCTTGAATAGTCCGGCGGGCCGGATTCAGATTGATCAGGTAAGTCGCCAGATTGCCGGCATGTCGAATGTAAATGCTGAAGAGCTACGACTCTTGGAAATCCCGCTGCCATCGCTCAAATTGCAGCGCGCGCTGATGGCCGAACTCGATGCCGCCCGCGTTGAGCGCGATCAGGCGTTTGGCAAGGCAGATGAGCTGTTAGCGTCTATAGATGAGATCGTCCTGGAAGAAACGGGGATACCGACCGACTTATCGACTCGGAAGGTTTTTTCCGTCAAGGCCTCTCAATTGAATGGGCCGCTAACTCCCGAGCGCTACTCGGTCCTGTCATTGGAGCGGGCAGTTTCAGGTGTGATCACAGCGGCGGATGCAGGACAACTTATTCGTGAACGGGTGACGCCAGCAAAGGATTCACCCGGCGACCTCTACAACTGGATACGGATCGATGACCTCGAGAATCGCCCTCTCTCGGTAAATAGTATTCGGGTTGAGCTGGGCCAGAACATCTCCGGCTCACTAATTCCAGTCCGTGCCGGTGACCTATTGATAGCCCGACTTGGCCCGACACTTCTCAACTCAAAGATTGTTCTCTGTCCTGCGGTCGACGGACGGATTGTTGCGTCGCCTGAGTTCCTTGTCTTGCGTACCAACAACAGGTGGAGCCCTGTCTTTTTGCTCTGGCTCTTTCGCTCCGCTTACTACCGAAAAATAATGTACGCCCGCAGTCGCGGAGGCACGCCGAGTCGCTACAGACTTGACGGTTTGGACTTTCTTGACATTCCAATGCCGAGCGTTTCGATCCTCAGGCAGGAGGAAATTGCGAGTCACTGTAATGAACGCGTGGCTGAGGCGCAACGCTTGCGTGTTCATGCCGAAACCGTGTGGCGAGAGGCTCGCATTCGATTCGAGCAGCAGCTATTGCAAGGGAGCGAGGCATGATTCTCTCTGGCATATTGCATAGCTCGCTGGGCGGATTCACTGTCATTCGCGGAGTGGCGCCACTGGGAGATCTCGCGCGCTGCTCGAGCTTCGATCCGGCATATCAGCGCACACTAATTGATACTCACAAGGCCGAGATCGAGCGCTTCCTCGCAGACCGCCAGTACCTATTTTTCCCGGAGGTCATTCTCTCGGCGTCACTTCAGTTCGATTTCAACGCCTACAAAGGGAGGGCAAGTATCTCGCCGGTAGCCGATATCCTCGCGGGCAAAGGTTTTAGATCCAATGTCGACGGACTAGCGGTCAGGGTGATGACGACCAAACTGCCCAAGGGATTGGAAGTGGTGGGAGGGGCGAGTGCCCCCAAACTCGCGTATCTCGAATTGCCTGATGACGAACTCGCCAACAAATCTTTGAAGCTCTTTCGAATCGATGGCAATCATCGTCTGAGTGCCGCACAGCAGGCAAAGCCAGGTGAGGCTACTTACAGTTTGCCAACGCCTTTTTGTATAGTGCTCCACGACGATGTCAGTCTGGCCCAGCGCTTCGAGAAGGTGGTATTTCACAATATCAACGCCAAGCAGATCCCGCTTACGTCCGAGGAAAATCTGCGCCTGATCCTCGAGGCAGGCGCCGATCAATTGTTTGACGACGAAACATTGCGGGTCAATTCCAGTTTCGGTCCCTGCTATTACTTGGCGCGTAAGCTACTCGCCGAGATAGATGGTCGGTATCTCACGGCGCTTAACAAGCCTTTGAGGAATCGCCGCTCGCTCGCCTTGACTTTGACGCAATTTCTCGCCGAACGTGATGATCAGGTCAAGGCAGCGCAAGACGCCGTGGCGCTTGACAAGCAGGTACCACGCCTTCGCCAAGCCTTCCAACAGGTCAACGCGTTGTATCAGTCGCATCCCAATTTGGCAGCTAACGCTTGCCATGGTGTTTTGGTGGCGTTCTTATACTTTGCGTTGCATAACGAAGGCCACCAGCTCCCCGCCTTTGCGCGCTGGATTACCACCAACCGGATCGATCGACTTACGCCGGGAGTCACGGATAGCGTTGGGTACCACTACCATTTGGGGCGTACCCAAGCGGTGGATCCGGCCAGCCTGGTGAGCGTGTTCGAGAGTATTCTGATGGCGAGGCACCGGGAAATTTTTATCTCCATGGCCTTCAGGAAGGAAACCGAAGAGACCTACGAAACTATCAAGAAGACGGTACGGCAAATCAACGACAAGCATGAACTTGACATCAAGCTAAGCGATATCCGCATCGATAAATTCAACAAAGGCCACAGCTATACCATTGACGACGAGATCCTCAAGGTGATCGAAGGGGCCGGCCTGCTGATCGCCGATTTAACATTTGGCAACCGCAATGTGTACCACGAGATCGGCTATCTGATGGGGCTGAATCGAGGCAAGGGGCTGGAACAAGAGAACTTCATCCTAATTGCCGATTCGAAAACAAGGGGAGACGAATTGGAAAGTGACATAGGATTCAATCTCAAGAGCTGGCAACAGCTTCGCTTTGCCAGCACACGGCAGCTTGAAGAAGGGCTGACGGAGTCGATAGAACGCTTCTATAACCTCGACGGTACCGCTGAGCGACAGCGGGTCTCCTTCGGGAGTTGATGACCGAGGCTTATACGAGGCGCTTCGCCAAATCTTCTGCTCGCGGATGGTAGTAACGCATCAGCATGCGTGGGTCTTTGTGTCCGGTAATCTTCGTGAGCTCATGCAATGGGAAGATTGACGCCATACGGGAAGTTGCTTCGTGCCGCAGGTCGTGAAACCGAAGGTCAGTCAAGAATTTCCCGTCAGGCCGCTGGCTTGCTTTTTTGCAGTCTTCGACATAGGCCTTGCGGGCGCGGGCTACTGCCCGCTCAAAGGCCCTAGTGACGGCGTCGCTGCGGATATTGAACACCCGCTCCTTGGTGCCGGCCGCCTTGTCACTATCGTTTAATCCCTCTTTGGCGTTTTGATGAGCGTCTTTCAAACCTTGCAGCACTGAAACGGCTCGAGAAGACAAGGGCACGTCGCGAGCGCTGCCGTTCTTCGTGGCTGGCAAGTGCGCGACCCGGCGTCTCAAATCGACATGTTCCCAGAGCAGTGTGACGATTTCGCCTCGCCGCATCGCCGTTTCGACGGCCAGCCAAATGATCGATGGCAGCAGGGCCGAGCCGCTGACAGCAACAACCCGTTCAAGCTCGCCGTCTTGCGCGCCGCGTTCTGATTCGGGATCGTCTGCGTCTGCTGCTTCCACTGCTGGATCGAGGGCAACAATTCGTCGCGTCCGCGCGTTGTTGGGTTGCGGCTTGCGTACCAGTTCCACCGGATTCGAAAGGCTTTCCATGCCCCATTCCTTGCGGGCGATGCTGAATACATGGGATAAGATCGCTAGGCGGCGCAGTACTGTCGCTGGCTTATAGTCCTTTAACCACTCGTCGCGTAGCTTCGCCACATCAGCGCTGCGGATCGCGGCCAACGGACGCTTTGCCAGATCGACAGCCTTGCAGGCCTTGAGTACAGACAACTCTTGCGCCGCGCCCTTCTTCGCAGGAGAGATTTCTTCCTCGTAACGCGCCAGTGCCTCGTAAAGCGTTGTGGCCTCGGCCTCGCTGCGGCTGACCCACACGCCGCGTGACATCTCCGATTCAATCATCGTGGCCCAAGCTTCCGCTTCAGCCTTTGTCTCAAAGGTCTTGCTCTGCGCGGGATAGCCGCGCCGACGTACTTGAGCCTCCCATTGGTATCGCCCCCGTTTCCGAATACTCGCCATTGTTCATCGCTTCCTCTAAGTGAGTGTGGCAGAATTGTGGCAAATATCCATGAAGGGCGCTACTGGCGTTGAAATGGCTGGTTATGTTTTTACATTCGCAATGCGAAGGTCGGGAGTTCGATCCTCCTCCGCACAACCGCCCCTTCCCCGCCCCCCGGGGAACTGTTTCCCCCAACCCCATTCCTACTCAACGTAAGCCCCCACCCCAGCGCCCGCCAGGCCCTGGCTTGCAAAACCGCAAGCCGCCCGAAAGCGCCAACCGAGCGCCACCATGTCCCTACCGCGTCCTCGCTCAATCGAAGTGGATTTTTTCCGTGGGATCGTGCTGATCGTGATCGTGCTGGATCACATCCCGGGAAGCGTGTTGCAGCATCTGATGCTGCACGCGTATGCGTTATGCGACTCCGCTGAAGTATTCGTCTGTCTGGGCGGCTACGCGTCGGCGGCGGCCTACGGCGCGGTGCTGAGCAAACGGGGCGAAAGGGCCGCCCACAACCGCTTCTACAAGCGCTGCTGGGAAATTTACCGGGCGTACCTGCTGACGGCGCTCCTCACGTTGCTGTCAGGCGCCATCCTGCAGCGCCTGCATCTGAATCAGCCGATGGTGAGTCTCACGGGCTGGCCCATGTTCTCGTCCGCTCCTATCAAAGAAGCACTCGAAATCGCGACGCTAAGAAACCAGCCCTATCTGTCGAGCGTCCTGCCGATGTACGTCCTCTTCGCAATCACCGTCCCATTCGTCGTCCCGCTCGCGCGAAAATCCCCACTGAGCGCGCTGAGCCTGAGCATCGCCGTGTGGCTGGCCGCCGTCCCATTAGCCAGACTCTTCGCGATCGACGACGTCAGCGACTGGGCTTTCAACCCCTTCGCCTGGCAACTGATGTTCGTCATCGGTATTCTGTGCCGTGAGCGGCCGGTGCCGGAGCATGTCCAGCAATCCAGAGCCGGCCGCTGGTTGACCCGACTCGCCATTGCAGCCGTGCTAGCCTTCGCCGTGGTCAAACTGTTCATCCTGACCCAACCGCTGCCCGGCCACCTGAAACAGAACCTGTCGATCGAACGCGTGATCAATTTTCTCGCCATCGCCTGGCTTGCCGCCCGGCTCGTCAGCAACGGCTTCATCGCGAACCTCGCGCGCAAGGCGCCCGCCGTCGTCAAGGTCGGCCAGACGGGGCTGGTTTGCTTCGTCGGCGGCACGCTGATCTCGCTGATCGTCGACACGGCGACGCCGCACAGCCTGAGCGGCCTGAGCCACGGTCTCGCGGCGCTGGCGGGCGATTGTGTCGCGATCATCGCCGTACTGCTGCTCGCGCGGTTCTGGAGCGAATGGAAAGGACCGACGCAGCCGCGCGCAGCCGTCAGCGGAGCCGACTGCCGATGAGACGTCGTATCGCAGGGCCGCGCGCGGCGCCGCGGCTCGCACGCGCTGCGCTGCATTGCGCCGCGGCAGGCGCCATCGGCGTGACAACGACCGCCAACGCGGCCGCCCCCACGACCGCCCCCACGGCCACCACCACGGCCACCACCACGGCCACCACCACGGCCGTTCCCAGCCCCGGCCAGACCCCGGCCGAACCTCAAGCCCAAAGCCAGAAGAAACCGCCGTTCGCCACGCGCTGCACGGATCTGGGTGGCCTCTGGCTCGACGCCGAAGTCATCGCGCTGCCCACGTACGGCGCGCACGTCGAAACCGCGACGCTGATCTCCGCGCAAACGCCCGGCAACGGCGCGGGCGAGTTCTGCCGGATCACGGGCGTCATCCGCGCGCTCAAGGGCACCACGCCCGACATCCGCTTCGACCTGAACCTGCCGCGCCGCTGGAACGGCCGCGCGCTGCAGGTGGGCGGCGGCGGCTATAACGGCACCGTCGTGACGGGCATCGGCGTCATGCCGTTCTCGCCGGTTCGTGCGCCGCTTGCGCAGGGCTACGTGACATTCGGCGACGACTCGGGCCACGTCGGCAATTCGGCGCTCGCGGTGTTCGGTCTGGTCGACGAAGCCGTGGTGAATTTCGGCTACGCGCATCTGAAGAAAACGCACGATGCGGCGCTCGCGCTGATCGTGCGCATGTACGGCCATCCGCCCGACCGGATGTATTTCGCGGGTGGCTCGACGGGCGGCCGCGAGGGCTACACGGTAATGCAGCGCTTTCCGGACGACTACGACGGCGTCATCGCCGATTCTCCCGCGCTGAATTTTTCGGGTGTCCGGCTGATCGGCGTGCGCATCGGTCAGGCGGAGTACGCGTCGCCCGGCGGCTTCGTCCCGCCGGCGCTGCTCGAGCGCGTCTATCAAAAGACACTCGAAGTCTGCGACAAGCTCGACGGCGCGGCGGACGGCATCGTCAGCGACGTCGCGCAATGTCGGCAGCGCGAAAGCGAAATCGTCGATGCGCTGCGCTGTCATCGCGGCACCTCCTACGCGCACGAAGGCGGTTGCCTGACGGACACGCAGCTCGCCACGCTGCTCGTGCTACGCGACGGTCTCAAGCTGCCGTACAAGCTCGCGTACGACGTCGGCGGCTATGCTGGCTACAACGTCTTTCAAGGCACGCGCCTGAACGGCATGCTCGGACTCGGCCACGATGCCGCGCGTCAGGCAGCGCCGACCTTCAACGGCAACGGCTATCTGTACGCGCAAGGCGACGGCTATATCCGCTATTTCGTCGCGCAGGACGCCACGTTCGATTCGATGAACTTCGACGTGCTGCATCCCGGCAAATATCAGAAGCAACTGGTCGCGCTGTCGCAGACGATCGGCGCGATGAATCCGGACCTGAACCGCTTCATCGCGAAGGGCGGCAAGCTGATCACGATGCAAGGTCTCGCCGACGAAGTCATCAGCCCCAACCAGACGATCGCGTATTACGACCGTCTGGTCGATCGCTACGGCGAAGCGCGCGTGAATGCGTTCATGCGCCTGTACATGGTGCCCGGCTTTCAGCATGGCGGCGGCGTGTTCATTCCTTCCGTCGATCTGCTCGGCGCGCTGGACGGCTGGGTGACACGCGGCGTCTCGCCCGAAACGCTGCTCTCCACCGACATCTCGCCTTCCACCAACGGCCGCTCGCGACCGCTGTGCCGCTATCCGATGTTTCCGCGCTACCTCGGCAGAGGCAATCTCAACGAAGCGAACAACTTCGTCTGCAGCGAGCCCTGAGCGCCGCTCTTGCGCGCAACGCATCCCGATGAACCGCGATGCAGACGTCACGCTGCAAGCGTCGCTCGCCTGTCGCGCAACGCACATTTCCGCCGACCTTTTTGTGCGCGATCGCGCCTCGCCCCTGTAGTATTTTGTCGATCATGCGGCAAGTTGTTCGCAATTGTCATCATCGGCACGCCTTCCGGTAATGTTTTCGCGCATCAAGTGCGCACGAACAGTTTGCACGCAAACAATTCAGCAAAATTTACCTGGACTGTTCTCGGAGACCTTATGAACGCATCGAAAAGCTCGGCCCTCGTGGAGGTGCTGACGCGTCATCGCGACACCCTGCTCGCGGACTGGTTGAATCAGCATCTATCGATCGCGTTGCGTCGCGGGTTGACCACGGAAGCGGAAATGAGCGACCAGTTCCGCAACTTCCTGAACATCTTCTCCGACACGCTCGCGAAGTCGGATACGCTCGATGCGAGCCGCCCCGAATGGGAGCCCGTGCGCGCGTTTCTCTCCGACATATCCGCGCACCGCGCGCGCCAGGGTTTCACGCCCGTTGAAACGGCAACCTTTGTGTTCTCGCTGAAACAGCCGCTCTATGCACGGCTGCGCGACGAATTCAGCACACAGCCGCAAGAGCTTGCCGACGTGAGCTGGACGGTGAATCTGCTGCTCGACGCGCTCGGCCTCTATACGACGGAAGTGTTCCAGCGCAGCCGCGAGGCGATCATCGCGCGCCAGCAGGAAGAACTGCTGGAACTGTCGACGCCCGTCGTGCAGTTGTGGGAAGGCATTCTCGCGCTGCCGCTGATCGGCACGCTCGATTCGGCGCGCACGCAGGTCGTGATGGAAAGCCTGCTGGAGAAGATCGTCGAGACGGGCGCGGCGATCTCGATCATCGACATCACGGGCGTTCCCACCGTCGACACGCTCGTCGCGCAACATCTGCTGAAGACGGTCGCGGCCGCGCGTCTGATGGGCGCGGACTGCATCATCAGCGGCATTCGTCCGCAGATTGCGCAGACCATCGTGCATCTCGGCGTCGACCTCACCAACGTGATCACGAAGTCGACGTTGGCCGATGCGTTCGTCGTCGCGCTGCAAAAGAGCGGGTCGAGCATTGCGGCGCCCGCCGCCTGAGGTGCCGAATGGACCGCATTCCAATCCTGCGCCTGGGCGACTGCCTGATCGTCGCGATCCAGGTCGATATGCACGACCGTCTCGCCATCGCGCTTCAGGACGATCTGACCGAGCGCATCGTGAAAGACAAGGCGAAGGGCGTGCTGATCGACATTTCCGCGCTCGATATCGTCGATTCGTTCATCGGCCGCATGATTAGCAACACGGCCGCGATGGCGACGGTGCTCGACGCGCAGACGGTCGTGGTCGGCATGCAGCCGTCCGTGGCGATCACGCTGGTCGAGCTCGGACTGACGCTGACGGGCGTGCGCACGGCGCTCAACGTCGAACGAGGCATGGCGCTGCTCAAGCAGCGACAGCGCTGACGAACCGGGGCGCTCACACATGAACTCATTCGGCGTGGTGGTGACATCGACTGTCGAAGTCGGTCTGCGCTCGGATCAGGAGATCGTCAGGCTTCGCCAGATCGTGCGCGACGCAGCGATCGCGCAAGGCTTCTCGCTCGTCGACCAGACGAAGTTCGTCACGGCCGCGAGCGAACTGGCACGCAACACGCTTTTGTACGGCGGAGGCGGCGACGCGTCGCTGAGCGTGCTTCTCAACGGCACGCGCAAGGGGCTCAGGCTGACGTTCGTCGACCAGGGCGCGGGCATTGCTGATATCGAACGCGCGTTGCAGGACGGCTACACGAGCGGCTCGGGGTTGGGACTCGGGCTCGGCGGCGCGCGGCGTTTGTGCGACGAATTTGAAATCCAGTCGGAACGAGGAAAAGGCACGACGGTGTCGATCACCAAATGGAAACTTCGCTGAGCGGTTTGCGCGGCATGCATGCGTCATTCGAAATCGCCGACGCAAGCAGCGTCGCGTTTGCGCGGCGCGGCGCGGGCGAGGCCGCGCAAAAAGGCGCATTGAACGAAACGGATCTCGGCCGCGTCGCGCTGATCGTGACGGAGGCGGCGACCAACATCCTCAAGCACGCGCAGCACGGCGAACTGCTGGTGCGCACGCTGCCCGCCGACGCGGGCGGCATGCTCGCCGACGGCGTCGAGATCATTGCGATCGACAAAGGCCCCGGCATGCAGGACGTGCGGCTCGCGTTTCTCGACGGACGTTCGACGGCGGGCTCGCCGGGTACGGGGCTCGGCGCGATGCAGCGCCTCTCGGACGAGCTGTCGGTGTATTCGCAGCCGCGTCTGGGCACGGTGGTGCGCGCCGTCGTGCGCGGCCGCGGCGGTAACGAGCGCGCGCCCGCGCGGGCGGGACAGGCGGCGGCCACGGACATCGGCGGCATATGCGTGCCGTATCCGGGCGAATCCGTGAGCGGCGACGCGTGGGGCATCGAAGCGGATCAGAACGGGCTGACGGTGACGGTCGCCGACGGCCTCGGCCACGGCCCCGACGCGCATGTCGCCGCCGCGAGCGCCGTCGATGTCGTGCGGCGGCGCGCGGGCCGTTCACCCGCTGTGCTGATGGAGCTCGCGCATGGCGCGCTGCGGCCGACGCGCGGCGCCGCCGTGGCGATTGCGCGGCTCGATCTGACGCGCTCGCAACTGATGTTCGCGGGCACGGGAAACATCGCGGCGTCGGTGTTCAACGTCGGCAAGCCGGCGCTCGTCACGGGCGGCACGGCGGCCGCCGCGAGCGCAAGCAGCGCGGCCGACAGCGGGCGCAGCAGCTGGCAGCTGATCTCGCGCAACGGCATAGTCGGTCACGCGATGCGCGATTCGCAGGAATTCGAAGTGACGTGGGCGCGCGACGCGATGCTGATCCTGCATTCGGACGGTATCGGCACGCGCTGGAATCTGGCTGCGTATCCGGGCTTGCATCTGCAGCCGTCCGTGGTGATCGCGGCTGTGCTGTATCGCGACTTCGCGCGCCGCCGCGACGACGCGACGGTAGTCGTCGTCAAGTCGGGGCGGTGAATGGGCGGCAGAACGACCGACAAAAACGGGCGGAATACGACGCTAGCAGGCTCGACATGGGCGCCTTCGCGTGACTTCGGCGATGCCTTCGCACGGGATCAGCGTAAACGCTGAAGCGCCTGCTCCGATCGACAGCTATTGCATGGGACGAGAGTACATTTAGGCATGACGACGACCCCTATATTGCGCATCCGGCTCGAAGCCGAGCAAGACGTCGTGGCGGCGCGCCGCAAGGCCCGCTCGATTGCTGCGGGACTCGGCTTTTCGTCCCTCGACCAGACGCGCATCGCGAGCGCAGTCTCGGAGATCGCACGCAATGCGTTCGAATACGCGCACGGCGGCGAAGTGACATTCGCGTTCGACGGCGAGTCGAGACCGCAGGCGCTGCTGATCGACATACGCGACAACGGGCCGGGCATCCGCGACCTCGAATCGGTGCTCGACGGCACGTACCGCTCGGCCACGGGCATGGGCTGCGGCATTTCCGGCAGCCGGCGGCTGATGGACCGCTGCGATATCGTGTCGTCGGCGGAGCGCGGCACGTCCGTATCGATGACGCGCTATCTGCCGAACGACCGGCCGGAGATGCCGCTCACGGGCATCGACGTGATCATGCGCAGCCTCGGCCAGCAACACGCGCCGGGCAACGACGCGAAGCCCGCGGGCGCCGCCGCGCAAGGCTCGTTCTCCGAACTGCACGAGCAGAATCGCGAACTGCTGACGACGCTGACGGAACTGCGCGACCGTCAAGACGAACTCACGCGCCTCACGCACGAACTCGAGGCGACCAATCGCGGCGTGGTCGCGCTGTATGCGGAACTCGACGAACGCGCCGACGAACTGCGCCGCGCAGACACGATGAAATCGCGCTTCCTGTCGAACATGAGTCATGAGTTGCGCACACCGCTCAGCTCGATCCGCGCGCTCGCGAATCTGCTGCTGAATCGCCTCGACGGCGATCTCTCCAGCGAGCAGGAACGCCAGGTGCTACTCATTCGCAAATCGGCCGAAGATCTATCCGAAATCGTCAACGACCTGCTCGATCTGGCCAAGATCGAAGCGGGGCGTACCGAGGTGAGCCCGGTCTGGTTCAAGGCCACGGGGCTGTTCGCGGCGCTGCGCGCGATGCTGGCGCCGCTTTTGACCGACCCGGCGGTGAAGCTGATTTTCGAGGACGCACAAGGTTTGCCACCCATCTTCACCGACGAAGCCAAGCTCACGCAGATACTGCGTAATTTTGTCTCCAACGCGCTCAAATTTACTGAGCGCGGGGAGATTCGCGTCGGCGCGCGCATGGAGCCGGACGGCGAGCACGTGACGTTCTTCGTGGCCGATACGGGCATCGGCATCGCGGAGGAGCACCATCAAGTGATCTTCGAGGAGTTCGGCCAGGTGCAGAACCATCTGCAGCAGCGGGTCAAGGGGACGGGGCTCGGCTTGCCGCTGTGCCGCAAGCTCGCTGCGCTGCTCGGCGGCTATACGGGGGTCGACAGCAAGCCTGGCGTCGGCTCGACGTTCTACGCGACGCTACCGCTCCAGGCCGAAGCGTTCGTGCCGTCCAGCGCGGGCGAAACGAACGGTCCGTCCATCGCGCACGGAGGCGTCTCATGACGGTTGCCGCGCCGCTGATACTGAATGTCGACGACAACGACGGCGCGCGCTACGCGAAAACGCGCGTGCTCGTGCATGCCGGTTTCGAGGTGATCGAGGCGGCGACGGGGCAGGGCGCGCTCGATCAGGTGCGCGCGCACAAGCCCGCGCTGGTGCTGCTCGATGTGAAGCTGCCCGACATCAGCGGCATCGAGGTTTGCTCGATGCTCAAGCGTGATCCGCTGACGCGTTCGACGATGATTCTGCAAACCTCGGCGGCCGCGGTGCAATCGTTCGACAAGGTTCGCGCGCTGGACGGCGGCGCGGACAGCTACCTGACCGAGCCTATCGAGCCGTCGGAACTCGTCGCGAACGTGCGCGCGCTGCTGCGGCTGCACCGCGCGGAAGAAGCGTTGCGCGACGCCGACCGCCGCAAGGACCAGTTTCTCGCGACGCTCGCGCACGAGTTGCGCAATCCCCTCGCGCCGATCCGCAACGCCGTCGAGCTGATGGACCCGCGCTACCACGCGAACGAGGAAGCCGTGCGCGACGCGCGCATGATCGCGCGCCGCCAGGTCGAGCATTTGAGCCGGCTGGTCGACGATCTGCTCGACGTATCGCGCATCACGCACGGCAAGATCGCGCTGCAGATCGAATGCGTCGATGTCGCGGCCGCCGTCGCGACGGCCGTCGAGGCGAACCAGCCGTCCATCACCAAGAAGCAGCACACGCTGCGCGTGAACGTGCCCCGCGAGCCCAGCGCGATTCGCGGCGACGCCATTCGCGTCGCGCAGGTGATCAGCAATCTTCTGTCGAATGCATCGAAATACACGCCGGAGGGCGGCGTGATCGAACTCGATGTCGGCGAAGGCGATGGCCGCGTGACGGTCCGCGTGCGCGACAACGGCATCGGCATCCCGCCCAACGAACTCGCCGACGTGTTCAATCTGTTCATGCAGTCTGAAGATTCCCTCGCGCGCTCCGAAGGCGGGCTCGGCATCGGACTGTCGCTTGCGAAGACGCTGAGCGAATTGCACGGCGGCACGATCGAGGCGTTTTCGGCCGGGCTCGGCATGGGCTCCGAATTCGTCGTGACGCTGCCGATGGCGGTGCGGGAAAGCCCCGCGCAGAAAAGCCCGGCGGCGGCGGGCGCAGCGCAACCCGGCACGGACGCAGCTGGCGCCGTCGCGCGCGATGAAGCAGCGCGGTCGCCCGACGCGCCACACGCCGACGACGCGCACCGCGCCTCGCCTGCGGGAGGTTCGGGCGCGAGGCGTCGCGTGATGGTGGTCGACGACAGCGTCGACGGCGCGGAGTCGATGTCGATTCTGCTCGAAATGCTCGGCCACGACGTGCGCGTGATGTACGACGGCGCAGCGGCGATTGCGACGGCGAGCGAGTTCAGGCCGGACGTGGTGCTGCTCGACATCGGCTTGCCGGGCATCGACGGTTATCAGGTCGCACGCGCGTTGCGCGCCGAGCCGGCGACGTCGGGCGCATTGCTGATTGCGCTGACGGGCTACGGACAGGAAAGCGACCGGCAGCGCACCCGCGACGCGGGCTTCGACCATCATCTGGTGAAACCGGCTTCCCTCGACGACATCGAGCGCGTGATCGCGGCGGATGGCGCGGGCGGCGTGCCGCGCAATCCCGGCGCGCCGGTGCGGTCGGACGTGACGGAATGAGCGGAGGGCGAGTTGCCAGCGGCGCGTGGAATCGGCATGTTGAACAGACGGCAGGCGGCACCGGAGAACAGCGCGAACCGGTAACGACAGGGAGCAAAAGCGCGGTCAGTACGGCGGGACATTTGAGGTTGCGTCGATGAAACCGGACAACACGATGACGGGCGCGGCCCCTGAGGCGGACGCGGCGCTCGCAGGCGGCACGGCGGCCAGTTTCCTTGCTGGCGGCGGCGAGATGGGCGCGCTGATACGCTCGTACGACTGGCGCGCGACGGCGCTCGGCGCGCCGCAGGACTGGCCGCAGAGCCTGAAGACGGCGATCCGCATCATGCTCACGTCGCGCCAGCCGATCTGGATCGGCTGGGGGCCGGACCTGATCTTCTTCTACAACGATCCGTACCAGTCGATCATCGGCGGCAAGCATCCCGCCGCGCTCGGGCAGCCGACGTCGATCGTGTGGCGCGAAATCTGGAGCGAGATCCAGCCGCTGCTGCAGACGGCGCTGACGGGTATCGAAGGCACCTTCACGGAGCAGAAGCTCCTGATCATGGAGCGCAACGGCTACCCGGAAGAAACCTACTACACGTTTTCGTACAGCCCCGTACCCGACGACCACGGCGGCACGGGCGGCATCATCTGCGCGAACAGCGAAGATACCGCGCGCATGCTCGGCGAACGGCAGTTGCGGCTGCTGCGCGAAATCGGCGCCGCGACGCGCGACGCGCTGACGTGGCGCGACGTCTGCGAAGACAGCATGCGCGCGCTCGAGAGCGACCCGCACGACATCACGTTCGCGCTTTTCTACGAGGTCGAGCCGGGCGGCACGGTTGCGACGCTGGCGGCGCATTGCGGCATCGCGGCCCGTCATCCCGCCGCGCCGCACACCATCGACGCCGCGCAAGATTCCCCGTGGCCGTTCGCGGACGTATTGCGCAGCCAGCAGCTTGCCGTCGTGACCGATCTGATCGAGCGCTTCGACACGCCGCTGCCGTCGGGCGCATGGCAGCGGCCGACCGTGCAGGCGGCCGTGCTGCCCGTGCAGCCGTCGGGCGAAGCAGGACGCAGCGGCGTGCTGGTGGTGGGTCTGAATCCGTACCGACTCGTCGACGACAGCTACCGCTCGTTTCTCACGCTGACCGCGCGTCAGATCGGCGCGGCGCTCGGCTACGCCGCCGCATACGAAGAAGAGCGGCGGCGTGCCGAAGCGCTGGCCGAAATCGATCGCGCGAAGACGACGTTTTTCTCGAACATCAGCCACGAGTTCCGCACGCCGCTCACGCTGATGCTGGGGCCGCTCGAAGAAATGCTGGCGAAGCCCGACACCAGTGCCGAGGACCGGCTGCTGGTCGAGGTCACACATCGCAACGGCCTGCGGCTGCTGAAGCTCGTGAACGCGCTGCTCGACTTTTCGCGCATCGAGGCGGGCCGCATCGAAATCCATCCGCAGCCGACCGATCTCGCCGCATTTACGGCGGATCTCGCGTCGCTGTTCCGCTCGGCGATCGAGTCGGCGGACATGACACTCGAAGTCGATTGCGAGCCGCTGCCGCAACTCGTGCCCATCGACCGCGAGATGTGGGAAAAGATCGTGCTGAACCTGCTGTCGAACGCGTTCAAGTTCACGCTCGCGGGCACCATTTCCGTCAGCATGAAAACGACGGATGGCGGCGGCATCGAGCTGTGCGTCGCCGATTCGGGCATCGGCATTCCGGCCCACGAGGTCCCGCGGCTGTTCGAGCGCTTTCATCGCGTCGAAGGCGCGATGGGCCGTTCGGTCGAGGGCAGCGGCATCGGGCTCGCGCTCGTCAGCGAACTCGTGCGTCTGCACGGCGGCACGATTCACGTCGACAGCGAATTGGGCAAAGGCTCGCGCTTCAGGATCGTGCTGCCGCCCGTCGTACCTGTCGCGCCTGCCGCACCTGTCACGCCTGTCGACGCCGCGCGCGCCATCACGAGCGCGAACGCGCAAAGCTATATCGACGCGGCGATGCGCTGGCTGCCCGACGCGCAAAATCCCGCCGACGCCGACGACGCGAGCACGCTTCCCGCGCCAGGCACCGCGACGGATGGCGCACAGGAAGGCGTCGCGGCGGGCAGGCTGCTGGTCGTCGACGACAACGCCGATCTGCGTGACTACATGCGGCGCATCCTGACGGCGGCGGGCCACGAGGTGCACGTTGCCGCCGACGGCGAAGAGGCGCTCGCCGCCGCACGCAAGCTGGCACCTGAGCTGATCGTGTCCGATGTGATGATGCCGAAGCTCGACGGCTTCGGCCTGCTGCGCGAACTGCGCGCCGACGAAGACTTGCGCGAGACGCCCGTGTTGCTGCTGTCCGCGCGCGCGGGCGAAGAAGCGAAGGTGGGCGGTCTCGAATCGGGTGCCGACGACTATCTGATCAAGCCGTTCGCGGCGCGCGAACTGCTCGCGCGCGTGGCGGGCAATCTACAGCTCGCGCGTTTGCGGCGCGAGACGGGCAACCGGCTGCGCGAGGAGTCGCGCACGCTCGAAATTCTCAACCGCGTCGGTACAGCGGTGGCGGCAGAACTCGATCTGAACCGCGCGGTGCAGGTAGTCGTCGATGCCGCGACCGAACTCACGGGCGCCGCGTTCGGCGCGTTCTTCTACAACGTGCAGGACGATCAGGGCGGCAGCTACATGCTGTACGCGCTATCGGGCGTGCCGAAGGACAGCTTCTCGAAGTTCCCGATGCCGCGCAACACGGCTGTGTTCGCGCCGACTTTTTCGGGCGAAGGCATCATGCGCTCCGACGACATCACGAACGATCCGCGCTATGGCCGCAATCCGCCGCATCACGGCATGCCCGACGGGCATCTGCAGGTGCGCAGCTATCTCGCCGCGCCCGTCGTGTCGCGCACGGGCGAAGTGCTCGGCGGGTTGTTCTTCGGTCATCCCGTGCCGGGCGTGTTCACTGCGCGCGCCGAGCGTCTCGTCGAAGGCATTGCCGCACAGGCCGCGACGGCCATCGACAACGCGCGTCTCTATCAGGCCGCGCAGCGCGAAATCGCTGAGCGCACGAAGGCGGAAGAGGCGCTGCGCGAACTGAACGAAACGCTCGAGGCGCGCGTGATCGAAGCCGTCGCGGATCGCGACCGTCTGTGGGAATTCAGCGAAGACCTGCTGGTGGTCGCGAGCTTCAATGGCGAGTTGCAGCGCGTTAGCCCGTCATGGACGCGCGTGCTCGGTCACGACACGCGCTGGCTCACGCTGCAGTCGTACTACTCGCTGATCCATGCCGACGACCGCGCGATGGTCGAAGCGCAACTCGACGACCTGCGCCGCACGGGCGCGCCCGTGCGCCACGAGAACCGTCTCAGGCACATCGACGGCTCGTGGCGCTGGATTGCGTGGACGCTTTCGCTCGATCCCGATACCGCGCGCATTCACGGTGTCGGGCGCGACGTGACGAACGACCGCGAAACGCAGGAAGCGCTGCGTCACGCCGAAGAGGCGCTACGCGTCGCGCAGAAGATGGAAGCGATCGGCAAGCTGACGGGCGGCGTTGCGCACGACTTCAACAATCTGCTGCAGGTGATCGGCGGCAATCTGCAGCTGCTCGCCGACGACGTCGTCGGCGAAGAGCGGCCCGCGCGGCGCGTGCGCAACGCGCTCGCGGGCGTGGCGCGCGGCGCGAAGCTCGCGTCGCAGCTGCTCGCGTTCGGACGCCGGCAGCCGCTCGCGCCGAAGGTGGTGAACCTCGGGCGCTTCGTGCGCGGCCTCGACGACATGCTGCGCCGCGCGCTCGGTGACGGCATCGAGATCGAGACGGTCGTGTCGGGCGGACTGTGGAATACGCTGGTCGATCCGTTCCAGGTGGAAAACGCGCTGCTCAATCTGGCCATCAACGCGCGCGACGCGATGGACGGCCACGGCAAGCTCACTATCGAAGCAGGCAATGCATCGCTCGACGATTCCTACGCGAAACGTCACGCGGACGTCACGCCCGGCCAGTACGTGATGGTCGCTGTCACCGATACGGGCTCGGGCATGTCGGCCGACGTGCAGGAGCATGTGTTCGAGCCGTTCTTCACGACGAAGCCCGAAGGCCAGGGCACGGGGCTCGGCCTGAGTATGGTGTACGGCTTCGTCAAGCAGTCGGGCGGCCACGTGAAGATCTACAGCGAGCCCGGCCACGGCACGACCATTCGCCTGTATCTGCCGCGCGTGCGCGAGGAAGAAGACCTCGAAACGGATATCGACGCCGGTCCCGCGAAGGGCGGCAGCGAAACGATCCTGGTCGTGGAGGACGACGAGGACGTGCGCACGACGGTGGTCGAGATGCTGGCATCGCTCGGTTATCGCGTGCTGAAGGCGAAGGACGCCCAAAGCGCGCTCGCGATCGTCGAGAGCGGCGTGCCCATCCATCTGCTGTTCACGGATGTCGTGATGCCCGGCCCGCTGCGCAGCACCGAACTGGCACGCAAGGCGCGCGAGCGGCAGCCGGGCATCGCGGTCTTGTTCACGTCGGGCTATACGGACAACGCGATCGTGCATGCGGGGCGGCTCGACGAAGGCGTCGAGCTGCTGAGCAAGCCGTATTCGCAGGAAGCGCTCGCGCGCAAGATCCAGCACGCGCTGCGCCTGCAGTACGCGCGGCCCGACGACGGGGTGACATTGCACGCGGAAGACTCGCAGACGGTGAAGTTCGTCGACCGGCACAGCAACGAGACCTTCGAGGCGATCCGTCACCTGCGCATCCTGTTCGTCGAAGATGACGAGCTGGTGCGCGTGAGCACGGCGGAACTGCTGCGCACGTTCGGGCTCGACGTCGTCGAAGCGGCCACGGCGGCGCAGGCGTTGCAGATGACGGACAGCCTGCCCTTCGACGTGCTGCTCACGGACGTCGGCCTGACGGACGCTTCGGGCGTCGATCTGGCCATCGAGGCGACGGCGCGCCAGCCCGCCATGTGTGTGATCTTCGTGACGGG
Organism: Burkholderia sp. E7m39; assembly: GCA_001319865.1. Lineage (GTDB taxonomy): Bacteria > Pseudomonadota > Gammaproteobacteria > Burkholderiales > Burkholderiaceae > Paraburkholderia > Paraburkholderia bengalensis. The sequence goes on along the minus strand of BBSL01000034.1, from coordinate 42,418 downwards.
CGCCGAGGCCGCGATGTCGCCGCAGCAGCGCGCGCAACTGCGCGACGCCGCGCAGTTGCGCAAGCCCTACGATCCCCTCGACCTGATCGACGCGCTGCAAGCGTGCGCCGGGGAGCGGCGGCGCACGCAGTAAGCGGGTCGTTCGTCGACCGCGTGGTTCGATTAATTTTATCCGGGCAATATTGCTTTTTCTATTTATACCCGGATAAAATCTGCGCATCGACATTGACGATGCGAGACATCAGATGACCACGAATCACATGGCAACCTGCACCGCTTTCGAAGGCGTCCGGCGCCTGGCGTCAGGTGAACTCAAAGGGGTTGCGCTGGCCGCCAGAGCCGCGATCGAGCGCGATGCCGGCGCGTCCGTGCGGATCTTCGACGACGAAACCAGCCGCCCCATCGACCTCGATTTGCGCGGCTCGGAGCGCGACGTGCTCGCAAGGCTCGCGGACCGCGCAGCCGGCAGCGCGCCGTCAACGGAAGATGCGAGCGAGGCGCCTTCGGCATCGCGCGGGCGCGGACGGCCGAAGCTCGGCGTCGTCGCGCGCGAGGTGACCTTGCTGCCCAGACATTGGAGCTGGCTGAACGAACAGCCGGGCGGCGCATCAGTGGCGCTGCGCAAGCTGGTCGACGCGGCACGCGTCGCGAGCGAGGGGAAGGACCGCATGCGCCGCGCGCAGGAATCGGCGTACCGGTTCATGACGGCGATGGCGGGCGATCTGGCGGGCTACGAAGAAGCGACCCGCGCGCTGTACGCGAACGATGCCGCCCGCTTCGACGCGATGACGGCCGCATGGCCCGCCGACGTCCGTGATCACACGCGCAAGCTGGCGGCGCCTGCATTCGGCGCGGACGATGCCCGCAACGGGTGACGCGTTTGACCCGCGAGGCGCGGGGAAAATCGACAGGCGAAAAAAACCGCTCATGCCGGGGAGCATGAGCGGAAAGTCGGAGAGTTACAACATCGCTTGCGCTACTCAAAATCGGGGTCACGCAGCCCATCAAGTGTAGAGAGCGCGGCATGCGCTCCGATATCAGAAAACTCCCAAAGCGGACTTCATTGCCAAAACCCTCATGCCGGCTTCCTTATGCCCGGCATCCGTTCATCAAGTCCGCATCACGCACGCCGTAAAGCCTTGCAGCCCGCGGCCTGCGATGCCTGCGAGTCACCCCGTCGCTGAACGGCTGATGAACTGTCGAGGATCACACGATGAAGTGGTTTGACCGCATGACTGTCTGGAAGAAGTTGCTGATCGCGTTCGCGATCGTGATCGGCTTTGGCGTCGCGGTGGGCGCGGCGGGCCTGTCGGCGCTCGCGTCGATGCACGGCATTACCGAAGCCATTTCGAGCCGGCACATGGACGGCCTTTACTGGATGGAAGAGGCGAACCGCTACAAGATCGACACCGATCTCGACGCCGCCAATCTCGGCTATGCGCCCGACGAAGCCGCGCGCCAGAAGCTCAAGGACGACATCGTCGCGTCGCTGAAGAGCATGCACGACGGATACGCGCGCTATAGCACGACCATCGCGGGCAACGACGGGCAAGCGCTCTACGACGACGTGCTGCGCAAGACGGCGGCGTGGGAAGCCATCGTGCATCAGCAGATCGGGCTGCAGCCCGTGCCCGCCGAAGTCGACAATGCCGAACTCGTGCGGCGCGCGATTGCCGCGAGCGAGGCGTTGCGCGACAGCATCGTCAGGCTGATCGATCACCGCCGCGAGCAGGCGACGGCCGCGCAGCGCGAAGCAGGCGCGGAGTACGCGAGCATGCGGGTACTGCTGTCGGCGCTGGTGCTGGCGTCGGTGGCGGCGGGCGCGGCGCTCGCCTGGCTGATCGCGCGGCGCCTTACGCGCCAGCTCGGCGGCGAGCCGGACTACGCCGCGCAGATCGCAAACCGCATCGCCGCGGGCGATCTGGCCGTGCGCGTCGAGACGAAACCCGGCGACACGGCGAGTCTGCTGCACGCGCTGGCGAACATGCGTGGGCAACTGGCGTCGATCGTCGGCAGGATCAGCGAGTCGAGCGAATCGATCCTGCTCGCGTCGGGCGAGATCGCGCAGGGCAACACCGATCTGTCGCAGCGCACGGAAGAGCAGGCGGCGTCGCTGGAAGAAACGGCGTCGAGCATGGAGCAGCTGACGGCAACCGTGCGGCAGAACGCCGACAACGCGCAGCAGGCGGGCGGCGTCGCGCGCGGGGCGTCGGAGGTGGCGGCGCGCGGCAGCGGCCTGGTCGACGACGTGGTCGAGACGATGCGCGAACTCGCGGCGGGTTCGAAGCGGATGACGGACATCATCGGCGTGATCGAAAGCATCGCGTTCCAGACCAACATCCTCGCGCTGAACGCGGCCGTCGAAGCCGCGCGCGCGGGCGAGCAGGGACGCGGCTTCGCCGTCGTCGCGGGCGAGGTGCGCGCGCTCGCGCAACGCAGCGCGGTGTCGGCCAAAGAGATCAAGGAGCTGATCGAAAACTCGACCTCACGCGTCGACAGCGGCGCGCGGCTCGCCGAACGCGCGGGGAGCACGATGGCAGAAGTCACGCAGGCCGTGCAACGGATGACGGACATCATGGCTGACATCTCGGCGGCTTCGGGCGAGCAGAGCACGGGCATCGAACAGGTGAACCGCGCCGTCGCGCAGATGGACGAAGTCACGCAGCAAAACGCGGCGCTCGTCGAAGAGGCGGCTGCGGCGGCGGGCGCAATGGCCGATCAGGCGAGGCATCTGAAGACGGCCGTCGCCGTGTTTTCGCTTTGATACTTTGATACAACACTTGCCGCGCATCGATGCGCACGGGCATTTTGCGCGGCTTGTCATGGGCAAGCGCTCTCCGTAAACTCGCGCGTAGTTCAAGAATCCCATCCTGGACCGCGCCGCCTCGAGGTCCGACCACGCGTCCGGCCACGGCGGCGTCACCACACAAAATCTACGCCAATAGAGGAGAACCCCCGCGATGGCCGATTCCTGGTTTCCGCGCTGGCGCGTCCAGCCGACGAGCGTCGAAGGGCGCGTCGTCAACACCGACGAGCGCCTGCCGTTTCCGCAAATGCTCGCGATGGGCATTCAGCACGTCGTCGCGATGTTCGGCTCGACCGTGCTCGCACCGCTGCTGATGGGCTTCGATCCCAATCTGTGCATATTCATGTCGGGTATCGGCACATTGCTGTTTTTCGTGCTGGTCGGCGGCCGCGTGCCGAGTTATCTGGGTTCGAGCTTCGCGTTCATCGGTCTCGTGATCGCGATTACGGGCTATACGGGACAAGGCCCGAACCTGAACATTCCTGTTGCGTTGGGCGGCATCATCGCGTGCGGCGTGACCTACATCGTGATCGGCTTCATCGTGTCGGCCATTGGCACGGCGTGGATCGAAACGCTGATGCCGCCCGTCGTGACGGGCTCCATCGTCGCGGTGATCGGCCTGAATCTGGCCCCCATCGCGGTGAAGGGCGTGAGCGGCAGCGCGTTCGAATCGTACATGGCGCTCGTCACAGTGCTGTGCGTCGGCGGCGTGGCCGTGTTCGCGCGCGGCATGGTGCAGCGTCTGCTGATTCTCGTCGGCCTGCTGATCGCCTACGTGATCTACGCAATCGTCACCAATGGCATGGGCATGGGCAAGCCGGTCGATTTCTCGATCGTCGCAAACGCGCCGTGGTTCGGCATGCCGCATTTCACGTCGCCCGTGTTCAACGGCCAGGCCATGGCGCTGCTCGCGCCCGTCGCGGTGATTCTCGTCGCGGAGAATCTCGGCCACATCAAGGCCGTCAGCGCGATGACGGGACAAAACCTCGACGGCTACATCGGCCGCGCGTTCATCGGCGACGGCATCGCGACGGTGGTGTCCGGCTTCGCGGGCGGCACGGGCGTGACGACGTACGCGGAGAACATCGGCGTGATGGCCGTGACGCGCATCTACTCGACGCTCGTGTTCGTGATCGCCGCCGTGATCGCGCTGATTCTCGGCTTCTCGCCGAAGTTCGGCGCGGTGATCCAGACGATTCCCGGCCCCGTGCTGGGCGGCGTGTCGATCGTCGTGTTCGGGCTGATCGCGGTGACGGGCGCGCGCATCTGGGTGGTGAACAAGGTGAACTTCTCGGACAACCGCAATCTGATCGTCGCCGCCGTGACGCTCGTGCTCGGTGCGGGCGATTTCTCGCTGAAGTTCGGCGGCTTCGCGCTCGGCGGCATCGGCACCGCGACGTTCGGCGCGATCATTCTTTACGCGCTGCTGCGCCGTAAAGGTCCGCAAGAGCCCGCTGTCTGACGCGGCGCTTCAGTACGGAGTCGGCGCATCAACATGGCGCTGGCTCCCTTCCGCATCACCCTCACTTCTTTCCCATGCCGCGCGTCAGCAGCGCGGTTTCCGCCAGGTCCACCTCGCGCATCAGCTTGTTCAGCGTGTCGTCGTTGATGAACTGCTGGCCGCGCAAATCGAGCAGCGCCGCGCGTTCGGCGCGCATAGCGGCGAGCTTCATCTGGAACTCCAGCATCTCGCTGCGCCGCGCGTTCGCGGCGGGCTCCTTGTCGTCGTCGAGCGTCGCGAGCCGGCGACGGTAGATGCCCATTACGCGTGCCATCACTTCGGCGGCGCGCGCGGAATCCGCCTCGTCGAGATCGGCGGTCGCGCGCTGCTGATAGTCGTCGATTGCGCGAATCGCCGACTGCGCGGCCTGAATGCGCGCGGCGCGTTCTTCGGCGGCATGCGGATCGGCGCGGCGGCGCGCGCCGTTCATCAGAAGCGGCAAGCCGATCACAGCGACGACGAGCGACGCGAGTATCACACCTGACGCAATGAAAATCGCGGTATCGCGTCCGGGCAGCGGCTGTCCGTTCGACAGCGCGACGGGCAGCGACAGCACGCCCGCGAGCGTCACCGCGCCGCGCACGCCCGCGATCGTCGTGAGCGACACGGTGCGCAGGCCGGGCACCGCGTTCGCGACGCCGTGCTTCGCCGCGCCGCGGCTCGAGAACCAGCGCAACAGCCACACCCACACGAAGCGCAATGCGTAGAGCGCGAGCAATACAGCCGCGACGTAGAAGATGAGCCGCAGCTCGGAGCCGCTCGCTTCCGCATGCGCATCGAGCAGCGCGCTGCCGATGATGTGCGGAAACTGCAGCCCGAGCAGAATGAACACCATGCCGTTGAAGATGAACTCGATCATCGTCCACGTAACGCTGGCGCGCACGCGCGCCGACGCCGGGCTCGTGCGCGTGAATGCCGACGAATTCATCGTCATGCCGCCCGCGACGGCAGCGAGGATGCCCGAGAAGCCGAAGTGCTCGGCGAACAGATAGGCGGCAAACGGAATCAGCAGCGTCATGACAACGCCGGGCGCGGGGTCGCCTTCTTCGGTGAGGTTGAGGATGCGCGTGGACGCATAGCTGAAGAGCCACGCGACAGCCGCGCCCGTCGCGAGTCCGCCGAGCGCGATGATGACGAAGCTCACCGACGCGTCGCGCAGCGAGAACACGCCCGTCAACGCGGCGGCAATCGCGAACTTCAGCGCGACGAGACCCGACGCGTCGTTCATCAGCGCCTCGCCTTCGAGGATATGCATCAGATGATCGGGCAGCCGGTTGCGTCCCACGATGCCCGACAGCGCGACGGCGTCCGTCGGCGACAACACCGCCGCGAGCGCGAACGCGACGGGCAGCGAGATCGACGGCACGATGGCGTGAACGAAGTAGCCGACGGCGACGACCGTCATGAACACGAGGCCGAGCGCCAGCATCAGGATCGCGCGGCGCTGCATGAAGAACTCGCGCTTCGGCATGCGCCAGCCGTCCGCGAACAGCAGCGGCGGGATGAACAGCATCATGAACAGTTCGGGATCGAAGGTGACGTGCAGCGAAAGACGCGGCCACGCAAGCAGTGCGCCGAACACGATCTGCACGAGCGGCAAGGGCAGCCTGAACGGCGCGAGCCGTACGACGATGCCCGACGCGGCAACGGCCAGCAGCAGGATCAATACGGTAAAGACGATATCCATCTGAAGCGGGATGTGGGGAAAGAAGCACTGACGCGCGACGAACAGAGCGACACTACAAGTCTGCGTCGCGCAGCGTGAAGTGCCGCGTTGGAAAGCCATGCGGCGCACCGGTAGGCCGAAGTGTAGCCCGATCGAACGAAAGCGCGCCGCAGAGGTTGCAAGTCGCCCGAAAGCTGCGCGCACCGTCGCGGTGCAGAAAACGCCCTCGCGCGACGCATACGCTCTCGGCGCGGTGCAGCCCTCGATGCAAATTTCGAGGATACGTGCGGCTTCGTGCGCATGGAGCTTGCTTAACACATGTCGATAACGCACATTTCGAGGACGGCGCACGCGTGCCAGACACGCTGCGCGCGCCGTGACGCTTGCGTGAGAGGACTGCATGACCATTGCGCAACAGGAAAGAACAGCGGTGCCGCACGGCTTCGAACTCAGCATGACTTCGGGCCTGCAGCGCTATTCGGTACAACATGGCGAACTGACGCTCACGAGCGTCTTCCAGCCGATCTTCAGCCTGTCGCACATGCGTGCCGTGGGCTACGAGGGTTTGCTTCGCGCGCACGACGCTTTTGATCGCGTCGTGTCGCCCATCGACGTGTTCGGCCACGCAGCGCGCGTCGGCGACGTGCTGCAGGTCGACCGGCTCGCGCAGTCGCTGCATCTCGAGAACTTCAAGGTGCTCGGCGCCGAGCGCGAGTGGCTGTTTCTCAACGTGCATCCGGGCGTGCTGATCGACTCGTATCATTCGGCCGCGCTGCTCGCCAATCTGAAGCGGCTGAATCTGTCGCCGCGCCGCATCGTGCTCGAGGTGCTCGAGCAGAGCGCGCAGGACATCGACCGTCTCGCCGATGCCGTGCGCCAGTTTCGCGAGCGCGGCTTTCTGATCGCGCTCGACGATTTCGGCGCGGGCCATTCGAACATCGAGCGCATCTGGCAGCTGAACCCCGACATCGTGAAGCTCGATCGCATCATGCTGTCGCACGCGTCGCATCGCGCGGACGTCGCGTCGATCCTGCCGGGGCTCGTGGCGCTGCTGCACGAGGCGGGCAAGCTGGTGCTGATCGAAGGCGTGGAGACGGAGCACGAAGCGCAGATGGCGCTCGAATGCAATGTCGATTTCGTGCAGGGCTTTTATTTCGGGCGTCCGCATCCGGGGCTGGCCGACGCGCCGCATGCGGCTGAGTGCATCGGCGAGCTGACCGAGCGGTTCCAGAAGCAGACGGAAGAGCGCGAGCGGCGGAGGGCGTCGCGGATCGCGCCGTACATTCGCGCCTTCGAGCGGGCAGCCGAGCGGCTTGCGGCGGGTGAGCTGCTCGACGAAGTGTGCTGGAATTTTCTCGCGCTCGATCACGCCGCGCGCTGCTATCTGCTCGACGAAAAGGGCCGGCAGGCCGGGCGCAACGTCGTGCTGCGCGCGGACCGCGCGTCGCACGAAACGCGCTTTCTGCCGCTCTCCGACGCGCAGGGCGCGAACTGGCTGCGGCGCCCGTATTTCCGCGCCGCGATCGACGCGCCCGAGCGCGTGCATGTCACGCGGCCGTATCTGTCGATCAACGAGGCGGTGCCGTGCGTGACGCTATCCGTGGCGACGCTGATCGGCAATCGCATGTGCGTGCTGTGCGGCGATATCGACTGGTTCGAGGAGCCGCACTTCTGAGATCATGTCGGTCCTCCTCACCACTTGATCCCTGACATGCAAACAGAACGGGTGCTGCTCGAAGTCATCGCGACGACGCCCGCCGATGCGCACGCTGCCGCGCGCGGCGGCGCCGACCGTCTCGAACTCGTCACCGCGATGGGCGAGGGCGGATTGACGCCGAGCATCGGCATGATGGAAGCCGTGGCGGCGGCCGTCGATATTTCCGTGAACGTGATCGTGCGGCCGCATAGCCGCTCGTTCGTCTACGATGCCGACGACCTTGCCGTGATGCTGCGCGACGTGCGCGCGGCGAAGCGGGCGGGTGCGAATGCCGTCGTGATCGGCATGCTGACGGCGTCGCGCGAAGTGGATCGCGAAAGCCTGCAGCGCGTGGTCGACGCCGCCGACGGCATGCCCATCACGTTCCATCGCGCGTTCGACGAAACGCGCGATCTGCACGAAGCGTTCGATGTCCTGCTGGGTTTCGATACCGTCACGAACGTGCTGACGTCGGGCGGCAAGGCTTCCGTGCTCGACGCGGCGGCCCGGATCGAGGCGTTGGTGACGCGCGCGAGCCTGTCGCATTGCACGGTGCTGGCGGGCGCCGGATTGACCGTGGATCGTGTCGCGGACTTCGTGCGCGCGACGCGTGTGACGGCGGTTCACTTCGGTTCGGGCGTGCGCGTCGGCGGCAACGGTCTGGCTCCCGTCGATGAAGACAAGGTCCGACGCGTGCGGAGTCTGCTGGACGGCGTGTGAGCGTCGTCGGCGTGTGCCGTGTGCATGGATCGCTCTTTGCACGGCACACGCTTTCATCCATCACGTCATTTCGCCACGACGACGGGAATGCCCCGCAACGTACCCGCGCCCTTCGCTTCTTCCAGCGCCTGCTTGACCGCGGTGCCCGTCGCCGCGTCGATATGCAGACGCGCGGCCAGCTCGCGCTCGCTGCGTTTCACTGCCGCGAGGTTCGCCAGCTTCACGTGTCCATAGCCGCGCACGCGTGCAGGCAGATCGGCGAGCCTGACGATGTCGTCGGCCGTGACGTTGTTCAGCATGGCGAACGCGCGCTGCATGGTCGTTTCGTAGTCTGCGGGCAACTCGCGCTCCATCCGCCGCTCGATGGTGCGGCCGAACGGATCGAGCATCGTGCCGCGCAGCCCGCGCCATTTCGCCATCACGCCGAACACGGGCCACATCCATTGACCGAAGGTTTTCTTCTGCGGCTTCGCGCCGTGGCGGGCGCGTGAAATGGTCGGCGGCGCGAGATTGAACTTCACGCCGAAGTCCTTGCCCGCCACGCCTTCAAATTGCGCTTCGAGCGCCGCGCGGAACGCGGGATCACTGTGCAGACGCGCGACTTCATATTCGTCTTTCACGGCGAGCAGACGATAGAAAGTGGTGGCGACCGCGCGGCTCAGGCGGCCCTCATGCGCCTTTTCGAGCTTGCGCTCCGCCTGACGCGCCGCATCGACCAGCGCGCGATAACGCTGCACGTAAGCCGCGCCGCCGTAGGCCGACAGACGCGCCTCGCGATCCGCGATCAACGCATCGAGCGTTTCCAGCGATGCAGCGGGCTTCGCGGCGTGACGCTGCGTCCACAGCGCTTCGAGTCCGACGGGATCGGCGGCCGCCATGCGTCCGATCGAAAACGCCAACTGGTTCATCTGCACGGCAACGTTGTTCAGTTCGATCGCGCGCATCATTGCGGCGAACGACACGGGCACGAGGCCCAACTGCCATGCAAAGCCGAGCATCAGGATATTCGCGCCGATCGTATCGCCGAGAAAACGCGTCGCGAGGGCTTGCGCATCGCACGACGACATGCGCTCTTCGCCAGCGGCGTGGCGCATCTTATCGAGCAAGGCATCGGCGTGCAGATTCGCGTCCGGGTTCTGCACAAACGACGCGTTCGGAATCGCATGCGTGTTCACGACGATGCGCGTGCGCCCATGCCGCACTGTCTGCAATGCATCCGCGCTCGCGCCCACGACCATGTCGCACGCGAGCAGCACGTCGGCCTGCTGCGTATCGATGCGCACCTGATTGAGCCACTCGTCGCGCGCGGCGAAGCGCACGAACGACAGCACCGAGCCGCCTTTCTGCGCAAAGCCCATGAAGTCGAGCACCGACGCGCTCTTACCTTCGAGATGCGCGGCCATGCTGATCAGCGCGCCGACCGTCACGACGCCCGTGCCGCCGACGCCCGTCACGAGGATGTCGTATGGCGCGGCGTCGAGCTGCGTCGCGGGCAGCGGCAATGCGTCGACGCGCGCAGCGAGCGCTGCCGTATCGAACGCTGCGCCCGCCGCCTTCTTCAGCTTGCCGCCTTCGATCGTCACAAAGCTCGGGCAGAAGCCGTTCACGCACGAATAGTCCTTGTTGCACGACGACTGATCGATGCGACGCTTGCGGCCAAGCGGCGTTTCAACCGGCTCGACCGACAGGCAATTGGATTGCACGCCGCAATCGCCGCAGCCTTCGCACACTTCTTCGTTGATGAAGAGGCGCTTGTCCGGGTCGGGAAACTCGCCCTTCTTGCGGCGGCGGCGCTTTTCCGCCGCACACGTCTGGTCGTAGATCAGCACCGTCACGCCGTCGATGTCGCGCAGCTCGCGCTGCACCTTGTCGAGTTCGCTGCGATGGTGGAACGTCGTACCCTTCGGAAACAGGCCGTGATGTCCGTCGTATTTTTCAGGCTCGTCGCTGACCACGACGAAGTGCGACACGCCTTCGGCTTCGACCTGTCGCGCGATTTGCGGCACGGAGATGCTGCCGTCCACCGGCTGGCCGCCCGTCATCGCGACGGCGTCGTTATAGAGAATCTTGTACGTGATCGTCGCCTTGGCCGCGACCGCCTGGCGGATCGCGAGAATGCCCGAGTGGAAGTACGTGCCGTCGCCGAGATTCTGGAATACGTGGCGCGTTTTCGTGAACATCGAATGCGCGGCCCAGTCGACGCCTTCGCCGCCCATCTGGATCAGCCCCGTCGTGTCGCGCTCCATCCACGACGCCATGAAATGACAGCCGATGCCCGCCTGCGCAATCGAGCCTTCCGGCACTTTCGTCGACGTGTTGTGCGGACAGCCCGAGCAGAAGTAGGGCGTGCGCTTTACGGCGTCGGCGGCATTGGAGAGGATTTGCGGCGCGACGAGATCGACCACGCGCTCGCGGCGGTCGAGCGCGGGCTTGTGCTTCGCCAGCCACTGCGCGAAAACGGGCAGGATGCGCGACGGCCGCAATTCGCCCAGCGACGACAGCAGCATCGAGCCATCCTGCGCGTGCTTGCCGACGATCACCGGGCGCGCGCCTGCCGTGCGGTTGTACAGATAGTCCTTGATCTGCTGCTCGATCACAGGCCCTTTCTCTTCGATCACGAGGACTTCGGAAAGGCCGGACACGAACGCATCGATACGCGTCATTTCGAGCGGAAACGACAGACCCACCTTGTAGATGCGCACGCCCGCCTTGTCCAGATCGGCAACGGTGAGGTCGAGCCGGCGCAGCGTTTCCATCAGATCGAGATGCGCCTTGCCGCAGGTGATGATGCCGACGTTCGCGTGCGGGCTGGGCGCGATCCACTTGTCGATGCTGTTGAAGCGCGCGAAGTGGCGCACGGCGTCGAGCTTCGCGTGCAGACGCTGTTCGATCGTGAGGCTCGGCAAGTCGGGCCAGCGGTTATGCAGGCCGCCTGCGGGCGGCTCGAACCCTTCGGGCGCCGACCAGCTGGTTTGCAGCGCGTCGAGATCGACGGTCGAGCCGGATTCGACCGTTTCGGAAATCGCCTTGTAGCCGACCCACGCGCCCGAGTAGCGCGACAGCGCCCAGCCGTACAGGCCGAATTCGAGCATATCGGCGATGTTCGACGGATTCACGACGGGCATGTGCCACGCGATCATCGCAAAGTCGCTCTGATGCGGCATCGACGACGACACGCAGCCGTGATCGTCGCCCGCAACGACCAGCACGCCGCCATGCTGTGACGAGCCATACGCGTTGCCGTGCTTGAGCGCATCGCCCGCGCGGTCTACGCCGGGGCCCTTGCCGTACCACATCGCGTACACGCCATCGACGGTGCGTTCGGGGTCCGCTTCGACGCGTTGCGTGCCGAGCACGGCCGTGCCGCCGAGTTCTTCGTTGATCGCGGGGAGGAAGCGGACATCGTGCGCGTCGAGCAGCTTTTTCGCTTTCCACAACTGCTGATCGACCATGCCGAGCGGCGAGCCGCGATACCCGCTGATGAAGCCGGCCGTGTTCAGACCGCGCGCCTTGTCCAGCTCGCGTTGCATCAAGGCGAGACGCACGAGCGCCTGCGTGCCCGTCAGAAAGATGCGGCCGCGCGCAGCGGTCAGGTTGTCCGAAAGGCGGTAGTCGGCGAGTGCGGGCGTGCCGTCGATGGGTTGACGCGCGGTCATGGGGGAGTCTCCGTTTTTGGGTTCCGCAGCGGCGCCATGCATGCGAATGGCCGCCGTGGCGAAAGAGACTCCATTGTTTCGCGTCAAATGGAGAGAATTCTTGCTACTTTTTGCGACAGATCGCGGCTTCGCGAGACGTTTCCAGGCATTCCGGCTGAAATTGAGATAGATCCACCGTCCGTTTGCAAACTGCTGATTTTGCAAAGTTTTCGGATTGCTCTTAGGCCGCTCTTAGGCCGTTTGGACGAGGCGCGCCCGGCTTGCCATTGCGTTACGCTATCCCGACTGCGCTTTGCAACGACCGCAACCGGGAGACGGGCGATGAAACTGTATTACTGGCCGAAGACGCGTGCGTTCCGCGCGCTGTGGATGCTCGAAGAGATCGGCGCGCCGTACGAACTCGCGCGGGTGAACCTCCGCGCCGGCGAGCAGGACACCACCGATTTCCACCACGTGAATCCGATGTGCAAGCTGCCCGCACTCGACGACGCCGGCGTGCAGGTCGCCGAATCGGGCGCGGTGCTGCTGTATCTGGCCGACCGTTTTCCGCAGGCCGGTCTTGGCGCACCCGTCGGTGATCCGTCGCGCGGGCGGTTCCTGCAATGGCTCTTCTTCACGCCGGGCTGTCTCGAGCCTGCGATGGCCGAAAAAATGACGGGCGCATCGGGCAATTCGTTCAGCTTCGGCTGGGGCAGTCTGGAGCGTGTGAAAGCGGCGATCGACATGGCGCTCGACGAAGGCGAGTGGCTGCTCGGCGCGCGCTTTTCGGCCGCGGATCTGCTGCTGGCGAGCACGCTGCAAATCGCGTTTATCGCGAAGCTGCTGGAACCGTCGGGGCGCATCGGCGAATACGTCGAGCGGGCCATTGCGCGCGACGCGCATGCGCGCGCAATGGCCATCGAACAACGGGAAACCGATGCGCTGAAAGTGGCGAAGTAGCGTCGGCTTTGGCTTTGGCTTTGGCTTTGGCTTCGGCTTTGGCTTTGGCTTCGGCTGCGGGCGGGCGGGCGAAGCGCGTCAGCCTGTCGGCTGTTGTTGCAGATCGGCTGGACGCAGCGGCTCGACGTCGTCGAAGTGCGTGTAGTCGATGTGGCTCACGCCATTCTCTTCACGGATCAGATCGACGAAGCGGTATTGCCAGCGGATGTCGTCGCTTGGCCACGAGTAGCGCGCCTGCATGGTCTGCGAGGTGTTCTCGTCGGAGCCTTCAATCGTGATCAGCAGCGAGGCGTCCTGCGCGGCAAGGCTCTCGGCCGTTTGACCGTGCAGCGGGCTTGCTTCGTCGATCACGTGCATCAGGTTCCAGCCGAGATAGAACATCGGCTGCTGGTCGCGCACCAGCTTGAGGTCGTAGATCTTGCGCAGCACGTAGCCTTCGCTCGACTGCTCAAGGCGCATCAACCGCAGCCGCGCGCGCGCTTCGACGATCACGTTCTGCCGCGCGTTGGCCGTGCGCACCATCAGCGTCGTGCGTCCGTCGATGGGGCGCACGATCGCGAAGCGCGAGAACATGATCTTCGCGCGCGGCCGCGAGAAGCGCGCGAAGATCAGACCCGTGGCCAGCGCGATGCCCGACATGCCGATGAAGATTTCGAGCGTCGCGACGAGATGCGCGTAGAACGTCTGCGGATGCATGTCGCCGTAGCCAACGGTGGCGAGCGTCTCGACGCTGAAGAAGAACGCGCCCGCGAAACCCTTGGGATTCTGGTTCGCGATCGACGCGCCGCCCAGTTCGTAGAGCGACGCGAACATCGAGTTCAGCAGCAGGAACAGGACGGCGAGCGACGTGAAGAACACGGGCCAGCTGATGGTCAGCGCGCGGTGATACAGGTCTTGCCAGACGCGCAGCGGCAAGCCGTGCACGATGACGGTATGGGAGCGCATGCGAATCTTGCGATCGGCGATGCGACTTTTGCGTGCGGGATAGTCGTTGAATTCAGGCGGGGTCGCGCTCATTCTTTTTCTGTTCTGCTGACGAGTGGGTCTCGCAGCGTGGCGGCGCAGCCGTGACGCGCAGCGCCCGCTGCGGCAGCTAGTGTAGCCCGGCCGCTTCGTCAGAAGTGGCAATGCGTCGCGTCAGGCGGCGCGACCGCCTACGCTATCACGGAAACGCGCGCGGCTTCGGCACGCCTGCGCCATGTTCGATGTCGGCCACGGCTTGCTGGTGCGCGGTTTCGACGGCTTCGGCCGCCGTCGCAAATCCTGTGTCGCCACCCACGGTCGTCCAGTGCTGCACAGGGTGATCGCGATGCCGGATTTCGTATTCCGCGTCCCAGCGCGCGCCTTGCAGCTCGAGTGGACGCACGTGTATCGAATACACGCCGTAGAGAAAGAGCGGTTCTGCCATGATCGCCTCCGCCTGTTCGACATGAAAAGACCGTGGGCGCGGCGCGCGGCGGACGCGCCGTGCCTCGTTTGCGCAAAGAGCCCTAGAGTTCGATCTCGCCGAGAATTCTGTGGGCCAGCGCCTTGGCTTCTTCGAGCGCTTCCTCGGCTGTCGCCGAGGTGGCTTCGACTTCGTAGACGGTGTCTTCCGTCTCGTCGCCTTCGTCGCGCGAGAGCGCAACGACGCCCTGATACTGCCCGCCATCTACCGGCCGGACGGTTGCCGTCGCCGTATAGAGACCTTTGGTGTAGGTGACGTCCTCCATGATGCATCTCCAGCAAGGGGGAGATTCCATCCTAGCACGCGATTTCGACGCTCACATGTCGGCGTTCTGCACGCTTTCGGGACGTAAAACCGTGTTCGCGCGTCGCCGCGCCGGTGGCGAAATGGCCGGTCCGGCGCTTGCCCTGGCAACTTCTTGCGCCCTCTTCGCGGCGTCTGTCGGTGCGGCTTTGAACTGGCTGCGCTGCTGGCCTCAGGGCGAGGCAGCTTGCTCAATCCTGCAGCAGCGATACCACTTCATCGAGCGTCGGCGAATGCGCGCCCGAATGACGGCACGCCGCCGCGCCCGCTGCGAGCGAGAACGCAAGATGCTCGTTCCACTTGCGCTGCGGCGCCGTCATCAGGCTGAACAGCAGCCCGCCGATCGACGCGTCGCCCGCGCCCACGGTATCCGCGACGGCCACGCGCGGCGGCCGCGCCTCGAAGGTCTGGTCGCCGTCGATCAGCGTCGCCTGCTCGGAGCCGCGCGTGACGAGCACGATCGCCTTCGGGTTCATCGCGCGAAGCTGCGCGAGGGCGGCGGCTTCGTCGTCCGTCTTGAACAGCAGGCGCAGGTCTTCGTCGGACACCTTGATCAGATCGGCCAGCGACGCCATGTGCCGCAAGGTCGGCTCGTAGCCGTGCGCCATCAGGTTGCGGTAGTTCGGATCGAAGCTGATCTTCACGCCGCGCGCGCGCAGTTCGGCGGCAAGTTTGGCGAGCGTCGCGCCAAGCGGCTGGCGCACGAGGCTGATGCAGCCGAAGTGCGCCCATTTCACATGCGACATCCAGCCTTCGGGCAGCTTCGACGGATCGAACGCGAGGTCCGCGCTGTTGTCGCCCATGAAGAAATACGCAGGCGGATGCGTCTGATGCACGACGGCCAGCAGCGGCGCACGCTCGACGCGCTGCATGAAGCGCATGTCGAGACCGGCGGCGACGCTCGCGTTCCACAGATCGTCGGAGAAATTGTCGACACCGAGTGATCCGGCGCAGGCCGTCGGCAGACCGAGCCGCGCGACGGCGCGCGCGACGTTCCAGCCTGCGCCGCCCGGCACGGACAGCCAGCTGGCCGGGCCCGTGCGCACGAGATCGGTGAGGATGTCGCCGGCGGAAACGAAGTCAGGATACTCAGCGGGAAATTCGGGACTCGCGCTCATTTTGCTCACCCTACCAGGTTATGCGGACGCGCCCGAAGGCTGCAACGCATGGTGCAGCACTTCGTAGCAGGCGCCCATCGTGTGATAGTCGGTCTTGCCGGCCGGGCTCTTTTCGTCGCTGTACTTGCGGTTGTCGCACGTCAGGATGCGATACCACGCGCCGTAGCGATGATCGACGAAATGCGTCCAGCTGTAACGCCAGATCTCGTCGTACCAGTCCCAGAAGCGTTCGTTGCCGGTGCGCTTGCCGAGCAGCGCCGCCGTCGCGAACGTCTCGGCCTGCACCCAGAAGTATTTGTCGTGATCACAAACCGTGCGGTCCGGGCCGAAGCCGTAGTAAAGGCCGCCGTGATCGTTGTCCCACGCGTGCGTCATCGCGGCGTCGAACAGTTCGATGGCGCGCGGCAGCAGCCACGGCAGCGGACGATGCCGCTCGAGAATCAGCAGCAGCTTTGCCCATTCCGTCTGATGGCCGGGCTGGAAACCCCACGGGCGGAAGATGTTCGAGCTGTCTTCCTCGTTGTAGTGCCAGTCCACCGACCAGTCCGCGTGAAAGTGCTCCCACACGAGTCCTTGCGACAGCTTCGCCTGACGCAGCGTGATGTTGGTCGCGACGCGTTCGGCACGGTCCAGATACACGAGGTGGCCCGTTGCTTCGTACGCGGCGAGCAGCGCTTCGGTAGTGTGCATGTTCGCGTTCTGGCCGCGATACGAACTCACGCGCCAGTCGGCCGTGGCTTCGTCCGCGTAGAGACCGGCGGCCGGGTCCCAGAAGCGGTGCTCCATCAGTTCGAACGTCGCGGCGATCATCGGCTTCGCTTCTTCGATGCCCGCCATCGCGGCGTGCGCGTAGGCGAGCAGCACGAACGCGAGGCCGTAGCAGTGGCGCGTCGCGTCGAGCGTGCGCCGGTGGCCGTCGCGCCAGTCGATTTCCCAGTCGTAGCCCTGATGATGCGCGTCCCAGTGGCCGTCGCGCAGGAACTTCAGGCCGTGCTGCGCATATTCCAGATGCTGCGGATCGCCGAACTGGCGGTACGCCATCGCGTAGTTGAAGACGTAGCGGCAGCTGCTGACGAGGTGGCGCGTGGTGCGGTTGTAGATCGAGCCGTCGTCGCGGAAAAAGTGGAAGAAGCCGCCGCTCGGATCGAGCACGTTGGGCGCGTAGAAGCGCAACGTGTCCTCGATGTGCGACAGCAGAAACGCGCCGTCGCGGAAACTCTCGACGGGCGGGGCCTCGTGGGTGGCGGTGTTGTTCGAAAGAGTCGTGTCGGGTTGTTTCATGGCGTATTCACCGAGGTGCTGGCACGGACAACGAGTTGGACCGGAATGCGGATGTCGAGTGCGGGCGGCGCGTCTTCGAGCAGCAGTTCGACGCCGCGGCGACCGAGCGCTTCCTTGTCGACGGCGATCGTCGTGAGCGGCGGGCGCGCATGCGCGGCGGCGGGAATGTCGTCGAAGCCGACGATCGCGATGTCGTCCGGCACGCGCACGCCGCGCGCGAGACACACGCGCAGCGCGGCGAGCGCGGCGAGGTCGTTGTAGGCGAAGACGGCGTCGGGGCGCGGGCCGGGACGGTCGAGCAGTTGCTCCATTGCGAGCGCGGCGCCGGAATCGGGGTCGAGGCCCGCGTCGATCGTCAGTTCCAGCGACGGATCGAACAGCAGCCCGGCATCGAAGAACGCGCGCCGGTAGCCCAGCGCGCGCTGCGCGATGCTGTAATGCGCAAGCGACCCGCCGATGAACGCGATGCGCTTGCGGCCCTGCGCGAACAGATGCTGCATCGCGAGCGCGGCGCCCGCCTGGTTGTCGAGATTCACCGAGCGCAGGTTCGGCGCCCACAGATCGATCAGCACGAGCGGGCGCTGCATCGCGGCGAGCGTCGTCAGCGTTTCCGGCTCGACGAAGCCGGCCACGGCGATCGCGTCGGGCGCGTGCAGGCGCATCTGCTGGACCACGTCTTCCGTGGGGCCGGCCGTCAGCACGGACGGAACGATGCCGCGCTCGCGGCACGCATCTTCGACACCGTGCAGCACGTGCGAGAAGAACGGGCTCACGGCGAAGTTGTTGTGATGACGATGGAGCAGGAACGTGAGCCGGCGGATGCGTGGACGCAGCTGCGCGGAATCGTAGCCGAGCCGGCGAGCAGTTTCGACGACGCGCTCGCGCGTCGATTCCGACAGCCCTGGCTGGTTTTTCAGCGCGCGCGAGACAGTGCCGATCGACACGCTGGCCGCGCGGGCGACGTCGCGGATGGTAGTGGCCATCAGGAAAAACGGCGGCGAGCGGGTGCGCCGCGGCGGAGTTCAGGTTCGGGTGATTGTATAGTAAAACGGCTCGCCGAAACCCCAATCTGACCGCATCCTGTACGCGTAGATACCCGTATATAGGCGCAGGCAACGGACCGTATTTGTTTAGTAAAATTCACTAAACGTTCCGCTCGATGCATGAATCGAAACGATCGAGCTGCTGTTTCGCCGACGGCGCGTGCGCGGCGCGGCACGCCGCGCGGGCGGCGCGCGGCGGACGGGAATCGGCGGAGGGAAAACGCGCAATCCAGACAAGGCGACTGCGCGTCGTGACAGGGACGTGCCGTGGCGGCGCGTTCCGCTGCCGCCGATGATTCGTTGCTCAGTCGACCAGGGCGGCGGCCGTGCGGCCCTGCAGCAAGGCCTGGCTTTCTTCGAACTCGACCAGCACGAGGCCGGAAGGCTCGCTCTTCGCGCGACGCTTCGCAAGCGCGGCCACCGACGCGATGTCCTCGCTGCCGTACACCGCGTCGCCCGTTTGCGGCAGGACGTGCACGCAGCCGATCGCCATCGTCACGAAACCGAAAAACGTCGGGTTGCCGCGCCGGTCCTCGCCGTGGATGCCGCCCGCGAGCCGATCGCCCGGCGCGTAGAAACGTTGCGCGCCATCGTTGAACAGCTGGATGGCGCGTTGTGCGCGCTCGTGCCAGTCGTCGCTCTGGAACAGGATCAGGAAGTCGTCGCCGCCGACGTGCCCGAGAAAATCGCGCGTCGGATCGCACACTTGCGCGAGCACGTGCGCGGCGAACTTCAGCACTTCGTCGCCTTGCCAGTAGCCGTACTGGTCGTTGAACGGCTTGAAGTGGTTCAGGTCGACGTAGCACGCGCAGAAGCCGGCGTCGTGGCCGAGCAGCCGCGTGATGTGCGAGCTGATAGGGATATTGCCGGGCAGGAAGGTGAGGGGATTGGCATAGCGGGCCGCCTCGATGCGCACTTCCGTCACCGCGCGCACGAGGCTTTCGCCCGTGCCGAGACCGACGTACTTGCCCTCGTCGGTGATGACGAAGCCGTCCGCGAGATAGCGCTGGTCGTCGCTGGCGAGTAGCTTGGCCATGTCTTCGACCGTCATCGACTTTTCGATCACGACGGGCGACGCGTTCGCGAACAGCATGCACGGCCGCTTGCCGAACAGCTCGCGGTGATACGGCAGCGCGTAGCGGTCCATGAATGCGCGCCGGTTGATCAGCGCGATGGGCACGTCGTGCTCGACGACGGCCACGGCATGCAGGTTCGGCAGGCGGTTGAAGAGTTCGAGCACGTCGTTGTTGGTGGCCTCGCGCGGTAGCGCGGGCGCGTGCACGACCATCTTCGCCGACGCCATGCCGCCCGACGGCGACGCGCTCACCGTGCGCGTGGCTTCCGGGAACACGGCGATGTGGCCGGCGCGCAGCGCCTCGCGGGCAGCGTCGGCGATGGCGCGCGGCGGCTGCGCGAGCGGCTTGCCGAAGAAATAGCCCTGTCCGCACGTGATGCCCATGTCGCGCACGACGATAAGATCCGCCTCGTTCTCGATGCCCTCGGCCACGAGCCGCGCGCCGCTCGCCGCCGCGAAATGCTGCATCGCCTTGACGGCTTCGAACTTGAGCGGATCACTGGCGATGTCGTGAATGAAGAAGCGGTCGATCTTCACCATGTCCGGTTTCAGCCGCACCCACAGGTTCATGCTGGCGTTGGCTGTGCCGTAATCGTCGAGCGCGAACTGGGCGCCCGCCATGCGCAGCACGGCGATCGCGGGCAGGAAGCTCGCGACGTCGGGAATCGCGCTCTGCTCGGTCAGCTCCATCACGATGCGCTCCGCGTCGACGCCCATGTTCCGCAGCATGACGAACGTGCCGTCGCGGTCGTCGGCGAGCTGGCGGATCGCGCCTGCGCTGAAGTTCAGGAACAGCCTGCCTTCGCACGCAAGCTGCGCGAACGCCTCGATGCACGTGCACGCGGCCGCGCGCTCCAGCGCGATCACGCTGCTTTCGGCGGCGGCTTGCGCGAACAGCGCGTACG
This sequence comes from Burkholderia sp. E7m39, assembly GCA_001319865.1. Taxonomy (GTDB): domain Bacteria; phylum Pseudomonadota; class Gammaproteobacteria; order Burkholderiales; family Burkholderiaceae; genus Paraburkholderia; species Paraburkholderia bengalensis. Next base: position 22,262 of record BBSL01000034.1, on the reverse strand, counting down.
GCGTCTCCAGCGCGGAACCGGCCGGACCGCGGATCAGCCCTTCGTAGCCGAGAATCGCGCCCGCTTCGAAATCGACGATCGGCTGGAAGACGGCGGTCAGCTTACGTTGCGCAATCAGATCGACGACGCGCAGCGCAGGAAAGGGGAGTGGCGAGCGTTGGGACATGAGGCACGGCGGGAGCATTGGACCGTCGGCTTATCGGCAGCAAGTCGCTGAAATTAAATGAATTTTTAATGACGACTGGCACCGTTGCGGTGCGTGCCGCATGCGTTTTGACTGCCTGGGATGCGAGCGGGCTGTGCGTTTGTCTTATGCCGTCGAGCCGAGGCGACGGCGAGCGGATTCAGGGCTGAAATAGCAAAAAGCCGCCCGGAGGCGGCTCTCACGACAAGCACTCAGGGAGAGCGCTCATGAATCTCGTTTCATTCGAAGCAAGCCTAACGGCGCGACACAGCAGCCGTCGTACCTTTTTGCGCGGCGCGCTTTTCGGCGCTGACGTCGCGGGCGCCCCAGCGCTGCGCGAGCGCAGCGCACACCATCAGCTGGATCTGATGGAAGAGCATCAGCGGCAGCACGACGGCGCCCACGGCGTGCGTGGCGAAAATCACCTTGGCCATCGGCACGCCTGCGGCGAGGCTCTTCTTCGAGCCGCAGAAAATGATCGTGATCTGATCGGCTCGGCTAAAGCCGAGGCGCCGGCTGACAAACATGGTCACGGCAAGCGCGAGTGCCAGCAGCACCACGCATACCACGAGCAGACCGCCCAGCGCGGCAAGCGGAATCTGATGCCACAGTCCTTCGTTGACGGCCTCGCTGAACGCCGCGTAGACCACCAGCAGGATCGAGCCCTGATCGACGAATTTCAGCACGGCGCGGTTGCGCTCGATCCACCCGCCGATCATCGGCCGCAGCAATTGCCCGGCCACGAACGGCACCAGCAGTTGCAGCACGATGTTCCAGACGGTGTGCCACGGCGAGGCGCCGCTCGCAGCCTGGTTCGAGACGACCAGGCTGACGAGCGCCGGCGTGATGAAGATGCCGAGCAGGCTGGACGCGGACGCGCTGCAAACGGCGGCGGGTACGTTGCCCTTGGCGATCGACGTGAACGCAATCGACGACTGAACCGTCGACGGCAGCGTGCAGAGGAACAGGATGCCGGCGTAGAGCGCAGGCGTCACGAGGGGCGAAAGAAGCGGTTTGAGTACGAGCCCGAGCACCGGAAAGAGCGCGAAGGTGCTTAACAGGACAACGAGATGCAGGCGCCAGTGCGTCGCGCCTGCGATGATCGCCTCGCGGGACAGCTTGGCGCCGTGCAGGAAAAACAGCAGCCCGACCGCGATGTCCGTGACCCAGTTGAATGCCATCGCCGCCTGGCCGCGAACGGGGAGCAGGCTCGCCAGAACCACCGTGCCGATCAGGCAAAGCGTGAAGTTGTCGGGAAGGAGCTTGGGACGGGCCATCTTACGATCTCGATGCGGGGAGGCGGTAATGATGCGAATAGGCGCGCAGCGAGCGCCATGCCTACAGCTTGCTATTGTCGACGCAAAGCGATTGAAAAAGCAAATTCATTTGCCGAATTGATTAATTACTTTGACGCATGAAAGCGCGGTGCGGCAATGGTTGCGTTCGCATCGGCATGGGCGGCGCACCGCCACGTCATCGGCACACGCAATGCTCAGACGAAAACTTCGCAACGCAGCATTTTTCGCGCCTTCTGATCAGACGAATTCAGTTGTTCGAAGCACTTTGCGGCGGCGTTTTTTCACCTCGATCCGCAACGCACCTGTGGCGAAAAAACGTCGCAGTAACAATGCGTTACAAGAGTGCCGACGACCTAACATATTTTGGCTCGACACCCCTGTGGGGTGCCCATAAATTACTGTTCGAAGGCCGTTGGGGTATTGCGCGAAGGTATCGCGCGACGCAGGTTTCCAGATCCGCGTTTGCCCCGGAATCAGCCCAGCCGTAGCTCGAACGGCGGGCTCTCAGGCGGGTCGTCGGGCAGGTGAAACATGGTGCATGTAGGGCTGTCGAGGATCAAATGGTGGATGACGGGCGCGCTGATCGTGGCCCTGACCTCGCTCGCCTATGCGAAGCCGGCCTTCGTCGGTCATGAAGGACATGGCTTGTTCGGCGGCGGTTCGGTTTTCCATGGCTCGCCGCATGGTTCGTCGTGGGGATCGTCGGTGGGTTCGTCTTTTGGCGGCCCGGTCCACGGCAATCCGGTGCCTCGGGCAAGCCTTTCGCGCAGCGCGCCGAGCGGCATGGCGGCGGCGAACCGCGCGGGCAAATTTGCGCGCAATGACGCGCCCCAACGCGCGCGCGCCAACCCGGCAGAACGCGCGGGCCCGAACGACGCATTCGCGGGCCGCGTCTACGGTGCCAACGCCTCGGGCTACAGCGCGCAGCGCATGGCGCTCCCCGCCGACGTCTATCGCAATCGTCCGGCAGCACAATACGTCGGCACGCAATACGCCGGCGCCATCACGCCCATCAGCACCGACACGCACAACGTGCCGCGCCCGCCCAGCAATGCGCAATCGGCGCATGTCGGTTCGATCCGCGACGACGTCGCGCGATACAACGAAGAGCGCGGTGCATCCCGTCAGATTCCGCGTCCGCCTGGCGATTCGCCGCGCGTCCCTTCCGTTTCGCCGTATCGCAACTGATCCCTGGTTCTGTTCTGAACCACGTCTGATCGCACTCTGAATTTTTGGCCCGCCTCATGCAGAGGCGCTTGGTCCATTTCTTTTCCCGTCTCCTCCTGCTTTCCGTGTCCGGCCGCTCGATGACAGCGATGTGACGTACGCACGCCACACTTTATTGAAATCGCTCGTCAGCGATCGGCCTTTTGTCATCAAATCCCGTCTTCGTTGCCGCAGTGCGTCAAAACATCTGCCATGCGAGCCGCATCGCGGGCGATGACGCCCACTGCGCTTGCTGCAAAGCGTGAACGCGGTTTTGCGGCGCTGCGAAAACAAGATGCGCGGGCAACGAGTAACCGGCTGAAAGTCCAACAAACTATTCAGTCCCATATACCCGCAATAACGACAGATATTTTTGTCCGCAAAAATGGTCCGCAAAGATTTGTCCAGCCCAGATTGGCTCGACGTTTCAGACGGATAACAAAGACGGACCGGCGAGCGCCCCGCCGCACAGCCACACCTTTTTGACAAAGACAGGAGAACCCATGAATACAACCGTCAGCCGTGCGCTGAGAACCACCCTGAAGGCGACCGTCGTCGGCGCGGCGCTGGCTCTTGCATCGGCATCGTCGTTCGCGCAATCGAGCGTGCAACTGTATGGTCAGGTCGACGAATGGGTCGGCGTGACCAAGTTCCCGGGCAGCCAGTCTGCGTGGAACGTGTCGGGCGGCGGCATGTCGACGTCGTACTGGGGCATCAAGGGTGCGGAGGATCTCGGCAACGGCTACAAGGCGATCTTCACCCTCGAAGACTTTTTCCGCGCGCAGAACGGCAAGTTTGGCCGCTTCGACGGCGACACGTTCTTCGGCCGCAACGCCTACGTGGGTATCGAATCGCCGTACGGCACGTTCACAGCGGGCCGTCTGACGACGCAACTGTTCGTGTCGACGATCCTGTTCAATCCGTTCATCGACTCGTACGTGTTCTCGCCGGCCGTCTATCACGTGTTCCTCGGCCTCGGCACGTTCCCGACCTATACGACGGACATGGGCGTCGTCGGCGATTCGGGCTGGAACAACGCGGTGCAATACTCGACGCCGGATTTCAGCGGCCTGTCGGGCAGCGCGATGTATGCACTCGGCAATTCCGCCGATCACAACGGCTCGAAGAAGTACAGCGCGCAGTTCCTGTACTTCCACGGACCCTTCGCGGCCACGGGCGTGTTCCAGTACGTCAACTTCAACAACTCGCCGACCGACCTCGGCTCGCTGGTTGCCGGCCTGAAGAGCCAGTCGGTGGGGCAGCTGGGCGTGTCGTACGACCTGAAGTTCGTCAAGTTCTACGGCCAGTACATGTACACGAAGAACGATCAGGATGTCGGCAGCTGGCACGTGAACACGGCGCAAGGCGGCGCATCGGTGCCGCTCGGCACGGGCACGGTGATGGCGTCGTACGCGTACTCGCGCGATGCGGGCGGCCTCGACCAGATGCACCAGTCGGCCGCCATCGGCTACGACTATCCGCTGTCCAAGCGCACGGACGTGTATGCGGCGTATCTCTACGACAAGTACACGAGCCAGTCGTCGGGTTATACGGCGGGCGTCGGCCTGCGCGCGAAGTTCTGATCGCGGCAGCGCGGTCCCACGGCATCCCCTTCGCAAAGCCCCGCCTTTCGGACGAAAGGCGGGGCTTTTTTCTCTTTCCGAAGCCCGCCGGGCTCGCGCATTGTCGACGGTGCCTTGATAAAGTCGCGGAATTCAGCCCGATTCATTCCTATTCCGAGCGACTGCCATGGATACCCTCGTCAGCATGAAAGTGTTTCGCCACGTCGTCGAAGTCGGCAGCTTTGTCGGCGCGGCCGAGAAGATGGACATGTCGGCGGCGATGGCGAGCAAGCATGTGATGCATCTGGAGCAGCAGCTCGGCGCGCGGCTCCTGAACCGCACGACGCGCCGCGTCGCGCCGACGGAAGCAGGCCGCGAGTATTACGAGCGCCTGAGCCAGGTGCTGACCGAGCTGGACGAGGCCGAGCAGGCAGTCGGCGCGGCGAGCGTCGTGCCGCAAGGCCGGCTGCGGGTGTCGTCACTGTCGGCGTTCGGGCTGCGTCACGTGATGAGCGCCGTCGCCGATTACGCCACCGGGCATCCGCAGGTCACCGTCGATATCACGCTGTCGGACCGCGTCGTCGAACTGATCGACGAGGGCTTCGATGTCGCCATTCGCGCGTCGCCGCTGGGGCTCAAGTCGTCGTCGCTGATCGCGCGGCAGGTGGCGACGGCGCATCTCGTGCTGTGCGCATCGCCGGAATATATCGAGCGGCACGGCGCGCCGAAGCGGGCCGCCGATCTTACCCGCCACAACTTCATCCAGTACGCGGGCGTGTCGGCGCTGGAACTGGTGGCGGGCGCGAATGCCGAGCTTGCGCGCGTGAAGCTGTCGGGCAATCTCGTCGTCAATCATCTGGAGGCGCAGCGCGTGGTCGTGCTGCAGGGCGCGGCGCTCGCGCTGCTCGGCACGGAAGTGATCGGCGACGATCTGGCGGCCGGTCGCCTCGTGCCACTGCTCGTCGACGAACTGCCGCCGCGCGAGCTGCCGATTCACGTCGTGTATGCGAGCCGCCGGCATCTGTCGGCGAAGGTGCGTTCGTTCGTCGATTTCATCGCCGGGCGCTTTGCGAGCGAGACGCTCTGGCCGACGCTCGAACAGATCCGGGAACTTGCAGTGCGATGAGTTTTCCGCCGCGCGGCTGGGCGCGGCGTGGTGCGGATGCTCAGACTCCGCGCAATGCGCGCGCGGGCGCCTCATTTCGCTTTCCGCTGAACGCCGCACGGTCGATCGGGTCGTATCGCTATACTGGTTTGAGCACCCGCGAAGTCGCGACGAACGAACCTGACGATTCGATCCGGGGGAGACATGACCGATCTTTCCACGCCCCAGCCCGTCGGCGGCGACGTGCCCGCGTCCCAGCGTTCCGGGCAGCAGCCGGGCGCCGCGCAGCCGCCGGCGCGCCTGCGCTTCGTCACGGCCGCCGCGCTGTTCGACGGCCACGACGCGTCGATCAACATCATGCGGCGCATTCTGCAGGCGAGCGGCGTCGAAGTGATCCACCTCGGGCACAACCGCTCGGTCGAGGAAGTCGCGACGGCGGCGCTGCACGAAGACGCGGACGGCGTCGCCGTCTCGAGCTATCAGGGCGGGCATGTCGAGTACTTCCGCTATCTGGTCGATCTGCTGCGCGAGCGCGGCGGCGAACGGATCAAGGTGTTCGGCGGCGGCGGCGGCGTGATCGTCCCCGACGAGATCGCGGAGCTGCAACGCTACGGCGTCGAGCGCATCTACTCCCCGCACGACGGCCAGCGGCTCGGGCTGCAAGGCATGATCGACGACATGATCGCGCGTTGCCGGAACGCCGCGCATACCGGCGAGCCGGCGGTGCAACTCGCTCGCGCGCTCAAGCGCACGCCCGGCGGACCCGATGGCGCGGAGCGCATCGCCGCGTTTCGCCAACTCGCGCAACTGATCAGCGCGCTTGAAACCGGCGCGCTCGATCCGGGCATGCGCGCGGAACTCGCGGCGCGGGCCGGGCAGGCAAAAGTGCCTGTGCTGGGCATCACGGGCACGGGCGGCGCGGGCAAGTCGTCGCTGACCGACGAACTGATCCGGCGTTTCCGTCTCGACTATGGCGATACGTTGAACATCGCCGTGCTCGCGATCGATCCGTCGCGCCGCAAGACGGGCGGTGCGCTGCTCGGCGATCGCATCCGCATGAATGCAATTGGCGACTGGGGCAACGGCGCGCGGGTTTTCATGCGTTCGATGGCGACGCGCGGAGCGTCGAGCGAAATCTCCGACGCGCTGCCCGACGCGATCGACGCGTGCAAGCTCGCGGGCTTCGATCTGATCGTCGTCGAGACATCGGGCATCGGGCAGGGCGATGCCGCGATCGTGCCGCACGCGGACAAATCGCTGTACGTGATGACGCCCGAGTTCGGCGCCGCGAGCCAGCTCGAAAAGATCGACATGCTCGACTTCGCGGATTTCGTCGCGATCAACAAGTTCGACCGCAAGGGCGCCGCCGACGCCTTGCGCGACGTCGCCAAACAGGTTCAGCGTAACCATCAGAAGTTCGCCGCGCCCGTCGACCAGATGCCTGTCTTTGGTACGATTGCGTCCCGTTTCAACGACGATGGCGTGACCGCCGTGTACCAACACGTCGCAAGTGCGTTGCGCGAGTTTGGCTTACGCGATAGCGACAGCCGTCTGCCGAAACTGGAGCAACTGCGCCACTCCACCGGCCGCAACGCGATCGTGCCGCCCGCGCGCGTGCGCTATCTGTCGGATGTCGCGCTGACGGTGCGCGGGTATCGCGAGCGCGTCGAGGCGCAGTCGCAACTCGTGCGCGAGCGCTGGCATCTCGACGAAGCGCGCCTTATGTTGAACGAGTCCGGCACGGGCGCGCAACACGACGGTGCGTTGGGCGCGCTGATCGACGCGCGCGCGTCACAAATCGGCGAGCGTGAGAAGGCGTTGCTCGACGCATGGCCGCAAACCGTCGCCGCCTATTCCGGCGACGAACAGGTCGTGAAGATTCGCGACAGGGAAATCCACACGGCGCTTACCGTCGAAACGCTGTCCGGCTCGAAAATCCGCAAGGTCGCGCTGCCGAAGTTCAAGGACCCCGGCGAAACGCTGCGCTGGCTGATGCTCGACAATCTCCCCGGCTACTTTCCGTTCACGGCGGGCGTGTTTCCGTTTCGCCGCGAGAACGAAGACCCGACGCGCATGTTCGCAGGCGAGGGTGATCCGTTTCGCACCAACCGGCGTTTCAAGCTGCTGTCGGAAGGCATGCCCGCCAAGCGGCTGTCGACGGCGTTCGATTCCGTCACGCTGTATGGCGAGGAGCCGCACGAGCGGCCCGACATTTACGGCAAGGTCGGCAACTCGGGCGTGTCGGTGGCGACGCTCGACGACATGAAAACGCTCTATGACGGCTTCGATCTGTGCGCGCCGGAAACCTCGGTGTCGATGACGATCAACGGCCCGGCGCCGACCATTCTCGCGATGTTCTTCAACGTGGCGATCGATCAGCAGATCGCGCGTGCGCGCGCAAAGGCGCAGCAGGACGGCCGCGAGCCGTCGCCGCAAGAACTCGACGCCGCGCGCCGCTTCGCGCTCGAAAACGTGCGCGGCACCGTGCAGGCCGACATCCTGAAAGAGGACCAGGGCCAGAACACCTGCATCTTCTCGACGGAATTCAGCCTGAAGGTGATGGGCGACATTCAGGCGTACTTCGTCGAGCACGGCGTGCGCAATTTCTATTCGGTATCGATTTCCGGCTATCACATCGCCGAGGCCGGCGCGAATCCGATCTCGCAGCTTGCGTACACGCTTGCGAACGGCTTCACGTACGTCGAGGCGTATCTCGCGCGCGGCATGGCGATCGACGATTTCGCGCCCAACCTGTCGTTCTTTTTCTCGAACGGCATGGACCCGGAGTACACGGTGCTCGGCCGCGTTGCGCGGCGCATCTGGGCCGTCGCGATGCGCGACCGATACGGCGCGAACGAGCGCAGCCAGAAGCTGAAGTACCACGTGCAGACGTCGGGCCGCAGCCTGCACGCGCAGGAAATCGACTTCAACGACATCCGCACGACGTTGCAGGCGCTGATCGCGATTTACGACAACTGCAACTCGCTGCACACGAATGCGTTCGACGAAGCGATCACCACGCCGACGGAAGACTCCGTGCGCCGCGCGGTGGCGATCCAGCTGATCATCAATCGCGAGTGGGGATTGGCGAAGAACCAGAACCCGAATCAGGGCAGCTTCATCATCGACGAACTGACGGATCTCGTCGAAGCCGCCGTGCTCGCCGAGTTCGACCGGCTCACCGAGCGCGGCGGCGTGCTCGGCGCGATGGAAACGGGCTATCAGCGCGGGCGGATTCAGGACGAGTCGATGCTGTACGAGCATCGCAAGCACGACGGCTCATATCCCATCGTTGGTGTGAACACGTTCCTTGGCGCGCATGCACACGACGCCCCGCCGCCGATTGCCCTCGCGCGCTCGACGGAAGAAGAGAAACAGGGGCAGTTGACGCGGCTGCGAGCGTTCCAGTCACGCCATCAAAGCGATGCGCCCGCGATGCTCGAACGTCTGAAACAGGCCGTGATCGACGATGAAAACGTGTTCGCCGTGCTGATGGACGCGGTGCGCGTATGTTCGCTCGGACAGATCACGCACGCGCTGTTCGAAGTGGGCGGGCAGTATCGGCGGAGCATGTGACGCCGACGCCGTGAAGCAAAAGGGCCGCGAGCGTCAAACTCGCGGCCCTTCGTCCTTTCGCCAGAGCGAATCAGCGCCCGATACGAATCAGCGCCCGGTACGAATCAGCGCCCGATACGAATCGGTGCCCGATACGAATCGGTGCCCGATACGAATCAGTGCTCGATACCCAGGCGCGTTTTCGCCGCCTGATATTCGTCCTTCAGGCGCGCGACCAGCTCGGCGACGCTCGGCACATCATGCATCAGCCCCACGCCCTGGCCTGCGCCCCAGATGTCTTTCCATGCCTTCGCCTTGTCGCTGGCAAAGCTCATCTTGGTCTTGTCCGACTCGGGCAGCGCATCGGGATCGAGGCCCGCGTTCACGATGCTTTCGCGGATGTAGTTGCCGTGCACACCCGTGAACAGGTTCGTGTAGACGATGTCGGCGGCGTTCGCGTTGATGATCGCCTGTTTGTAGCCTTCGACGGCGTGCGCTTCTTTCGTCGCGATGAAGCGCGTGCCCATGTACGCGAGGTCGGCGCCCATCGCCTGCGCGGCGAGAATCGAGCCGCCGTTTGCAATCGAGCCGGACAGCACGATCGGGCCGTCGAACATGCGTCGCACTTCGCCGACCAGCGCGAACGGCGAGGTCGTGCCCGCGTGGCCGCCCGCGCCCGCTGCAACGAGAATCAGGCCGTCGACGCCCGCCTCCAGCGCTTTTTGCGCGTGACGCAGATTGATCACGTCGTGCAGCACGATGCCGCCATAGCTATGCACGGCATCGACGATCTCCCGCGCGGGCGCGCGCAGGCTGGTGATGAAAATCGGCACCTTGTGCTCGACGCACACGCGAACGTCGTGCTCGAGCCGCGCATTCGACTGATGGACGATCTGGTTGACGGCGATCGGTCCGATCACGGCATCCGGGTTCGCGGCCTTGTGCTCGGCAAGCGACGCGTGGATTTGCGTCAGCCATTCGTCGAGCAGTTCGGCGGGGCGCGCGTTGAGTGCCGGAAATGACCCGACGATGCCCGCCTTGCACTGGGCAAGCACGAGTTCCGGGTAGCTGACGATGAACATCGGCGAAGCGACGACGGGCAGAGCAAGGTTTTGCAGAACGGCGGGCAAGGCCATGATGCGGGTCTCCTGTGTCGGCCGGAGTCAGCGCTTGCTCCGGCCCTGTGCAAAGTAGTTCCAGTTGACGCGCCGACGCAACGGCATTGCGCGGCGAAATCCGCGAAACGGCTACGAAAGCAGCGTCGAAACGGGTCATGAGGCGGCGATCCACCCATTCAGCGCAGCGTATCGGACGCCGCGTGGCGCGCAACCCTCAGACCAATTTTGAGAACGATCGTTCGATTATAGGCGAGTCTTCGCTCGATTGCGCGCATGCAGGCGTTCGAAGGAGTGTTCAGGTTCTACGAAAGCGTGGGTTATCCCACTCGCATCGACATGTCGGGCTTCTACAATGCCCAGACCCACAACGACAACGAGATCCGATATGCCCTTCACGGACTTCACACCGTTTCGCGTCGCGGCCGGCGACGTCGAAATCTACGGCGTCAAGGGCGGAGCAGGGCCGCCTTTGCTGCTGTTGCACGGTCATCCGCAGAGCCATTTGATCTGGCATCGATGCGTGTCGGAACTCGCCCGGCATTTCACCGTGATCGCCACCGACTTGCGCGGCTACGGCGCGTCGGCCAAACCGCCGAGCGACGCCGCGCACACACCGTATTCAAAACGCGCGATGGCCGCCGATCAGATTGCTGTGATGCGTCACTTCGGCTACGAGCGCTTTCTCGTCTGCGCGCACGACCGCGGCGCGCGCGTCGCGCACCGGATGGCGCTCGATTTTCCCGACGCCGTCGAACGCCTGATGCTGCTCGACATCGCGCCGACGCTCGCGATGTACGAGGCCACCGATCGCACGTTCGCGACGCTCTATTTCCACTGGTTCTTCCTGATCCAGCCGGAGCCGTTGCCGGAGACGCTGATCGAAGGCAATCCCGACGTCTACGTGGACCGCGTGATGGGCAGCCGTCACGCCGGCCTCGCGCCGTTCGCGCCCGATGTGCTCGCCGAATACCGCAAGGCGCTACGTCAGCCGGGCGCCGTGCATGCGATGTGCGAGGACTATCGCGCGTCGGCCACGATCGATCTCGAACACGATCGCGCCGATATCGAACGCGGCCGCAAGATTGCCTGTCCGCTGCGCGTGCTGTGGGGCGCGCAAGGCGTGATCGAGCAATGCTTCGAGCCGATCGCCGAATGGCGCAAGGTCGCGCGCGACGTCAGTGGACGCTCGCTGCCGTGCGGCCATTACATTCCCGAGGAAGCGCCCGACGAACTCGTCGTGGAGATGCTGTCTTTTTTCGAAGCCATGGAGCTTTGAGGATCGAGCATTGAGGTAAAGGGCGTTGCCGCGCCCTCGCTCAGGCGAGCGGCGGCAAGCGCCGCGGCACGGGCGTCGACTTGACGATCGCGGTGCTCGTTTCCGCACGCTCGGTCACTTTCGACAAAATCTCGTCGAGCTGCTCGATCGAGCGCAGATACAGACGGCAGATGAAGCAGTCGTCGCCCGTCACCTTGTCGCATTCGACGAACTCCAGAATGCGGCGGATCACTTCCTCCACCAGATGCAGCTGTCCGGGCAGCGGCTTCACACGCACGATCGCCTGCAGCGTGTAGCCGAGTGCGCGCGGATCGAGTTGCACGGTGAAGCGCTCGATCACGCCCTGTGTGTCGAGCCGGCGCAAGCGGTCTGCGGTGGCGGGCGCCGACAGGCCGACGTTGCGTGCCAGTTCGCTGACGGGCTGACGGGCATCGTCGGCGAGCGCGGCGAGCAGCAGGCGGTCGGTGTCGTCGAGCACCGCCGGTGTGGGTGCGTGTTTCGGCGCGGGAGTAAGGCGTTTCGTCATGTTGACCTTCACTTATTAGGACGATTACATCGATCACCTTATTTTAAAGATGTCATCCGCGCAACGGATTAATTAAACTGCTCTCCTGATGGGTTGGGTTCTGGAGAGACAGGATGGCAGCAAACAACGAGTTGCGGCGCGGCGCGTTCGAGATGACGCTCGCGATGCTGATGTCGGGATCGATTGGCTGGCTGGTCGTTTCGTCGCAGCAATCGGCGCTGAACGTCGCATTTTTCCGGTGTCTGTTCGGGGGCGCGACGTTGCTGGTGATCTGCGCCGTGCTCGGCCTGATCAGGCGCGAGCTGTTCTCGTGGAAGATGGTCGGGCTCGCGGCACTCGGCAGCGCGGCCATCGTCGCGAACTGGGTGCTGCTGTTTGCCGCCTATTCGCGCGCGTCGATTTCGATGGCGACGACCGTCTACAGCACGCAGCCGTTCATGCTCGTCGCGCTCGGCGCGCTAGTGTTCCGCGAGCGCGTCACGGCCTCGACGCTCGCCTGGCTCGCGATTGCGTTCATCGGCCTGGTGTTCGTCGTGAAGGTCGAGCCCGCCGTGCTCGCGGTGCCGGGACAATATCTGGAAGGCGTCGCTTATGCGGTGGGCGCGGCGTTCCTGTATGCGCTGTCGTCGATCATCACAAAGCACTTGAAGAACACGCCGCCGCACCTTATCGCGCTGATCACGGTGGCGACGGGCGTGGTTGCGCTCGCGCCGTTCGTCCGGTACGACGCGCTGCCGTCGACAGTGACGCACTGGCTTCAGCTCGTCGCGCTCGGCGTGGTCAACACGGGGATCATGTATGTGCTGCTGTACGGCGCGATCCAGAAACTGCCGACGGCAATGACGGGCGCGCTGTCATTCATCTATCCCGTGGTGGCAATCGTGGTCGACCGGGTGGCGTTCGGACAGAAGCTCGCGTGGATTCAGGTGTTCGGGGCGGTGCTGATCCTGCTTGCGGCCGCGGGCGTGAATCTCGGATGGCGCATTGTGCCGGCGCGCCGTTTGTCGATATAACGGTAGTTCATACCGATAGTACGGATTCCGAATAAGGCGCGGCGTCGGACCTCGGCCCGGGCGTTAAGATTCTGTAGGGAAATCACCGATGCGTCCGAAAGCTTCGCACGGTTATCATTTAATCGACGCTGATCACGTCAATAATAATTACGCCGCTCGAACTGAAAGCCGAGCGGCTTTCTTTTTTCCGCGTCCCGCTTTGCGCGTAGATTTTGTCCGACGCAAGAATTATTCGATACGCGCGCTGACCTGTTCGCCGTCGAATCGCAGCGGACCATTCCCGAGCGTCAATCCCTCGATCAGTTCGCGCAGCAGCGCAGGCCACGCGCTGCGCGGCTGGAGCATCGACGCGGCGGCGCGCATCACGCTGGCTTCATCGAGCATCTGCAACAGCGCGTCGAACGGCAATGTGCGCGCGTCGAGCAGTCTGAACACGATCAAGACTTTCAGCGCGTTCTTTGCGTTGCGCGCGGGATCGGCGCGCAGCCATGCGAGCCGCGACATCGCGCGGTCGAGCGCCGCGCGCACGTCGGAGAACGGCGCGCCGTGGCCGGGAATCACCGTCTTCACATCGAGCGTGCCGATCAGTTCGAGCGCCGCCTGCTGTTCGGCGAAACCGCTTTCGCCCTCCAGCTCGGGAAAGATCACACCGAAGCCGTTCTCCCAGAGCGCGTCCGCGCTGATCAGCAGACGCTGTTCGGCGCAATAGAGCATCAGCGAATGCGGGTCGTGGCCGGGCGCGCCCAGCACGTTCCAGTCGAGCGCGCCGAGCGTGACGCTCATGCCTGGCGCAATCGAGCCGGAATAGGCGAAGCGTTCGCAGAATTGGCCGGTCGCGCGGAAGGTCAGACGCGTCTCGTCCCAGTCGCGCACGGCTTCCGTTTCCGTCGAGGGAATCAGCGTGCCGCATGGCCATGCGGCCTGCAACTGCGCATTGCCGCCGCAGTGATCGGAATGCAGATGCGTGTTGACGATCAGGTCGAGCGGCCGCGCGCCGAGCGCGTGCCTGACGAGCGCCACCGTTTGCGCCGCATGCGATGCGTAGCCGGTATCGACGAGCGCCGCGCATGCATCGTCGACCAACAGCACATTGTTCGACGACAACCAGCCGCGCTCGAACACGCGCACGGACGCAGGCAGCCGTTCAGGCGACGCGGCCGACGCGGCAGGCAGCGCGCTCATGCGTCGCCTGCCTGTTCGACGACTTGCTTCGGCATCACGAGTATCGTCGACTTACCGATCAGCACGGTTTCCGAACGCTGGTTGACGACGCTGCCTTCCAGCTGTGTGAGGTCGCCGTTCAGGCTGGCTTTCCAGAACGCGCCGGCGACGCGCCATGTCATCGTCAGCATGTCGCCGCAGTGCACGGCTTTCTTCAGCTTGATGTCGAACTCGAGTCCGAGCGGCTGCGCGTAGGTGGAGAAGTGCGTGGCGAGCAGCGCCATGAAATGCGCGGTGGGTTGCGTGCCCGACGCGATCAATCCGCCGAAGCGGCTTCGCGCCGCGTAGGCGTCGTCGTGATGCAGCGGGTTGAGATCGTTGACGAGCGTGGCGAACGACTTGATCGATTCCGCCGGGACTTCCAGCGTCGCGCTGAACGTCTCGCCGATCGTCACGACGCGCGGCGGCGTGTTCATGAGTTGGCCTCGCGCGTGCTGTTTTGCTTCGCCATGATGTCCGCGTGGCGCTGTTCGATGGCGTCCCATACCGCGCGCTTCGCGTCGTCGTCGAATGACGACCAGCTCGCGATTTCGTCGATGGTGCGCAGGCAGCCGTCGCACAGGCCCGTGGCCGCGTTCATCCGGCACACGTTGATGCATGGCGACGGAACGTTCGCGCCGCGTTGGGCGGCGGAGACGTTAGGCGCGGTGTCGGCCGTCATGCCGTTTCGCGCAGCGCCACGTCGACGACGGGCGCGCCCGTCATCGCGGCCAGCTGCTGCGGCGTCAGATTGAAGACGGCGTGCGGATGACCGGCGGCTGCCCACAGGCTGTCGAGCGTGAAGAGATCGGCGTCGATCAGCGTGACGGGCGTCGTCGCGTGGCCGATGGGGCACACGCCGCCGATTGCGTAGCCCGTCTTTTCGCGCACGAACTTCGCGTCGGCGCGCGCGATGTCGCCAACCTGCGCCGCCACCTTTTTTTCGTCGACACGATTCGCGCCGCTCGCGACGATCAGCACGGGCGCGTCGTCTTCGCGGCGGCGAAACAGGATCGACTTGGCGATCTGCGCAATCGAGCAGCCGAGGCCCGCCGCCGCTTCCGCCGACGTCTTGCCCGTTTCCGGCAGCATCACGATCTGCCCGTCATGGCCGCGCTCGCGCAACAGCAGCGCGACGCGGCGCGCCGACTCGGGCAGCGAATCGATATCGGGCCGGTGAGGGGTGGTTGCGTTGTCCGTCATGTTGTTCGTTCCTGTAGTGCTTTCTGTGGTGCTTTTCTGCTGTGCTTTCGTGGCGTATCACGCGCAGGTGACTTTCTCGCTGCGCGTTTTCGCCAGCAGCGCCTTGCCCGCGCGCGACACGTTCGGCCTGCCGATCGACGTCGAGATGAAATCGCCGATCTCCACGACCTGCGCGAGATCGATGCCCGTTTCGATGCCCAGGCCGTTCATCAGATACAGCACGTCTTCCGTCGCGACGTTGCCGGTTGCGCCCTTCGCGTACGGACAACCGCCGAGCCCCGCCACCGAAGCATGAAAGATTTCGATGCCTTCCTGCAGCGCGGCGTAGATGTTCGCGAGCGCCTGGCCGTATGTGTCGTGGAAATGTCCCGACAGGCGTTCACGCGGAAACACCTGCGTGACGGCCTGAAACACTTCGCGCGTGCGCTTTGGCGTGCCGACGCCGATCGTGTCGGCGATGTCGATCTCGTCGCAGCCCAGCGCCGCAAACCGTTCGACCACATCGACCACGGAGGCCACGGGCACATCGCCCTGGTACGGGCAGCCGAGCGCGCACGATACGCTGCCGCGCACGCGCAGGCCGTGTTCCTTCGCGGCTTGCGCGACGGGCACGAAGCGCTCGATGCTTTCGGCGATGCTGCAGTTGATGTTCTTTTGCGAGAACGCCTCGCTGGCTGCGCCGAAGATGACGATTTCGTCGGCGCGCGCGGCGAGCGCGCCTTCGAAGCCGCGCAGGTTCGGCGTCAGCACCGAATAGATCGTGCCCGCGCGCCGCTCGATGTTCGCCATCACGTCCGCGCCGTCTGCCATCTGCGGCACCCATTTCGGCGACACGAACGACGCCGCTTCGACGTTCTTGACGCCGGCTGCTGCGAGCCGGTTGATCAACTGGACCTTGATGTCGGTCGGCACGAACTCTTTTTCGTTTTGCAGTCCGTCGCGCGGACCGACTTCGACGATCTTGACTGCTTGTGGCATGGCCATGTTTGTCTCCTGCCGCGTGAAGCGGTCTGTGTTGCAGTGGGGGGCCGGTACGCGCGCCGATATCCGCGTCGATATCCGCGTCAACACCCGCTCAATACCCGCGCGAAATATCGACGATGCCGCCAATCGGCTCGCCGCGCATCAACGCGCCGATCTTCTGCGCGATCTGCGCGACGCTTTCTTCGCGCAGTGTCAGCGCCGAGATATGCGGCGTGATCGTGATGCGCGGATGTTTCCAGAATGGATGTTGCGGCGGCAACGGCTCTTCGACGAAAACATCCAGCGTAGCGGCCGCGATTTGCCCTTGCTCGAGCGCATCGAGCAGATCGCTTTCGACGAGATGCGCGCCGCGCGCGATGTTGACGACGTAGGCGCCGCGCGCGAGCTTCGACAACGTGCGCCCATTGAGCACGCCGTGCGTATCGGGCGTGTGAGGCAACAGATTGACGAGCACCTTCACGCCATCGAGAAAGGCATCGAATTGCGCCTGTCCCGCGTACGTTGCGACGCCTTCGATACTGCGCGCGCTGCGGCTGAAACCCCGCACGGGAACACCAAGCGACGTCAGCGAGGCTGCCACATGCGAGCCGAGCACGCCGAGACCCAGCACGCCGACCGTGAACGTGTCGCGTGGATGCGGATCGAGCACGTGCCAGCGCTGCTCTGCCTTCAGCCGATCGTATTCGTCGAAGCGGCGAAGATAGCGCAGCACGGCGTGCGTGACGTACTCGACCATCTGCCGCGCCATGCCGGTGTCTTCCAGTCGCACGAGTTGCGCGTTGCGGGGCAGCGTGCCGGGATGATCGTGCTCCAGCTTGAGGATCGCATCGACGCCCGCGCCCAGGTTGAATATCGCGCGCAGATCGTGGCGCCCTGCGAGCATCTCGCGCGGCGGCCTCCAGACGATCGCGACATCGGCGGGAGCGTGGTCGCCCGGTTGCCATTCGCGCAATTGTGCGCCGGGCAGCGCGCGCGACACGTCGCGCAGCCAGGCCGCGGCATCCGATTGCGGGGTATAGAACAGGACTTTCATACGGAGGACGAGCGGCGCCGTCAGCTTTTTGGACAGGCTTCATTCTACTTTTTCGCCGCCCTTCGCGTGCATTCGACCATACGGCATAGGACCGCAAGCCGTTGCTTCCGGCACGCGCCACGGCATGGCGATATGCAAAGCACGAAAAATTGGTTCAGGCAGTGCAGGGCGCACGCGACAATGATTCCCGGAACTTCCGTAGCGAGGAAAGAATCATGTTTTCGTGCACCCGATCGATCTGGCCACCGCGGCTCGTGACCGTGCCGGGCTTGCACGGCAGCGAAAGTGCGCATTGGCAGACGTGGCTGGAGCGCCAGTTTGCGCGGTCATTGCGCGTCGAGCAGAGGGACTGGGACGCGCCCGATCTCGCGCAATGGGCGCAGGCCGTGCGCGATCTGCTGGCGAGAGAGCGTGGCCCGTTCATCCTCGCCGCGCACAGCTTCGGATGCCTTGCAACCGCGCACGCATTGGAAACCATTCCAGCCGCCGATATCGCCGGCGTGTTGTTCGTCGCGCCCGCCAGCCCGAAGAAGTTCGAGTTTGCGGGTGCGTTCGAAGCGAGGCGCCTGGGCGTGCCCTCGATTCTGATCGGCAGTGAGACCGACCCGTGGATGCAGGCTGGCGACGCGCGCATGTTGGCACGGCGACTGGGCAGCGCGTTCGTCAATCTCGGCGACGCGGGACACATCAATACGGCAGCGGGCTTCGGGCCGTGGCCGCGCGCGAAATATTTCGTCGATACGCTTGCGCATTGTGCGGCGCCGCTGCGCTTTCACGACGAGGAAGTCGAGTTCGCCTCTCACGTGTCGGGCTAGCACAGCGCGCCGCACGCATCAGATCCAATGAAAGCCCTTCGCGAGGATGCCTGCCAGCGCGAAGTTCGCCGCCCATAGCAGACGGAATTCGGTGCGCATGGTGCTTTCGAAGGTGGCGAATCGAGTCTCCATCTTTGCTTCAAACAGACGGAACCGCTCGTCGACGTAGGATCTCAACTCACGCACTTCACGTTTAATGTCTTCGAGGTCCTGAAGGATATGTTCGATTGTGGTTTCGGCTCGGGTCATTCGCGCCTCCATGTTGAGACCGCCATGTATCAACCGAAGCGCGCGGAAGCGGCGCTTCGTCAAGGACTTTTCTAACGTTTCCATTGGCACGATCCTAAACAATTGCGTTCCTAAACGGGTTTCTGCTTGATCAGAATTTCGATTAATAGATAACTGCCAGGCACGGTGTTGTGTGGACGTTCCCATATTCGTATGCGAGACCGTGCGTTGATCGTACGTGGGACGTTCGAGCGAGAAAATTCAGCCAGACGACATAAGACATACACCCAGAACGCACATCCGGCGATCCGCTAGAATCGCCAATCCGGCCGCAGCACCGCGGCTACATGCCTCATCATCGACCAAGCGGGGAACACATGGCAGGAAGAGGGGATTCGACGCGCTGGCTCGCGGCCGGCTTGACCGCGTTGGCGCTTTCGCTCGGCGCGGCGCAGAGCGCGCACGCGGACACATCGCTGCTCAATGTCTCGTACGACGTCACGCGCGAGCTGTACAAGGACATCAACACCGCCTTCGTCGCGGCGTACAAGCAGAAAACAGGCGAGACGGTCACGGTGAAGCAGTCGCACGGCGCATCGAGCGCGCAGGCGCTGTCGGTGTTGCAGGGCTTGCAGGCCGACGTCGTGACGATGAACCAGCCAAACGACATCGACCTGCTCGCCGAGCGCGGCCATCTCGTGCCCGACAACTGGCGCGCTCGCCTGCCGGACAACAGCGCGCCGTACACGACGACGATGGTGTTCCTCGTGCGCAAGGGCAATCCGAAGCACATCAAGGACTGGGACGATCTGGCCAAGCCCGGCGTGCAGGTCGTGATTCCGAATCCGAAGACGGCGGGCAACGGCCGCTATACGTATCTCGCGGCGTGGGGCTACAAGAAGCAGAGCGGCGCGACCGACGCCCAGGCGCTCGACTTCGAAAAGGCGATCTTCCGCAACGTACCCGTGCTCGACACGGGCGGACGCGGCGCAACGACGACCTTCACGCAGCGCGGCATCGGCGACGTGCTCGTCACGTTCGAAAACGAAGTGTCGCTGATCGATACGGGCGTGGGCGCGGGCAGCTTCGAGGCCGTGTATCCGTCGGTGAGCATTCTGGCCGAGCCGCCCGTCACGATCGTCGACAAGGTGGTGGACAAGCGCGGCACGCGCAAGGAAGCGCAGGCATATCTCGACTATCTGTACACGGCGCCCGCGCAGGAAATCATCGCGGAGCATCATCTGCGGCCGCGCGATGCCGCCGTGCTCGCGAAGCACGCAAGCGAGTTCAAGCCGCTGAAAACATTCACCGTCGAGCAGGTGTTCGGCAGCTGGCAGAAGGCGCAGCAGACGCATTTCGCCGACGGTGGCACGTTCGATCAGATCATCGTCGATCGCAAATAGCCTTCGGGTAACACGCAAAAAAGGCCGCTTCGACAGTTTCGAAGCGGCCTTTTGCATGTCAGGCGCGTCTCATCCAGAAACGCCCCTGGCACGAACTAAAAACTTAGTGCCCGTCGCAGCCGTGCTCGCAGGCGCTGCGTTCGACGGGCATCTGCTGCGCCGCTTCCGCGCGAATGCCGAGTCGTTCGAGCAGCTTGCGGTCGGCTTCGGCTTGCGGGTTGCTCGTCGTCAGCAACTGGTCGCCGTAGAAGATCGAGTTCGCGCCCGCGAGGAAACACATCGCCTGCAGTGCTTCGTCCATCTGCTCGCGTCCCGCCGACAGGCGCACCATCGCGCGCGGCATCGTGATGCGCGCGACGGCGATCGTGCGCACGAATTCGAACGGATCGAGTGCTTCCGTGCCCGTCAACGGCGTGCCGTCGACCTGCACCAAGTTGTTGATGGGCACGGATTCCGGATACGGCTCCATGTTCGCAAGCTGCGCGATCAGGCCCGCGCGTTCGCGGCGCGACTCGCCCATGCCGACGATGCCGCCGCAGCACACGTTGATGCCGGCGTCGCGCACGCGCTCGAGCGTCTCTAGCCGGTCCTGATACGTGCGCGTCGAAATGATCTGGCCGTAGAACTCCGGCGACGTGTCGAGGTTGTGGTTGTAATAGTCGAGGCCCGCGTCGCGCAGCGCCTGCGCCTGATGCGTCTCCAGCATGCCGAGCGTCACGCAGGTTTCGAGGCCCATCGCCTTGACGCCGCGAATCATGTCCTTGATCGGTTCGAGGTGGCGGTCTTTCGGATTGCGCCAGGCGGCGCCCATGCAGAAACGCGTCGCGCCGTTGTCTTTCGCGACACGCGCGGCGGCCAGCACCTCGTCGACTTCCATCAGCTTTTCAGCCTTGAGGCCCGTGTCGTGATGCACGGACTGCGGACAATACGCGCAGTCTTCCTCGCAGCCGCCCGTCTTGATGGACAGCAGCGTCGACAGTTGCACGGTGTTCGCGTCGAAGTGCTCGCGGTGCACCTGTTGCGCGCGGAACAGCAAGTCGTTGAACGGCAGATCGTACAGCGCGACGACATCCGCGACGCGCCAACGCGCGGCAGCGGCATCCGTGGCTGCTGCGGCGGCTTGCGACGGCGTGACGGGCACAGGGGCAGTGGTGATATGGCTCATGAGGTTCTTCCGGGGTTTTTCCTGACTAATTCGAATGGTCGATGACCTGTCAGCCGCGCGTGCCGCGCAGCGTCTGCAACAGTCGGGCTGTGTCGAGGTGTGTCGCGGCGACATCGGGCGACGCGGGATTCAGATGCGGCACGATGCCGAGCAGCGGCGCGCCATTCTGGCGATCCAGCCGCTCGCGCAGCGCCGCGATGTTCTCGTCGGCGAACAGCATCGCGGGATCGACGCGATTCGCGACCCAGCCCGCGATGGGCAGCCCGCGCGCGGCGATGGCTTCCGCCGTCAGCAGCGCATGGCTGATGCAGCCGAGCCGCATGCCCACGACGAGCACGACGGGCAGATTCAGCGCTTCGGCGAGATCGGCGGTGTCGAGCGTATCGGTGAGCGGCACCCGAAAGCCGCCGACACCTTCCACCACCACGACATCCGCCATCTCCAGCGCGGCATTGTGCGCGTCCAGGATAGGCGCCATGTCCAGCGTGACGTTTTCGTGTGCGGCGGCGATGTGCGGCGCGGCGGGTTCTTTCAGCATGAACGGCGTGCGGATATCGGGCGGCAGCAGCACGCTCGAAGCGGCGTCGAGCTGATCGGCGTCTTCGTTGTGCAGCACGCCGTCCACGAGCGCGGCGCCTGCCGCGATCGGCTTCATCGCGGCCGCGCGCAGACCTTCGCGCGCGAAGCCGCGCAGCAGCGCCGCGGAAACGAGCGTCTTGCCGATTTCGGTGTCGGTGCCCGTCACGAACAGGGAGAGGGCGCGGCTCATGCGAGCGCCTCCGCCGTTTTCGTCAGCGCGCTTTCGAGCAGATCGAGGTCGCTGTGCGAATGCGCCGCCGACAACGAAATGCGCAAGCGCGACGTGCCTTCCGGCACGGTCGGCGGCCGGATCGCGGGCACCCACAGGTTCGCGCGATCGAGCGACGCGGCCACGTCGAGCGTCGCGTCGTTCGCGCCGATGATGAGCGGCTGCACGGCCGTGTTCGAATCGACGGGCAGCCAGGGCGTGCGCGTGAGCATCTCGCGCGTGCGCGCAATCAGCGAGCGCAGGTGCCTGCGCCGATGCTCGCCCTCGTCGCCGCCGATGATGCGCAGGCTCGCCGACACGGCATGCGCCGCCGACGGCACCGACGCCGTCGTGAAGATATACGGGCGCGCGCGCTGCACGAGCCATTCGATCACCGTCTCGTGCGCGACGACGAACGCGCCCGACACGCCCGCCGCCTTGCCGAGCGTGCCGATCGAAATGAGGTGCGGCGAACGCAGCGCGGCCTGGGCGATGGCGCCGCGTCCTTGCGGGCCGAGCACGCCGAAGCCGTGCGCGTCGTCGAGGACGAGCCACGCGCCGTGCTGCTCCGCCAGTTCGAGCAGGCGCGCGAGCGGCGCGA
>BBSL01000033.1 GCA_001319865.1 Burkholderia sp. E7m39 | reverse complement strand
GACGCATCGAGCATCGCGCTCAACGCTTCGGCGTCCGCGTGCGGATAGATCTGGATCTCGGCGCGCGAGAGCCGCGCGCCGTCGATCAGCGAGGCGTGGTTCAGCGAGTCGGAAAAGAGTGTCGTGCCGCGTCCCGCGAGCGCCGTGAGCGTCGCGAGATTCGCCATGTAGCCGGTGCTGAAGTACAGCGCGCGCGGATTGTCGACGAAGCCGCCCGCGAATTCCGCGAGATCGTCTTCGAGTTGCGCATGCGCGCGCGAGTGGCCGCCGAGCAGATGCGAGCCGCCGCTGCCCGCGCCATATTGACGCGCGCCTTCCGCGATCGCGGCGACGAGCAGCGGATGCGCGGCCAGCCCGAGATAGTCGTTGCTCGCGAAACCGATGATGTCGCGCCCGTCGACGCTCATATGCGCCGAGCACGGTGAATCGGCGGTGCGCCGGCGACGGCGCAGGCCGCGCGCGTCGATGTCCTTCAAACCTTGTTCGAGCGAGTCGAGCAGTTGCATCAGCACGCCTCCGTCAACGTCGCGTCGAAGGTCGCGCGCGTGCGTTCGGCGAGCAGCGCGATGTCTTCGTCGTCGAGAATGTACGGCGGCATCAGATAAACCGTCGTGCCGATCGGGCGCAGCAGCAGTTCGCGCTTCAGTGCGTTCTCGAAGAAGCGGCGCGAGAAGGTTTTTGCCGCGTCGGCGTCGTCGATCGCTGCGTCGAAGGCGAAGATCGTGCCGCGCTGGCGCAGATTGCGTACCTGCGCGTGCTGCGCGAGCGGTTCGAGCGCGGCGCGCAGCGTGGCCGACTTGCTTTCGTTGGCGGCGAGCACGTTGTCGCTCGCGAACAGATCGAGGGTGGCGAGCGCCGCGCGGCACGCGAGCGGATTGCCCGTGTACGAGTGCGAATGCAGGAAGCCGCGCGTCGTGTCGTCGTCATAGAAGGCGGCGAAGATTTCGTCGCGCGACAGCACGATCGACAGCGGAAGGTAGCCGCCGCTGATGCCCTTCGACAGGCACAGAAAATCCGGCCAGACGCCTGCCTGCTCGCTCGCGAAGAAGGTGCCCGTGCGGCCGCAGCCGACGGCGATTTCGTCGGCGATCAGATGCACGCTGTAACGGTCGCACAGCGCGCGCAAACCGGCGACATACGACGCGTCGTGCATCGCCATGCCCGCCGCGCACTGCACGAGCGGCTCGACGATCAGCGCCGCGATGTTCTCGGCGCGCGCTTCGAACAGCGCGCGAACGTCGTCGAGCGCGCGCTGCGCGACGTCGGCGGCCGTTTCGCCGTTGCGCGCAAAGCGTGCATCGGGCGACGCCACCACGTGCGCGTTGCGGATCAGCGGATCATAGGCGTCCTTGAAGAGCGCGACATCGGTGACGCCGAGCGCGCCGATCGTTTCACCGTGATAGCCGTTCGCGACGCAGACGAACTCGCGCTTGTAGTCGTAGCCGCGATTGCGCCACGAATGGAAGCTCATCTTCAACGCGATCTCGACGGCCGATGCGCCATCCGACGCGAAGAACGCGTGGCCCAGCGTGTTGTGCGTGAGCGCGCCGAGGCGTTCGGCGAGTTCGATGGCGGGCTCGTGCGTGCAGCCGGCGAGCATCGCGTGTTCGAGCGTGTCGAGCTGGTCTTTCAGGGCCGCGTTGATGCGCTGGTTCGCGTGGCCGAACAGGTTGACCCACCACGAACTGATTGCGTCGAGATAGCGGTGTCCTTCGCGGTCGTACAGCCACGCGCCGGCGCCGCGCGACACGGGCACGAGCGGATAGCGCTCGTGATGCTTCATCTGCGTACAGGGATGCCACACGGCGCGCAGGCTGCGGGCGATCCAGTCTTCGGTTGCTTGTGTATTCAAAACTGCTCCGGAACATGAACCGGGGGCCAAGGCGCGGGCGGCGGGCGCGGCGCGTCTCGCATGTCGGTCATGCAAATGCTGCTGGCGATTCGGGACGGTCGACGTCCACCTGAAATCCGGCGGCGGGAAGCGTCGTCGCATGCGTCGATGCGCTCGCTTTCCGTCACGCCGGATGAGCTGTTGCGGACGGCGCGGCGACCGTTCGGAGGTCGGTCGCCGCGCCTTTTTTGCGACAGCGGGAGTGAGATTAGCGCGATATCCGCTGCGATGCACTATCTGAAAATGCTGTGTTTTCAAGGGCCTGCGCGCGACTTGCAGTGGTTGTCGACAGCTCGCGACAGTTCGTTTTCAAACGCCGCAGATGACAGTAGATGACGACGGCAATGTCACGCACCCCTGTAAAGAAAAATTTGGGGCTGCGTGGGCGGATTGGGCGGAATCAGGGCACGTATGGTTTAGCGCTACCGCCGTGCCGGGTGGCTGGAAACTCGTGCTGCGCGTCCGGAGCCTCGCTCGGCGGATGAGCGTTTGTTCACCGCGGATGCAGCGACGCAACCTTGGCAATCCTTATCACATCGAGATTGGTGAGGACGGGCGAGAGAATTCAGGTGCGGATGCCGGCGCGGCAGATTACGCGCGCGCTCGAGGCAGCGGCGGCGCGCCTCGGGAGGAGGGCTGCGGAGAGACAGGGGACGCCCGGCGCGCACTGCACGCGGCGGGCGATACGGAGATCAGCGGCTAGCCAATGCGGGCTTGGCGCCGTTCTTTGCGGGCGAATCGGCGTCGTCGGCTTCAGCTGTGCGGGTCGAAGCGTCCTTCCACACGACGGCATCGTTCACCGCGTACAGGTGGCACGGATCCGAGCTTTGCTTCTGGCAGTTGGCGATCGCGACGGACATCGGATCATCGCCGCCTTCCGCCCACGACCACGCGCCCGAATCGGACACAGCAAACGCGCGGCTCGGATACTGGTGCAGGAAGTTGCGATAACCGGCGCGACCCGCTTCGTCGACGAACGGCACGGAATCGACGGCATCGATCGAAGCGAAGTGCGTCGCCTTCGGTTGCGCCGGCTCGGTGACGCGATACTGAACGCCCGTCGGCATGCCGATGCGCGCGAGGAACGCTTCCACCGACGGCCACCACACACGCACGCCGTCGCGATCGCCGACCAGACGATGCGCGTCGTTCTTGTACGAGCCGAAATCGACCATCTTCGCCGTCGCGCCCACGTTTTGCGCGTGCTCGGTGTACGCCGTGTACATCCGCGAGACCAGTTGCGACGGCCAGATCGAATCGTTGTCGCCGTACAGCCACAGCGACGGCACGTGCGTCTTTTCGCCGTACGTGCCGAATGCGTTGGTCAGGTTGCCTTGCCAGTCGGTGCAGGCGTCCTGGCGCAGGCCGCCCGAGAAATTGATCAGGCCGCGCACGCCAGGCGCCGGATTCGTGCCGTAGGCGATGGTCGCGAGACCGCCGTGCGACGTGCCTGCCACGACGATGTGCTGCGGGTCGATATAGCTCTGCTTCGACATGAAATCGACGGTTGCCGCGACGTCCGCGGCCTGGCTCATGCCGTTGCGCGTCACGTCGCAGCCGTCCTGCACGTACTCGCCGCCCGAATTCGCGAAACCCTGGCGGTTCGGCGCGACGACGACATAGCCGCGCCGCACGAATTCGCGCGCGAGCGACACGGGATCACTGCGCGTCTGCATGCGCGGATCGCCGTGAATCTTGCCGTGGTTGAACACGACCATCGGGAACGGACCCGCGCCGTCCGGCTTGTAGATGGTGGTTTCGAGCGTGACCTGACTGTCGCCGCCGACGGGAATGCGAATGATCTGTTCGGTCAGCTTGACGACGGGGAGATAGCCGTCTTCGTCGAGTGCCAGGCGCTGCACCTGGGCGCGGCCGAGCGGGCCGCCTTCGAGCGGGTCAGCGTGCGCGAACGTCACGGCGCTTGCCATGAAGGCTGTCGACATCGCACATACCATCAGAACTTTGCTGTACACCATCCGCTGCACCTGCTCTCAAAAACGTCTGAAGCATCCCTGACCGGTTTCCTGACGGCTGGCCGTACGGGCTGATTGCGCTTCGATGACACCCCAAGGATCAAGGTCAAAAGGATCACACATGCCGCGCAATTCGCACAGGCAGACAGATCAAGACCGCATTGGAATGAACCGAAGCCGGTCGACGCGACCCCGACGCGTCGAAGTGAGTGCTTCGCGACGCCCTTGATCGCGTGCCCGCTGAAGCAATCAACGGGCGGTGCGTCGGGACATCCTGTGGGGGCGGTGGGCCGCCACCTCACGACGAAGCACTGCAACATCTGTGAGGCTCATACTGGCACGCCAATTTATATTTGTGCAATTCAGTACAAACCCCTTGCGGCACTAATTGCTGCCTCCACAGGTGCGGACATGCTTTGTAGATGCGGCCTTCGGGGCGGTTCGGCAAGAATCGGAAATTGAGGGACGTGGCGTCGATCCAACAGCTTGATTTTCTTACAGAAACGGCCCTTTTTTGAGGTTTGCAGAAGGTATTGAATACGCTGCTGCAACGCAGCGTAAAACGCAGCGTCAGCGATCGCTCACGTCGCCGTCGACATAGCGCCAGCGACCGTCGTCGCCTCTGACGAAGCGGCTGGATTCGTGCAGCCGATGCGCGCGTCCTCCGACTTTGTAGCGGGCGACGAATTCCACTTCGGCATGCGTAGTGTCGAGCGGCGCGAAGCGTTTGATTTGCAGACCTAGCCAACGCGGCGCGTCGGGCGCGGCGGGATCGATGTCGAGATCAGCGGGGCAGGTTTGCGGCGCCCAAGTGTTGCGCAAATATTGGGATTCGCCGAGCACATAGGCGCTGTAGCGCGAGCGCATCAGTTCGAGCGCGGTCGGCGCGGCGGCGCCGCCGTCGATATAGCGGCCGCAGCACTCCATGAAACGCGGCGGTTTGTCCGGGGCGCGGCCGTTCGGCGCCGCGCCGCCGCACGGGCAGTCAGCGGGACGTGGTTTCGGGCCTGGTTTCGCTGATGAAGCAGTCATTGAGATCGTCAGAAGGTTTAGCCAAGTCCGCGCGCGATCAGAATCTTTTGGATGTCGCTGGTGCCTTCGTAAATCTGGCACACCCGCACGTCGCGGTAGATCCGCTCGACGGGGAAATCGCTCAGATAGCCGTAGCCGCCGTGAATCTGCAGCGCGGCCGAGCAGATGCGTTCGGCTGCTTCCGAAGCAAACAGCTTCGCCATGGCCGCTTCCGTCAGACAGGGCTGGCCCGCGTCCTTCAGCGCCGCTGCGTGCCAGATCAGCTGGCGCGCGGCTTCGAGTTGTGTCGCCATATCGGCGAGCCGGAATTGCACGGCCTGATGCGCGAACAGCGGCTGGCCGAAGCTTTCGCGTTCTTTTGCGTATGCGAGCGCCGCGTCGAGCGCCGCGCGCGCCATGCCGACGCTCTGCGCGGCAATGCCGATGCGGCCGCCTTCCAGTCCCGACAGCGCGATACGGTACCCTTCGCCTTCGGCGCCGATCCGGTTCGCGGCGCTCACGCGGCAGTTCTCGAACACGATCTGCGCGGTATCCGACGAATGCTGGCCGAGCTTGTCCTCGACGCGTGCGACGACGTAGCCCGGCGTATCCGTCGGAACGATGAACGCGCTGATGCCGCGCTTGCCCGCGCTTTTGTCGGTGACGGCCATCACGATCGCGACGTTGCCGTTCTTGCCGCTGGTGATGAACTGCTTGACGCCGTTGAGCACGTAGGAATCGCCGTCGCGCGTGGCCGTCGTGCGCAGGGCCGACGCGTCCGAACCCGCCTGCGGTTCCGTCAGACAAAACGCGCCGAGCATCTCGCCGCGCGCGAGCGGCGTCAGCCAGTCGCGCTTTTGCTGGTCGTTGCCATAGGTCAGAAGAATGCTGCAGACAGGGCAATTGTTGACGGAGATCGCCGTGGACGTGCCGCCGTCGCCCGCCGCGATTTCTTCGAGTATCACCGCCAGCGCCAGCGCATCGAGGCCCGCGCCGCCGTATTCGTCGGGCACGAGCACGCCGTACGCGCCGAGTTCGGCGAGCTGCCGGTGGACGTCGGCGGGAAAGGTGCGCTCGCGGTCCCACTGCGCGGCGTTCGGCGTCACCGCGTCACGCACGAAAGTGCGGACGGCGTCGCGGATCATCAGGTGATCCTGATCGAGCAACATGCGGGTGTCTCCTCGTTATGTCTCGTTCGATGCGCTCATCGGTCAGAACGGCAGTCGAATCGATAGTCGAACCGGCCGACGAATTACCAGTCGAGCGCCGTGCCGTCGTACTGGAAAAAGCGGCCGTGAAACAGGTCCGGCGAACTGGCCGCCTGCGCAAGCACCTCGCGCATGCCGCGCACGCTGTGCTCGGGATCGACGGCCGCCTGCGCGCCGCCCATATCGGTGCGCACCCAGCCGGGATGCAGCGACACGCAGGTGGCGCGGCGCGTCTGCAGCGACGTCACTTTCAGCACGTCGTTCAACGCGGCCTTGCTCGCGCGATACAGCCAGCCCGTCGTGCCGCTCGCTTCGCTGATGCTGCCCATGCGGCTCGACAGCACGGCGAGCACGCCGTTCGCGTCCTCGACGAGCGGCAGCAGAACGGGAATCAGCTGCATCGGACCGCGCACGTTGGTCGACATCACGGCGTCGAAGTCTTCGGCGGTGATCGTCTCGATGCCTTCCGTGCGCGGGCCGTACACACCCGACACGATCACGGCGGCGTCGAGCCGCTCGCCGTCGAGCTTCCAGCCGAGCGCGGCGATGTCTTCAGGCGCGGTGATATCGAGCGAAAAGGCCTCGGCGCCGAGCGCGACGAGCTCGCCGAGCGATTGCGCGTCGCGCGCCGTGGCGAGCACGCGCCAGCCGTCGTGCGCGTATTGCCGGACGAACTCGCGGCCGATGCCGCGCGACGCGCCTACGATCAACACAGTCTTCATCGCATGTCCTTTTGCGCGCGGGTGGGCCGCGCGCGCCTCGTTAGATCAGTTCGACGCCCATCGCCGTCGCCTCGCCGCCGCCGATGCACAGGCTCGCGACGCCGCGCTTGCCGCCGCGCTTCTTCAGCGCGCCGATCAGCGTGACGAGAATGCGCGCGCCCGATGCGCCGATCGGGTGGCCGAGCGCGCACGCGCCGCCGTTCACGTTCACCTTGTCGTGCGGCAGGTTGTGCTCTTTCATCGCGGCCATCGTGACGACGGCGAACGCCTCGTTGATCTCGTATAGATCGACGTCTTCCGCTTTCCAGCCGTTCTTGTCGAACAGTTTGCGGATCGCGCCGACGGGCGCCGTGGTGAACTTCGCCGGTTCCTGTGCGAACGTGGAATGGCCGACGACGCGCGCGAGCGGCGTCACGCCGAGCTTTTTCGCCGTCGATTCGCGCATCATCACGAGTGCCGCCGCGCCATCGCTAATCGACGACGAGTTCGCCGCCGTCACCGTGCCCGTCTTGCTGAACGCGGGCTTGAGCGTCGGGATTTTGTCGAGATTCGCCTTGAACGGCTGCTCATCGCGCTCGACGGTCACGCTGCCTTTCTTGCCTTCGAGCGTGACGGGCGCGATTTCCCACGCGAACGAACCGTCTTCGTTGGCGCGCTTTGCGCGCGTCAGCGATTCGATCGCGAACTTGTCCTGCGCGTCGCGCGTGAAGTCGAACGAGCCCGCGCATTCTTCCGCGAACGTGCCCATCAGACGGCCTTTGTCGTACGCGTCTTCGAGGCCGTCGAGGAACATGTGATCGAGCACCTGGCCGTGGCCCATGCGCATGCCGCCACGCGCCTTCGGCAGCAGATACGGCGCGTTCGTCATGCTCTCCATGCCGCCCGCGACGATCACGTCGACGGAACCGGCCGTCAGCATGTCGTGCGCGAACATCGCGGCGCGCATGCCGGAGCCGCACATCTTGTTGACGGTGGTCGAGCCGACCGACAGCGGCAGCCCCGCGCCGAGCGCCGCCTGGCGCGCAGGCGCCTGGCCCTGGCCCGCGGGCAGCACGCAGCCCATCACGGCTTCGTCGATCTGCTCGGGCTTGAGCCCCGCGCGCTCGACAGCCGCCTTAATCGCGATTGCGCCGAGTTGCGGCGCCGTCAGCGACGCGAAATCGCCTTGAAACGCCGCCATCGGCGTACGCGCGACGGAAACGATGACGATGGGATCTTTGTTTGTCTCACTCATGTTTCAGCTCCTTGATAACACCGTGAACGGCAGCGGCCACGCCGTCGAGCTTCGCGGCATCGGCGGCGACCATGTCGAGATCGGTCGAATGCGCGCGGCTCGCGGACACGGCCGCGACGCAATTCGTGTAAGTCTCTTCCAGCTTCGCGGGGTCTTTCACCGTCATGCCGAGATCGCGCACGCGGCCGTCATGCACGCCGTAGACCCAGCCGTGAATGGTGAGGTCCTGGCCGCGCGCCCACGCATCGTTGATGATCGTCGTGCGGCACACGTTGACGACCTGCTCGATCGTGTTCAGCTCGACCAGCCGGCGATGGCGCGCTTCGCCCATCGGCCATTCTTCGAGCAGCGCGGCGTGCTTCGAGCGCACGTCCTGCACGTGATGCAGCCAGTTGTCGGCGAGACCGACGCGCCGGCCGTGCAGCGCCGCGCCGACGCCCGAGCAGCCGTAGTGGCCGACCACCATGATGTGCTTGATCTTCAGCAGATCGACGGCGAACTGCACGACGGACAGGCAGTTCAGATCCGAGTGCACGACGACGTTCGCGATGTTGCGGTGAACGAACACTTCGCCCGGCGGGAGGCCGATGATCTCGTTGGCGGGCACGCGCGAATCCGCGCAGCCGATCCACAGATATTCAGGCGCCTGCTGATGCGCGAGGCGCGAGAAGAACTCGGGATCTTCTTCGAGCTTGTGCGTGACCCACGCGTCGTTGTTCGCGAACAGATGTGCGAGGGGATGAGCGGAGGATGCGTTCGTAGTCATGATTCGTTCCGACTTGGTCTGGTTGTCCAGTGTTGGTGTTGTTCAATGGCGGATGCGCGCTCGTTCATGCGGCGCGCGCCGCTGCCGTGTCCGCCTCGGCAGCGTGACTGGTGGGTTGGTCCGTCGCGAACCGTTCGGGGTAGCGCACGCTGAAGCGCAAGCCGCGGTCGTACGGATAAAAATCGGGTAATTCTCCGCGTAGCAGGTGATCCTTGTGCTTTTGCCAGAGCGCGGGATCGAAGAAATCCGCGTGATGCTTGAGGAAAGACTCGCGCACGCGCGGATCGCCGAGCAAAAACGTGCCGTATGTCTCCGGAAAAATATCGTGCGGACCGACGGAGTACCACGGCTCGCCCGACAGCTCGTCTTCTTCGTTGCGCGCTGGCGGCACGGCGCGCACGTTGCAGTCGGTCAGATACTCGATTTCGTCGTAGTCGTAGAACACGACGCGCCCGTGCCGCGTCACGCCGAAGTTCTTGTACAGCATGTCGCCGGGGAAGATGTTCGCCTGCATCAGTTCCTTCACCGCGTTGCCGTATTCCTCGATGCCGTGGTCGATGTCGGCAGCGCTGCCGTTCTGCAGATAGAGGTTGAGCGGCACCATGCGCCGTTCGATATACAAATGCTTGATGACGAGATTGCCGCCCTCGTATTCGAGCATCGACGGCGCTTGCGTTTGCAGTTCGCGCACGAGCGCGTCGTCGAGTCGCGACAGCGGCAGCGCGACGCTCGAATATTCGAGCGTGTCGGCCATGCGTCCCACACGGTCGTGGCGCTTCACCAGTTGATACTTGCCGATCACCTGTTCGCGCGTCGTCTCTTTCGGCGGCGGAAATGCGTCCTTGATGACCTTGAACACGTACGGGAACGACGGCAGCGTGAACACGATCATCACCATGCCCTTGATGCCGGGCGCGATGATGAAGCGGTCGCTGGAATGCTTCAGATGCCGCAGCAGATCGCGATAGAAGAGGTTCTTGCCCTGCTTCTGCAAACCCAGCGACGTGTAGATTTCCGCCTTCGGTTTACCCTGCAGCAGCGTACCGAGAAATTCCACGTACGCGGACGGCACTTCCATATCGACGAGAAAGTACGAATGCGCGAAGCTGAAAATGATCAGCAGCTGATCGCGCTTGCAAAGCAAGGCGTCGAGCGCGAGCAGGCCCGGCTTCATATGGTGGATGGGCAGCGCGAACGGCATCATCGCGTCGCCGTTGATGATGCGGCCGACGATATACGCCGCCTTGTTGCGGAAGAACAGCGACGACAGCACGTGAATCTGGAAATTGGGCGCTTCGACGAACGTGCCGAAATTATCGCGCAGCGCCTCTATCACGCACGCCACGTCGCGCGTCAGGTTCTCGAACGGCGGATTCAGCTGGAAGTTCGTGACGATGCGCTCCAGCGTTTCGGCGAGCCCGTCCTTGCCCGGATAGTAAGCGCGATACGTCGATTTCGCGGCCGGCTCGTCGTTCTCGATGTACTCGGTCGAAATCGCGGGCCGCACGAAGATGAAATCGTTGTTGAAGTACGAGCGATGCAGGATATGGCAGCACACCGAATTGAAGAACGTCTCCGCGCATTCGGGCTGGCGGTGCGTCGTCAGCAGGCCGATGTAGTGCAGCTTGATCTGCTGCCAGACATCGTCGCCGATGTTCTCCGCGTCGTATTCGTCTTCGAGCTTTTCGATGCACTCGCGCACGCGCTCGTCATACGACGTGATGCGCTCGCGCGCGAGCTTCTGCAGGCCGTGCCAGTCGCCGGCTTCGAACAGGTCTTTCGCGCGGATCGCGGCTTCGCGGAAGATGCAATAGTGCCGGTCAAACCCCGCGAGCAGCGTCTCCGCGACGTCGAAGCCGATCTGTGACGACAGCAGTTTGGGAAAGTGATTCATGTCGACCGTGCATTCGCTCAGGGTTCGCTCAATGTCGTGAAGACTCCCGAGATTGTATCGTCGGGCGCGCTCGCGAGACGCATTCCAGCCTTTTGGGCGCGGCGCCAGCGCAATGTCAGTTGAAGCCTGTTGCACGGCGTTCGGCGCATCTTCATTCAACGTCGCGCCAAATGCCGGGTTCGTCGTCCGATCTTTCGATCAGGATTTTTCTTTCAACGTGTCGTCGTGCCGGCGTTCGCCTCCTTACGGTAGCCGTCGCCGCGCTCGCCCTTTTCGAGCAGCGTGCGCGCCTGTGCTTCGTACTGCGCGAGGTCCTCGAGCGTCGCGTTGAGATCTTCCCGCTGACGCTCCAGCACTTCGCGGTGCCTGACCACCGTCGCGAGAAACGCCTGCAATTGCGGCACGGTATCCGTCGGCGAGTCGTACAGGTCGAGCAGATCGCGAATCTCCGACAACGTGAAGCCAAGGCGCTTGCCGCGCAGCGTCAGCCGCAGCCGGGTGCGGTCGCGGCCCGAGTACACGCGGCGCAGACCGCCCGATCCTTCGCGGCTCGGTGAGAGTAAACCCTGGTCTTCGTAGAAGCGGATCGCTCGCGGCGTCACGTCGAATTCGCGCGCCAGTTCGGTAATCGTGTATTGGGTGTTCATCGTTGGATGTTGGGTGCGTCGCCGGGTTTCCGTCGGACTTTCCGGCGAGCGCGCACGGAAACGGATTGAACGCTAGAATCGACGTTTACGTTATCGTCAACCTGAACAAAGCGCAACCACGCCGCGCCGACGCGATCTTGCGGCAGCAACACAGCGATAAAGCAGCGATGCGGCATGCGGCCGACGAAGGAAACCCACGATGAATGCTCTCGAACACCAACTCGACTACCCGTTCGCCGACACGATGCCCGCCGCCGGCACGACGCAGGAAGTCGCGCCGGGCGTCTACTGGCTGCGCATGCCGCTGCCGTTCGCGCTCGATCACATCAATCTGTGGCTGCTGCGCGACGAGATCGACGGGCAGAAGGGCTGGACGATCGTCGATTGCGGCATCGCGTCGGATGAGATCAAGGCGAACTGGGAAAAACTGTTCGACACCGTGCTGGAAGGATTGCCCGTGCTGCGCGTGATCGTCACGCACTGCCATCCGGATCACCTCGGTCTCGCGAGCTGGCTGTGCGAAGGCGGCGACCAGAAGCGCTGGAACGTGCGTCTGTGGATCACGCTCGGCGAGTACATGCTGGGCCGCGTGATGGCCGCGGGCGACGGCTCGAATGCGGGCGGCGAGGGCGCGGCGCGGCATTTCGCGCGGCATGGCCTGACCGACGAGGCGTCGCTCGACAAGCTGCGCAATCGCAAGAGCTACTACTCGACCCTCGTGCCGTCGGTGCCGGGCCAATACCGGCGTCTGCGCGAAGGCGACGCGGTGGCGATCGGCGGGCGCGCGTGGCGCGTCGTGACGGGCTTCGGCCATTCGCCCGAACATTGCGCGCTGCATTCGGCGGCCGACGGCGTGCTGATTTCCGGCGACATGGTGCTGCCGCGCATTTCGACGAACGTGTCGGTGTTCGATATCGAGCCGGAAGGCAATCCGCTCGCGTTGTATCTCGGTTCGCTTGGCCGCTACGAAACGATGGCCGCCGATACGTTGGTGCTGCCGTCGCACGGCAGGCCGTTTCGCGGCTTGCACACGCGCATCGGGCAATTGCGCGATCACCACGCGGCGCGGCTCGCGGAAGTGCGCGACGCGTGCGCTGCGAAGCCGTGCAGCGCCGCCGATATCGTGCCGATCATGTTCAAGCGCGAGCTCGATATTCACCAGATGACGTTCGCGATGGGCGAGGCGCTCGCGCATTTGCATCTGCTGTGGCTGCAAGGCGAATTGAAACGGCTCACGGGCGACGATGGCGTGATCCGCTTCAAGAACGTGAAGTAACGGCAAGCGCGCTCCAGATGAAAAAAGCCCGGAAGAACCGGGCTTTTTTGCATGCGCGTCGCGATACGTGCTTACTGCACTGTCACCGCTCCGAAATTCTGCCGGCCGAACGGACTGACGCGATAGCCGCTCACGTTCGTCCGCGTGATGGCGGCCGCCGTCGGATAACCGAGCGGAATCCACAGCGCCTCGTCGTGGATGATCTGCTGCGCGGCTTCATACGCTTTCGTGCGCTTGCTTTGGTCTGCGGTTTCCTTGCCTTGCGCGATCAGCTTGTCGAGTTCGGGGTCGCAGTACCGCGCAAAGTTGATCCCCGACTTCACCGCGTTGCAGCTGAAAAGCGGCGACAGATAGTTGTCCGGGTCGCCGTTGTCGCCTGCCCAGCCCATGAACAGCGTGTCGTGCTGTCCCTGCTTGGCCTGCTTGATCAGCTCGCCCCATTCGATCACCTTCACCTCGGCCTTCACGCCGATCTTCGCGAAGTCCGCCTGCAGCATTTCGGCGCCCGCCTTGGGGTTCGGATTCAGCACGCTGCCGTTCGGACGCACCCAGATCGTCGTTTCGAAGCCGTTCGGGTAACCCGCATCGGCGAGCAGCTTTTTGGCCTTCTCGGTGTCGTAAGGCCACGGCTTTACGGCCTTGTCGTAGCTCCATGTATTCGGCGGATACGGATTGTTCGCAGGCGTCGCCGTGTTGTCGAACACGGCCTTCAGATACGACGTGCGATCGAACGCCATGTTCAGCGCGGCGCGCACTTTCTGGTTATCGAGCGGCTTTTTCTGCGTGTTCAGCGCGACGAACGCCGTCATGAACGCGGGCGTCTGCACGACGGCGAGCGACTTGTCTTTCTTCGCGTCGGCGATATCCTGCGGCTTCGGCGACAGCGCGATCTGGCATTCGCCCGCCTTCACCTTTTGCGCGCGCACGGCGGCGTCGGGCGTGATCGCGTAGATCAGCCGGTCGATCTTCGGCTTCGGCCCCCAGTAAGTCGGGTTCACGTCATAGCGGATGATCGAATCTTTCGTGTAGCTCTTCAGCATGAACGGCCCTGTGCCGATCGGGCTCGCGTTCAGATCGGCCTGCTTGCCCGCCTTCAGCAACTGGTCCGCGTATTCGGCGGAATAGATCGACGCGAAACCCATCGTCAGGATCGACACGAAGGTGGCGTTCGGCTCGTTCAGTTCGAACTTCACCGTGTTGTCGTCGACTTTCGATACCGACTTGATCAGCTTCACGAGCCCCATCGACTGCGCATGCGGAAAGCCGCTTGCGCCCGCCACCTTGTGCCACGGGTTGTTGTCGTCGAGCATGCGGTTGAACGTGAAGACGACGTCGTCGGCGTTCAGCGGCCGCGAGGGCTTGAAGTAGTCGGTGGTCTGGAACTGCACGTTCGGGCGCAGATGGAACGTGTACGTGAGGCCGTCGGCGCTTACGTCCCATTTGTCGGCGAGCGAGGGCGCGACTTTCTTCGCAGCTTCGTCGTACGACACGAGCGAATTGAAGATCACATCCGCCGACGCGTTGGTCGTGACGAGCGAGTTGTACTGAACGACGTCGAAGCCGTCGGGGCTCGATTCCGTGCACACGGTGAGCGGTTTTGCGACGGTGAGCGCAGGCGCGGTGATAACGGCCGTCAGCGCCGCGGCGGCGGCAAGCAACTTGAAACGCATAAGATCTCCCGGGATTTCGAATTGTTCGTGGCGGGGCGGCGTGCGATGACGTTGTGTTTCACGCGCTCCGGGCGGGTGCTTTCACGCTGGTCATTCTGATACGGTTTCTGCGCCGGCGCAGCGCGTCACAGCCGCGTGTCGCGGTTTCGCCGGCTCTGGCGCAAGCTTATCGAACGCTTTCAACAGCGACAACAATTGAATCCGCATATCCATATGGCCACGGATTCCCGGCTAACGGCTGGCGTAATCCCGAAGATACGCGATGCCGTCGATCGCGCGCGAGCCGTACCACGACACCATTTCGCCGTCGATCAATTCGATCCGCTTGCCCTGAAAACGTGCGTCGCGCAAGAGCGCGTCGGCGTGCTGCCGCGTGAAGCGATACGGTTCGCTCGACAGCAGCACGCGATCGGCGTTGCGAATCCACGCGGCGTCGAGATCGAACGAAGGATAGCGTGCCGCGCCGCGCTCGCCGCCTTGCAGGTCCGGCAATGTTTGCCAGTTCACGAGGCGCAGCATCGAGGCGATGTAGGTGTCGCGCGCGACGGTCATCCATGGTTCGCGCCAGATCGCGTACAGCACGTTTTGCTGCGGCCACGCGCGGGACGCGCACGCGTCGAGCTGCGAACGAAGCTGCCGGCTCAATTCACGCGCTTCGTCCTCGCGGTCGAAGATCGCGCCGAGCAGCGCGTACACCGCGAAGTTGTCATGAGGCGCGAGCGGGTGCGTGACGACGACATGCGGCACGAACGCACGCAACTGATCGACGGTGTCGCGCTCGTTCTCGTCGATGTTGACGAGCAGATGCGTGGGCTGCAGCGCGCGCACGGCATCGATTTTCACGGCCTTCGTGCCGCCGACTTTCGGCACATTGCGCACCTTGTCGCGCGGATGCACGCAAAAGCCCGTGCGCCCGACGATCTGCGCATCCAGCTTCAGAGCAAAGAGAAGTTCGGTGAGGCTCGGCACCAGCGACACGATGCGCGCGCCGCGTTTCGCCTTCGCGTGTTCGATACCGGCTGCATCGACGACACGCGTGGCCATGCGCTACTGCGCGGCGCGCGGCTTGCGCGGGGCTTTTTCGAACACGGCGTCGTAGAGCCAGCGGGGCGCGACGTGCAGCAGCATCGCCGCGAAACGCATCTGCCACGGGAAGATCGCGAAGCGCTTCTTGCGCGCGATGGCATCGGCGACCTTCGCGGCGAAACGGTCGGCGTCCATCAGAAACGGCATCGCGTACGGATTGTGCGCCGTCATCGGCGTGCGAATGTAGCCGGGCGCGATCGTCACGACCGACACGCCAAACGGCCGCATCTCGACGCGCAGCGCCTCCAGATACTTCAGCGCCGCCGATTTCGACGCGCTGTATGCGCCCGAGCCCGGCAGCCCGCGCACGCCCGCCACGCTGCCGAGGCCCACGAGCGTGCCTTTGCGCGCGTCCACCATGGCCTGCGCGAAGGGCTCGAAGGTGGCGACCATGCCGAAATAGTTGACGTCCATCACGTCGCGGAACGTCTGCAGATCGCCGTGACCGGTGACCCCGCCACGGCTGATGCCCGCGTTCGCAATCACGATGTCAGGGCAGCCGTGTTCGGCGACGAACTGCTGCGCGGCGCGCACGAGCGCATCCGCGTCGCGCACGTCGACGCGATACACGGACACGGTGTTCTGGGAGTGGGACTGCTGGAACGCGGCGAGGGCGTCGCCGCGGCGGGCGACGAGCCCGAGAATCGCGCCGCGCCGCGCATATTCGGCGGCGAGCGCTTCGCCAATGCCGCTGGACGCGCCGGTGATGAAGACCTTCAGCGGTGAACTCATGCCGGCGCGCGCGGAATTACATCTTCTTCGCGCGGATCTGGGCGACCAGGTAGTCGAGCACCTGGATCGTGCCCGGCAAGCTGTTGGTCTGCGCCGGACCCGTTTCGTACTTGCCTTGCACGGCCAATGTGGGCACGCCGTCGATTTTGAAGTCGTCGATCAGCTTCTTGTCGCGCTGAAGCGCGCTTTGCGTCGAGAACGAGTTGTACGCGTCCATGAACTTCTTCGGGTCGACGCCTTTGGTGGCGAGGAATTTGGCCTGATCTTCCGGCGTCAGCAGATAGTTCTTGTTGGCGTGGATTTCATGGAAGATGTCCGGCGTCAGCTGGTTCGCGAGGCCGAGGGCGTCGACGGCGTGATAGAGCTTCGAGTGCGGGATGAAGTCGTCGCGGAAGGCGACGGGCACGCGCTTGAACACGACGTCCGGGCCCTGCTTCTTGATCCACGCTTCCAGATACGGGTCGAACTCGTTGCAGTGCGGGCAGCCGTACCACATGAACTCGATCACTTCGATCTTGCCGGCGGGTGCCTCGACGGGCTGCGGCGTAGACAGCGTCGTATAGTCCTTGCCGGCGACGGGCGCGGCGGGCGAAGCATGCGCCGCGCTCGCGACGATGCCGAAAGAGAGGAACAGAATGCTCAGC
This sequence comes from Burkholderia sp. E7m39, assembly GCA_001319865.1. Lineage (GTDB taxonomy): Bacteria > Pseudomonadota > Gammaproteobacteria > Burkholderiales > Burkholderiaceae > Paraburkholderia > Paraburkholderia bengalensis. The sequence goes on along the minus strand of BBSL01000033.1, from coordinate 44,605 downwards.
AGTTTTTTCATGTCTTGTGAACCCAATCAGGGAGAGTAACGGCGGCGGGCTGGCACGCGCCGCCACCGCTACAAGTTCGTCGGCAGGCGTCTGCCGCACATGAGACTCGCGCCGCGCGCCGAAGGTTCAGCGGCGGCGCGCGACAACCATTACCGCGCGTGACTCATTGCTTCGTGAAGCGGATCACCGCCGTGTCGACGCCCGCATCCGACAGGCGCTGCCGCGTGGTGTTCATTTCCTCGAACTTCGAGAACGGGCCGATCCGCACGCGATAGTACGTCACACCGCCCGCATCGCGCTGCGTGACCTTCGATTCGAAGCCCTGGAAGGCGAGCCGCGCGCGCTGCTGCTCGGCATCGGCGGCTGTCTTGTAGGCGCCGACCTGCAGCAGATAGCCCGTGTTCGCGTCGTTGGCGGAAGGCGCCGTGCCGTTCGCGTTCGGCGTCGAGCCGGCCTTGGGCGGCTGCGTCGGGTTATTCGCGACGCTCGGCGCGCTGGTGGCCTGCGGCGGCTTCTTCGGCTGGTTCATCGCCGTGGTCGCGCCGTTGTCCTGAGCGGGCTTCGGTGCGACGGCGACGCCGTTGTTGTTCGACGGCGGCACTTCGACGATCTGCGGCTCTTCGAGCATGCCCGACGACTGCGACTGATTGGTGGTCTGGCCCGGCGCCGTGTTGGTCGGCGCGGGCTGCGCGGCTTGCGGCACCGGCTGGCCGGGGCTCTTGCCTTGCAGCGGACGGTTCGGGTCGTATTGCGGCTGGCTCGCGCCCGTATCCGATGCGGCGGGCGGCGCCACCTTCGCGACGAACGGCGTGGGCGCGCGCGTGATGTAGAGCGCCACCACCACCGCGATGGCCAGGCCGACGATCAGGCCCAGCACGATGCCGAGAAAAGTGCCCCCGGTTTGCTTCGACTGCTGCTTTGTAGTGCGGCGTGGTTTTGCCATCGTCTAATTCACCTGCAAAAGGAGGTCTGGAATGACCGTCGATTATAGCGACGGTCATCCCCTCATCGTCCCGGTTTAAGTGCGATTAAACCGCGCGGAGATTACATTTTGGCGGGTGCCGACACGCCGATCACAGCGAGGCCGTTCGCCAGCACCTGACGCGTCGCGGCAAGCAGCGCGATGCGTGCATTGCGCTGCGTCTGGTCGTCGACGAGAACGCGTTCGGCATTGTAGAACGAGTGAAATTCGCCCGCGAGATCGCGCAGATAGAACGCGACCGCGTGCGGCGCAAGCTCTTCGGCCGCGTGCGTCAGCATGTCGGGGAACTCGGCGAGCTTCTGCAGCAGCGCCATCGCGCGCTCGCTGTCGAGCGGCGACAGGTCGAAGGACGGCAGCATCAGCTCATCGCCGGCATAGCGCGACTTCCATTCGCCGATCACCGAGCAGATGCGCGCGTGCGCGTACTGCACGTAATACACCGGGTTCTCGTCGTTCTGCTTGAGCGCGAGGTCGACGTCGAACACGAACTCCGTGTCGGCCTTGCGCGAGATCAGGAAGAAACGCACGGCATCGCGGCCGCGGCGGATGGTTTCTTCGTCGAGCAGATCGGGCGCGGCTTCCTGGCCCGGCGCGGCCCCGCCCGACCATTCGATCAGGTCGCGCACCGTCACATAGCTGCCCGCGCGCTTAGAGATCTTCACTTCCTGGCCGTCGCGCATCACGGTGACCATCTTGTGCAGCACGTAATCGGGATAGCCCTTCGGAATGCCGATGCCGAGACCCTGCAGCCCCGCGCGCACGCGCGCGATCGTGCCGTGGTGGTCCGAGCCCTGGATGTTGATGACCTTCGTGAAGCCGCGTTCCCACTTCGTCTCGTGATACGCGACGTCGGGCACGAAGTACGTGTACGTGCCGTCGGACTTGCGCATCACGCGGTCCTTGTCGTCGCCGTCGTCGGTGGTGCGCAGCCACAGCGCGCCTTCCTGCTCGTAGGTCTTGCCCGCCGCGATCAGCTCGTTCACCGTCTTCTCGACGCGGCCTTCCGTGTACAGCGACGATTCGAGGTAGTACTGGTCGAACTTCACGCCGAACGCCCGCAGGTCCATATCCTGCTCACGACGCAAATAAGCGACGGCGAAGCGGCGGATCGCTTCGAGGTCGTCGGCGTCGCCCGCGCCCTTGACGGGCTCGCCGTCGCTGGCCGACACGGTTTCGCCGTTCAGGTAGTCGCGCGCGATGTCGGCGATGTATTCGCCGTTGTACGCGGCTTCCGGCCAGCCGGCGTCGCCGGGTTTGAGGCCGCGGGCGCGCGCCTGCGTCGAGATAGCGAGGTTGCCGATCTGCACGCCGGCGTCGTTGTAGTAGAACTCGCGATGCACGCCGTAGCCCTGCGACGCGAGCACGTTCGATACGGCGTCGCCGAGCGCGGCCTGGCGGCCGTGGCCGACGTGCAGCGGGCCCGTCGGATTGGCCGACACGAACTCGACCAGCACGCGCTTGCCGGCTTCGCGGTCCGAGCGGCCGAACGCTTCGCGCTGCGCAAACACGGCGCCGATCACGGCCTGCTTCGAAGCCGCCGACAGGCGCAGGTTGATGAAGCCGGGACCGGCCACTTCGGCGCTCTCGACGAGGCCCTGTGCGAGCGGGTGGGCGGGCAGCGCGTCGACGATCTGCTGCGCGAGCTGGCGCGGATTGGCGCGCAGCGGCTTGGCCAGCTGCATCGCGACGTTGCTCGCGACGTCGCCGTGCGCGGCGACCTTGGGTCGCTCGAGCGTGATGGCGGGCGTGACGAACGCGGCTTCGGATGCACCTTGAGTGGCCTGGGCGACCTGCTTGACCACGTCGGTCAACAGGGTTTCGAGAGTGTGTTTGTGTGCAGGCAGCATGCTTGTTGCGAGTCCAGTAAGGCAGTCCGATGAAGCGGGGCAGCGCCGCGAGCGGCGAACACAGCCGCCGACGGCGTGGAAAGTGCTTGAGCGCCCGCTGCGAAACCGCGTGGCGCGGGAGCGCCGCAGCAGGCGACTGTCGCGGCGCGCACCGTGGGCGGCGTAGGTGTGGCCACGATGCGGCGCAGCGTGCCCGGGCGCACGGCAGCGAGCTTTTTCCGTCAAGCCGGATTTTAGCAGGTGCTAATATGTCCAATGAGATGCCCAGCAAGGGCCGTAGCCGTCAGCCCGCCGTCAGAGGGCGGGTGGGCGCGCCAACGGAACCCGTGCGGCTGGTTGTCGCGAGCGTCATGCGGCTGGCCGCGCGAGAAGCCACCATAACGAAAAGGGAACCGTCATCATGCTGATTACTTTCAAATGCCGCTCCGCGCCCGATGTCGTGATGCTGGAGAATCTCGCTCAGTACCTGCTCGGCATCATCGGCAAGCGGCTTGGCCCGCGCGGCGTGATCAATCACGACGAACTGGGCGTGGCGATCTCCAGGCTCGAAGCGGCCATCGTTACCGACAAGCAGGAGCGCGCCGAGCATGAAGGCCACTTCCACGAAGGCGAAGACGGCCACGAGCACCACGAGCTTCCCGTCGGCCTCGCGCAGCGGGCATTTCCGTTTCTCGACATGCTGCGCGCCGCGCAGAAGGAGAATACGGATATCGTTTGGGGTATCTGACGCGTAGCGGACGCGCCGCCTGAGCGGCATGGGTTCGCGGATCGCGTGATTGCGTTGTGCTGCGCTTTACTGCGTCTTGCGGCGCAAGGTTCGCGGCGCCGAAGCGCTCGACGAGTGCTGCAATGCCCGTCCGGAAATGAAAAAGCCCGTCGAACGACGGGCTTTTTCATTGCGGCGCTGCTGGCGCGCTCCCGCCCGTTACTGGCTGGCGGCTCCCGGCGCGGCTCCCGGCGCGCTCGCATCTTTCTTCGGCTTCTGCTTTTTCGGCTTTTTCACATGCTTCACGGTGGGCGGCGAGTAAGAGCTCACGGCGCTCGATCCGCCGGGCGCGCCCGGTTGAGCCTCGGCGATCGTTCCGAGGGCGGCAAGCGATAACGCGGTCAACATCAGCGTCAGCTTCTTCATACGATTTTCTCCGTTGACGGTTGCAAGTCGTTGGGCCGACGCGTTTTTCCCGTCGCGTCTGGCGGTTCGGCAGATACTGCCCGTCCAGTCTACAAAGCCGAAATTATTCGCTGTGCTTTCAGCCTGAAATATTCAGCCTACGGCGCGCGATATAGTCCTGCCGCCCGACGCCGCCCGACGCCTGCCGCCACGCGTCACAGCAGCGGCGCGAGCGCGCGCTGCGCGTCCGCCTTCGACAGCGCCATGCGCCGCGCGTAGTCCTCCAACTGGTCTTCGCCGATCTTGCCGACCGAGAAGTAGGTGCTGTCGGGATGCGCGAGGTAGAAGCCGGACACGCTCGCCGCTGGCAGCATCGCGAGCGATTCCGTCACGCTCATGCCGATTTCGCCGGCTTGCAGCACGTTGAACATGTCGCGCTTGACGAGGTGATCCGGGCACGCCGGATAGCCGGGCGCCGGGCGGATGCCGCGGTATTGCTCGGCGATCATCTCGTCGTTCGACAAGTTCTCGCCCTGCGCGTAGCCCCACAGGTCGCGGCGCACGCGCGCGTGCATCGCTTCGGCGAACGCTTCCGCGAAGCGGTCGGCGAGCGCCTTCAGCATGATCGCGCTGTAGTCGTCGTGATCCTGCTCGAACTGCTTTTCCTTCACATCGACGCCCAGACCCGCCGTGACCGCGAACATGCCGATATAGTCGGCCACGCCCGAATCTTTCGGCGCGATGAAGTCGGCGAGCGACCGGTTCGGCCGCATCACGCCGTCCACCACGGGGCGCACGCTCTGCTGGCGCACGTTGCGCCACGTCATCGCAACTTCGCTGCGCGATTCGTCCGTGTAGATTTCGATGTCGTCGTCGTTGACGGTGTTCGCGGGCAGCAGCGCGATCACGCCGTTGGCGGTGAGCCATCGGCCCTGGATCAGCCGCGACAGCATCGATTTGCCGTCCGAGAACACGCGCCGCGCCGATTCGCCGACGATCTCGTCATTGAGGATGGCGGGATAGGGACCGGCGAGATCCCACGTCTGAAAGAACGGACCCCAGTCGATGTAGTTCGCGAGTTCGTTCAAGTCGAAGTTCTTGAACACGCGGCGGCCGATGAACTTGGGCTTCACGGGCTGATACGCGCTCCAGTCGATCTTCGTCTTGTTCGCGCGCGCTTCGGCGAGCGTGACGAGGGGCAGCGCTTTCTTGTTCGCGTGCTGGTTGCGGATGCGGTCGTAGTCGGATTTGAGTTCGTCGAGATACTTCGCCGCGCCTTCGTCCGATAGCAGATTCGACGCCACCGACACCGAACGCGACGCATCCGGCACGTACACGACAGGGCCTTCGTAATGCGGCGCGATCTTCACGGCCGTATGCACGCGCGACGTGGTCGCGCCGCCAATCAGCAGCGGAATCTTCTTCACGCGGAAATAGTCGTCGCGCTGCATTTCCGACGCGACATAAGCCATTTCTTCGAGCGACGGCGTGATCAGCCCCGACAGCCCGATGATGTCCGCGCCTTCCACCTTTGCCTTCGCGAGGATCTCGTTGCACGGGACCATCACGCCCATGTTGACCACTTCGAAGTTATTGCACTGAAGCACCACCGACACGATGTTCTTGCCGATGTCGTGCACGTCGCCCTTCACGGTCGCGATGACGATCTTGCCTTTCGCGCGCACGTCGCCGCCCGCTTCGGCGAGCTGGCGCTTTTCTTCTTCGATGAACGGAATCAGGTGCGCGACGGCCTGCTTCATTACGCGCGCCGACTTCACCACTTGCGGCAGGAACATCTTGCCCTGACCGAACAGATCGCCGACGACGTTCATGCCGTCCATCAGCGGCCCTTCGATCACGTTGATCGGGCGGCCGCCAGCGTCCATGATTTTCGCGCGCGCTTCTTCCGTGTCTTCGACGATGAAGTTCGTGATGCCGTGCACGAGCGCATGCGCGAGACGCTGCTCGACGGGCTGATTGCGCCATTCGAGGTTCTCTTCTTTCTTCGCGGCGCCTGCCTTGAACTTGTCGGCGATTTCGAGCAGGCGGTCGGTGGCGTCGTCGCGGCGATTCAGCACGACGTCTTCGACGCGCTCGCGCAACTCCGTGTCGAGGTCGGCATACACGCCGAGCTGGCCCGCGTTGACGATGCCCATGTCCATGCCCGCCTGAATGGCGTGATACAGGAACACGGTGTGGATCGCCTCGCGCACGGGGTCGTTGCCGCGGAACGAGAACGACACGTTCGACACGCCGCCGCTCACCTTAGCATACGGCAGGTTCTGCTTGATCCAGCGCGTTGCCTCAATGAAGTCGACGGCATAGTTGTTGTGCTCTTCGATGCCCGTCGCGACCGCGAAGATGTTCGGATCGAAGATGATGTCTTCGGGCGGAAAGCCCACTTCATTGACGAGAATGTCGTACGAGCGCTTGCAGATTTCCGTCTTGCGCGCGAACGTGTCGGCCTGGCCGGTTTCATCGAACGCCATCACCACACTTGCTGCGCCATAGCGGCGAATGAGCTTTGCGTGATGGACGAACTGTTCCTTGCCTTCCTTCAGCGAGATCGAGTTGACGATCGCCTTGCCTTGCACGCACTTCAGGCCCGCTTCGATCACATCCCACTTCGACGAATCGATCATGATCGGCACGCGCGCGATGTCCGGCTCCGACGCGATCAGATTCATGAAGCGCACCATCGCCGCCTTCGAATCGAGCATCGCTTCGTCCATGTTGACGTCGATGACCTGCGCGCCGTTTTCGACCTGCTGACGCGCGACGGCGAGCGCTTCGTCGAACTGGCCGTTCAGGATCATCCGCGCGAACGCCTTCGATCCCGTCACGTTCGTGCGTTCGCCGACGTTGATGAAGAGCGTCCCCGAAGTGACGTTGAACGGCTCGAGGCCGGAAAGGCGCATCGTGTGATCGGTCATGGTTCGTGTGCGTGGTTCGTCAGTGCTGCGGGTTTCGTGCGATGGATCGTGCTGGCGGCGGCCCAGGGGGCCTCAGGTGGCCTCTGGCAGCTCAGGCGGCGTCGCGATACTGGCTCGGCCACTTGCGCGGCTTCACGTCGTTCAGCGCTTTCGCGATTGCCGCGATGTGTTCGGGCGTCGTGCCGCAGCAGCCGCCCGCGATGTTCACGAGGCCCGCTTGCGCGAATTCCTTCAGGAGGCCGGATGTGTCGGCGGGCAGTTCGTCGAAGCCCGTGTCGCTCATCGGGTTGGGCAAACCGGCATTCGGATAGCACGACACATACGTGTCGCACAGCTTCGCCAGTTCGGCGATGTACGGGCGCATCAGCGCGGCGCCCAGCGCGCAGTTCAGGCCGAACGTGAGCGGCTTCGCGTGACGCAGCGAGTTCCAGAACGCCTCGACGGTTTGGCCCGACAGAATGCGCCCCGACGCGTCCGTCACCGTGCCCGAGATCATGATAGGCAGCCGCTCGCCCGTATCGTCGAACAGTTCGTCGAGCGCGAAGAGCGCGGCCTTGGCGTTCAGCGTGTCGAAGATCGTTTCGACGAGGAACAGGTCCGCGCCGCCTTCCATCAGCGCCTTCGCCTGCTCGTAGTACGCGGCGCGCAGTTCGTCGAATGTGACGTTGCGCGCGCCCGGATCGTTGACGTCGGGCGAGATGCTCGCGGTTTTCGGCGTCGGTCCGATCGCGCCCGCCACGAAGCGCGGCTTGTCGGGCGTCGAGTACTTGTCGCACGCGGCGCGTGCGAGCTTCGCCGATTCGCGGTTCATCTCGACGGCGAGATCTTCCATGCCGTAGTCGCCCTGCGCGACGGTCGTCGCCCCGAACGTGTTCGTCTCGATGATGTCGGCGCCCGCCGCGAGATACTGCTCGTGAATCTCGCTGATGATCTGCGGCTGCGTGATCGACAGCAACTCGTTGTTGCCCTTGATGTCGCGCGGATAGTCCTTGAAGCGCTCGCCGCGATACGCGGCTTCGTCGAGCTTGTAGCGCTGGATCATCGTGCCCATCGCGCCGTCCAGAATCAGGATGCGCGATTCGAGCAACGCGGGCAAATTCGCGCCGCGCGTGTAGGCGACGGCGGACGGGGCGGACGTGACGGCGGGCTGGTTCATGTCTGATCGGGCTCGTGCCGGCTGGCTTTTGCAGGAAACTCAATATTGTAGCCGCATGGGGCGAGGCGCGCCGGCGCATGCGATTACGGCCACGTGACGCACATATGGCACGCGAAGCACGTAAGGCGCGGCAGTTGCTGGCAATGTAGCGCCGCAAGTATTTCTTTCGCTGCTTGCGCAACGAGCTGCCAAAGCGGCCATGAGAAAAGCGACGATTCAAACGTGTCCGTGACGGAATTCAGCCGTTTCGAACGCATATAAAAAGGAAAAGCCCCGCCCGGCGAAACCGGACGGGGCGATGCTGGAACGTGTCGCCGCGAGATGGCGCGTATTGCTGAGTGATCGCCTTAGTGAAGTATGACGGGCTGGTTCATCAGACTGTCGAATTGACCGAGAAACTCGTCCACTTCGTCGAGCGTGGGCTCGTCTTCGATCAGCTTTTGTACATGCTCCCGAAAGCTCGCTGCCATTGCACCATCGATGTAAATCTCGCGCTGCGTGTTCTTGTCGACGATCTCATACCCGCCGGATTTCATCGAGATGTGGCCGTCCTGCGGCGGGAACTCGACGACGCAGTAGTTGGGGCTGTTGTAGATCATTTGCATGGCGACACTCCTTATTTCCGATGGCTCCGGGCCAGTGTTGCACCGTAGATGGAGCCCTTGGTTTGGAATTCAAGGGGTGGGTCCGGCCAGACGCTTTGAATTCTCCGGACCTGTCGGTTAGACCCGTTTTTGCAGAAACGATTCAAGCAAGGCGGTAAACCTTTGCGACTGTTCGATCGGTGCGAGGTGAGCGGCATCGAGCAACTCGAACCTTGCGTTCCGGATGGCATTCGCAATTGCCTGTGTAGCAGCAGGTGGCGTGCCTGCGTCGTGGCGTCCAGCCACAGCAAGAGTGGGAAGAGCAATCTCGTTCAGTCTACTGCGCACGTCGAAATCGCGCAGCGCAGTGCACGCATGCGCATAACCTTCAGACGAAGTGTTCTCGAATACCTCGCGAATCTGCTCGACGACTTCGGGATGCGAATTGCGAAACCCCGCCGTCAGCCAACGCTCCATCGTGGCCTGCGCCAACGCCTTCGTGCCGTCGCGGCGCACCGTCGCGGCGCGCTCGTCCCACAGCGCGCGGCCCTCGGGCGGCATGGCTGCATGCGTATCGCAAAGCGTCAGCGTGTCGATGCGCGCCGGGTCATCGAGCGCAAACTGCTGCGCGATCATGCCGCCCATCGACATACCGACAATATGCGTTTTCTCGACGCCGAGCGCATCGAAGAGTCTGCGCAGATCCTGCGACAAATCCGCAACACTGAACTGTTGGTTCGAAACAGACGTCTGCCCATGGCCGCGCACGTCATAACGCAAGACCGTGTAGTCGTCGCGGAAATAGCCGGCAAGCTGATCCCAGATCGACAGATCGCCGCCCAGCTGATGGATAAACGTAAGCCAGGGGCCGCCGCCTTCATTGCTGAGGACGTAGCGCGTATCGATGCCATTCACATTGATTTGCATGCGGACTCCATAAGTGTTGTCACAAGGGAGAACGATAGATCGATGGTTCGTCGGACGAAGTTCGTCGCGCGGCTCAGTTGTGCGGTCCCGTCTTGCAGTCGGGTCGTGCAACTTGTTGGACCCGCACGAACCATCGGCGCGAACGAGCGCGCTTCGTCATGCGACTCGTCGGTGACGGTGGACGTTTCAGACGTAGCGTTCCATCGCGGCGTCACGGTGCCTTGCCGCGCAAAGACGATGCCCGTGTCAGGGCTTCGCGGGCGCGGCGCCCGGATCGGTGACGGAGGGCTGCGGTGTGCCCGACGGAGTATCGTCGGCCGAAGCTGTACCGTTTGCATCGGGCGGCGCAATTCTGCCGCGCCAGACGAGTTCGATCTGCGTGCCGTTCGGTTCCGTCTGCACGAGCCGCGCAGGCAGCCAGCCGAGCGACGGCGCAAGCCACACGTCGATGCGCCGCCGGTCGCCTTCGCGGCGCGGCAATCGCATGAAATGCCGCGCGTCGATCGTTCCTTGCTCCATATGCACGGTTTCGTCGCCTATCGTCTCGATAGGCCAGATCTCGCCGCTATCGTTATCGGTCACGTAAAACTGGCGCGTGACGCCGGGCTGATACGCGTCGGGATCGCCGCGCACCAGGCTGGCAAGCTGCATCACCATGCTGAAGCGGTCCTGCGCGCCGTCTTGCAGCGGCAGCGTGTTTGGCGTGCGCGTGAAGCCGATCTGCTTCGTATCGCGATGGAAGGTCGTGATGTCTTCGCCGCGCCGGCCGCGCTTTTCGACGTACTGATCGGGCGCGAGGCCGAACTCGTCGACATGTCCGCGGCTCGCATAGCTGAAGGTGCCGACGAACGGCAGCGGCACTGAAACAACCATGTCGTACGTGCGTCCGTCGCTCGTCCAGTGAATCGTGCCGGGCTGGTTGCGTACGCCGTTGTAAAACGTGTCGTACTGCAGCTCGCCCGAAGGCGGCACGGAAAACTTCACGCCTGGCGCGGACTGCGGCGCAGTTCCCTCGCCTTGCGCGGTCGTGGCGGTCGAGGCCGACGCAGCCGCCGAAACCGCCGCGCCCGACGTAGAGTCAGCCGCAGCCGCGGAAGCGGCGACAGGCGCGCTCGCCGGCTCAGCCGTTGGCGCCGGCTCGGGCTTGGGCTTGGGACCACCCGGCCGCGTCGCCGTCAACACGTGCTCGCGTGGCGGCTGCGCACTGCGTTTTGGCGCGGCGGGCCGGCTCTGCGCGGCGGGCGGCGAACCGGCTGCCTGGGTCTCGATCCGCTCCGGTTTGAGCAGCGCGACCTGCACGGGAATATGTTCGGGCGATACAGGCTTGAACGTGTCGTGATGACGCTCGAACCATTGCGCCGCGATGAAGTGCGCGCCGACGACAGCCGCGATCACGCCCGCCCAGCGCAGACGCGATGCGCGGCGCTGCGCGGCGTTGAGCCGCGCGGGCGAGACGGAACGGACAGCGGGTGCAGACGACATCAGCGACAACCGGAAGTTGAAGAAGAGAAAGGGCAAACGGCAGAAAGGGCAAACGGCACAAACGCGAACGCAAAAGCAAACGCGACAGAGCGCGGGCAGTGTGCATATGGACACTTTTCGACCGCACGCGAAGCGCGCGCGTTCCGCACGTTCATCGAGGCACGGGACTATAGCCGAGTTCATACGACAGCTTCTGCGCGCACTCGCGCAGCGCCGTGTCGACTGCGCCGCCCCACGCGATATCGAACGCGCCTTCATGACCCAGCGCGATCAGTCCGAGCGCGAGATCGCCGTTCGAATCGAACACGGGCGTGCAGAACGCGTGAATGCCCGGCAGCAGCATGCCTTCGACGCGCGCGGCGCCGTGCGCGCGCACGTCCTCGAGCACGCGCTCGACGTCGTCCCACGTGCGCGGACTGTTGGCGGCTGCCCAGCGCTGCGTCTGCGACAGTTCGCGCTCGATCATGCCGGATGTCTTGCCGCGCGGCAGATAGGCGGCGAACAGCAGGCCCGTCGCCGAACTGAGCATCGGCATCACGTCGCCGAGTTTCAGCGAGGCCTTCGCGGGATAGCTCGACTCCGTCCAGTGCACGACCGTCGGCCCCTGGTTGCCCCACACGGCGATGCCGACCGTCATGTCGAGCCGATCGTGCAGTTGCGCGAGCGCGAGGCGGGCGAGCTTCACGCCGTCGACGCGCGCAAGCCGCGCCAATCCCAGTTGCAGCGCGAAGCCGCCGAGTTCGTAGCGGCCTGTCAGCGGGTCCTGCGCGACGACGCCCAGACGCTGAAAACTCACCAGATAGCGATGCGCCTTGGCGGGACTCATGCCGGCGCGTTGCGCGAGATCGCGCAGCATCATCGCCGCCGGCTCATGCGTGAGCACCTCGAGCAGACGAAAGCCGACTTCGATGGACTGGATGCCCGAGCGCAGTTTCTCTTCGGCGGCATCGTCGTCGGCGGAATCGGGCAGATCGGCGGCTTCGACATCGTCCTTCTGAATCGGACTCGGGCGGGAAGTAGGCGGCATAGGCGGGCGGGTTGAACGATGAAAACCAGCGCGGCGCCTCGTCTGGCTCAAGCCATCCGACTGGGCAATCTGGACTAGGCCAATTGGCCGACTTGGGTCGCGCGGATTCACCATCGTAGAATAGATTCCTCTTATCGTCATCCACACGCTTTTCCCGACATGAAACTAGCCACGCTGAAGGACGGCACGCGCGACGGTCAACTGATCGTCGTTTCCCGCGACCTGCATACGGCCGCCGTCGCCGACGCCATCGCGCCGACGATGCAGCGCATTCTCGACGACTGGACCTTCTACGCGCCGCAATTGCGCGACCTCTACGACGAGCTGAATCAGGGCCGCGCGCGCAACACCTTTTCGTTCGACGCGAAGCAATGCATGGCGCCGCTGCCGCGCGCGTTTCAGTGGGCGGACGGCTCGGCCTATGTGAACCACGTCGAACTCGTGCGCCGCGCGCGCGGCGCGCAGATGCCGCCCGAGTTCTGGACCGATCCGCTGATGTATCAGGGCGGCAGCGACGACTTCATCGGGCCGAAGGACGACATCGTGTGCGCGTCCGAAACGTTCGGCATCGACTTCGAAGCGGAAGTCGCCGTGGTGACGGGCGATGTGCCGATGGGCGTTTCATCCGAGCAGGCGCTCAAGGGCATCCGGCTCGTCACGCTCGTCAACGACGTGTCGCTGCGCAACCTGATTCCCGCCGAGCTCGCCAAGGGCTTCGGCTTTTTCCAGAGCAAGCCGGCCACGTCGTTCGCGCCCGTCGCCGTGACACTCGACGAACTCGGTGACGCATGGCGCGAAGGCCGCGTGCATCGCCCGATGATCGTCCACTGGAACGGCAAGAAAGTCGGCCAGCCGGATGCCGGCACCGACATGGTGTTCCACTTCGGCCAGTTGATCGCGCACGCGGCGAAGACGCGCAATCTGCGCGCGGGCTCGATCGTCGGCTCGGGCACGGTGTCGAACAAGGACGCGAAGCGCGGCTACTGCTGCATCGCCGAGAAGCGCTGCCTCGAAACGATCGAGCACGGCAGCGCACAGACCGAGTTCATGAAGTTCGGCGACACGGTGAAGATCGAAATGTTCGACGAAGCAGGCAAGTCGATTTTCGGTTCGATCGATCAGGCCGTCGCACCGCTCGAAAGCGCGGCCTGAAGCACGGCTTGAAGCACGTTTTCATGCATGACGTCGGGGCGACGCGTCATGCATGTGCTTTATAGCTAGCACGCGACGGAAGCCGGCGCAGCGCAAAAGGGTTTCGCCCGATGCCGGCCGCGCCGCGCGCGCCGCTACACTGACGCTCGCGCGAGGCGGCATCGCCTCGCACGCTGTTCGCGTGACGTGAACGGCGCCAGCCACGCAGCATCGCAGAACGCACACAAGAACCACCAAAAAGGAGACATGGCATGCCGCGATACGGGTCGTCTGGATTTTCCACGTTGGGCGCGCGCTCGCTTGCGGGCGCGCTTTCACTCTTTCCGGGACTCGCGCTTGCGCAGGTGAAGATCGGTCTCGTGCTGTCGCTGACAGGGCCGGCCGCCTCGCTCGGCATTCCCGCGCGCGACACGTCGACACTCTTTCCAAAGGAAATCGCCGGGCAGAAAGTCGAATACATCGTGCTCGACGATGCGTCCGACACCACGCAAGCCGTGCAAGACACGAAGAAGCTGATCTCCGAAAACAAAGTGGACGCCATCATCGGTTCGTCGATCACGCCGAACTCGCTGGCGATGATCGACGTGGTCGCCGAAGGGGAGACGCCCGCGATTTCGCTGGCGTCGTCGGCGAAGATCATCGAGCCGGTCGACGCGAAACGCCACTGGATGTTCAAGACGCCGCAAACGGACGCGATGATGGCTTCCGCAATCACCGAGCACGCAAGCCAGCATGGCGTGAAGACGCTTGCGTACATCGGCCAGGCAGACGCGCTCGGCGAGACGTTCTACGCGGAAGTCGCGAAGTTCGCGCAGATCCATCACATCAGCGTCGTGGCCAACGAGCGCTTCAATCGCACGGACCCGAGCGTGACGGGCCAGATCCTGAAGATCATGGCGGCGAACCCGGATGCCGTCGTGGTCGGCGCGGCGGGCACGCCGGCCGCGCTGCCGCCGAAGACGCTGGTCGCGCGCGGCTACAAGGGCAAGATCTATCACAACCATGGCGTCGGCAATAACGACTTCCTGCGCGTGTGCGGCGCCGATTGCAACGGCACGTTCCTGCCCGCGAGCCCTGTGCTGGTCGCGTCGCAACTGCCCGCCGACTATGCGTCGAAGCGTCTCGCGCTCGACTACATCGCGCGCTTCGAGAAGCTGCGCGGACCGGGCAGCGTGTCGGCGTTCGGCTCGTATGCGTGGGACGCGAGCATGCTGCTGAACAACGCGATTCCCGTCGCGCTGAAAACGGCGCAGCCGGGCACCGTGGAATTCCGCCGCGCGCTGCGCGACGCGCTCGAAGCGACCAAGGGACTTGCCGACACCAACGGCGTCGTCAACATGAGCGCCACCGACCACCTGGGCCTCGATCAGCGGGCGCGCGTGATGGTCGAGATCAGCAACGGCAAATGGGTGTATCAGCCGCGCTGAGCGGTTAAATGGCGGCGCAGCGTCGGCTGCGCTGCGCATGATGGATGTGTCGACGCCGACGCGTCGCTTTTACGGATGCCTGCCATGTCTCACGAATCGGAATCGCAAACGGTCGAACCCGCGTTCTACGCGCACTACAGGTCGCTGCGCGTGCGGCGGCATGCGCACGGCATCCTCGAAATCGTGATGAGCGGCGAGGGCGCGAACAAAAGCAATCTCGCCACCGCCGATGCGAACATGCACCGCGAACTCGCCGACATCTGGCGCGACGTCGACCGTGATCCCGAAACGCGCGTCGCGGTGATCCGCGGCGAAGGCAAGGGCTTTTCGGCGGGCGGCGATCTCGGCCTCGTCGAGGACATGGCGAACGACTTCGACGTGCGCACGCGCGTGTGGCGCGAGGCGCGCGATCTCGTCTACAACGTCATCAACTGCAGCAAGCCGATCGTCTCCGCGATGCACGGGCCGGCCGTCGGCGCGGGGCTCGTCGCGGGGCTGCTCGCCGATATCTCGATTGCGACGAAGTCGGCGCGCATCATCGACGGGCATACGCGGCTGGGCGTGGCGGCGGGCGATCACGCGGCGATCGTGTGGCCGCTGCTGTGCGGCATGGCGAAAGCGAAGTACTACCTGATGCTGTGCGAGCCCGTGAGCGGAGAAGAGGCGGAGCGCATCGGCCTGGTTTCGCTCGCCGTCGACGACAACGATCTGCTGCCCAAAACCTTCGAAGTCGCGCGCAAGCTCGCGAACGGCTCGCAGACGGCGATCCGCTGGACCAAGTACGCGCTGAACAACTGGCTGCGCTCGGCGGGCCCGGCGTTCGATACATCGCTCGCGCTGGAATTCATGGGCTTCGCCGGTCCCGACGTGCGCGAAGGCGTGGCGTCGCTGCGCGAGCGGCGCGCGCCCGACTTTCCGGACAAGGAGCCGTTCTGACGGCCCGCGGTTTGCTCGTCTGCACGATCGACGCGAAACCGACATCGCGGCGGCGCACGATAGCAAACTGGCAAGAGCGGGGCACAAGCCAAGCACAAGCCACGCACAAGCGACGAACAAGCGACGAACAAGCGGGACGCAAGCGTCTTGCTGCGTCTGACACACGCGGTATGATCGAAGCGCCCATCCACGCCACAGGCCAGAACCGAATCAAGGAGCGCAGCAATGACCGACAATCCCGGCTCGACGCCACCCTTTCCGGGCTTTCCCGGCTTTCCGCCCGCCGAGATGCTCGACCGCATGTGGGGCATGATGCGCCTCACGCCTTTCGGTGCGGCGTTTCCGGGCGGGGCGTCAGGCGCGACGCAGGGCATCATGCCGTCGCTGTCGATGATGTCCGACATGATGGCGCCGCTCACCAACGTCGAAGAACTCGACAAGCGCATCACCGACATGCGCGCCGTCGAGCAGTGGCTCAAGCTCAATCTGAACATGCTGCAGTCGGCGATCCAGGCGCTCGAAGTGCAGCGCGCGACGCTCGCCACCTTGCGCGCGTTCGGCGCGTTCGCGCAGCAATCGATGACGCAGCCCGCGCACGAAACGCCGCCGAAACAGCCCGAGCCACAGTCCGCGAACGCGCAGGATTCGGGCGCGGCAGGCGAATCGACGCCGCCGCCCGCGTTCGATGCATCCGGCTGGTGGAATCTGCTGCAGGCGCAGTTCAACCAGCTCGCGCAGTTCGCGATGGCGCAACCGCCGGCCACGACGGCGACGGGCGCATCGGAAGCGGGCGCGGGCATCGAACCGAGCGACCTCGAACCCGACGAAGCCCCCGAATCGGACGCCGAAGCTGCGTCGCAGGACAGCTCAGGCGAGGCGCAGCGTCCCGCCGCCAAACGATCGGCGGGTTCGGCGGGCACGCGCCGCACGAGCGGTGCGTCGGCGGCGAAGAAGACCTCATCGACGTCCGAGTGAGCGCGTAGCGAACTTTCAAGCGACGCGGGCCCCGCATCTGTGTCGCGTCTGTGTCGATCAGGCGCGGGCTGCCGCTTCATGCGCGCGGCTCGCAACGAAGCCCGCATCGAATTGGCAGCCCGCATTAGCACATTCTGTTGACGCCATGCTGGCAGTACGCGCCCCCGTTGTTTTACGTCAATGCCGAAGCGGTTCGGCGGCCCGGAACTCGGGCGCGTCGGGCCCGCATGCTATGATTGTGTAAGCTTTTTCTGGCCCGCGGACGCGTGCGAAATCGCCAGATTCGCCGCCTTTTTCCGGTGCCACGCGGTGCCGGTTCGTCCAAAGCGGACCCAAATGCCGTCGTTCGGGCGGCAAGCTGGCACGACCTCAGGCACAGGTTCTCCCTCACCCACGGTTGGCCGCGCATGCGAGGCATGAAAATCGCGTACGCATACGAACCGCAGTAGTTCTTTTGCCAAAGCTTGCTTCTTGGCAGCCGATTACCGCGTAAAATTGCAGGCTGCACTGACGACGGTGGAAGTTCCCGATTTTTCGAATTTTCACGTTCACCGGCAGCACAGTAGCACCAGACATAACAGACGTCGCCTTGCGCAGAACAGGGGTGGGATCATGAACACCATGCTTTATCCGGAACTTTATAAATCGCTCGAGTCAGTTCGATGGGACATGGAGAAGGACATTCCCTGGGACAGATTCGACGCGTCGCTGCTCACCGACGAGCAGGCGGCGACCATCAAGATGAACGCGATCACCGAATGGTCGGCGCTGCCCGCCACGGAAATGTTCCTGCGCGATAACCACCACGACAGCGACTTTTCCGCCTTTATGAGTGTGTGGTTCTTCGAAGAGCAGAAGCACTCGCTGGTGCTGATGGAATATCTGCGCCGCTTCAAGCCGGAAATGGTGCCGACGGAAGAAGAACTGCACGCGGTGCGCTTCGAGTTCGATCCGGCGCCGCCGCTGGAAACGCTGATGCTGCACTTCTGCGGCGAAATCCGCCTGAATCACTGGTATCGCCGCGCGGCTGAATGGCACACCGAGCCCGTCATCAAGGCCATCTACGAAACCATTTCGCGCGACGAAGCTCGTCACGGCGGCGCGTATCTGCGCTACATGAAGAAGGCGCTGACCAACTTCGGCGACGGCGCGCGCGCCGCGTTCGCAAAGATCGGTGTGCTGATGGCGTCCGCGCGTCGCACCGAAAAGCCGCTGCATCCCACCAACCTGCACGTGAACCAGTCGCTGTTCCCGCGCGATACCGTGCAGTCGCGCCTGCCCGATCCGGAATGGCTCGAGCGCTGGCTCGACGAGCAGATCCGTTTCGACGACGGCTGGGAAAAGAAGGTGGTCGAGCGCATTTTGCACAACCTGTCGATTCTTTTTGAGCGCTCGTTCACGACGGCTCAGGAACTGAACCGTTATCGCAAGGAAGTGACGACGCGCCTGGCGGCGACGCAGCCCGCGCAACAGCAGCCGGCCTGACGGCGGCAACGCCGCATGCCGCTTTCAGTGGAGCGGCGCGCCGCATGAAAAAGCAACGGCCCGGCAGGTGAGAACCCGCCGGGCCGTTTTTCTGCCGGACCGTTCCGCCAAATCTTTCTACCGGACCTTCACAGTTGCGCTTTCCGCCTGATTTACAGCACGCGCAAGTGTCCTGTGCCCGGCGACGCATCATCCCAATCCCCGCTAAACGATCTTTCTCATGGCCGCTACCTTCGAACGCAAGCTCATGACGCGCGATGCCCTCGCGCAACTTCGTCCGTCGCTGACAGGCCCCGTGGTCTTCACGAACGGCGTCTTCGACATCCTGCATCGCGGGCACGTCACGTATCTCGCCGATGCAAAGGCGCTGGGCGCGACGCTGATCGTCGGCGTGAATAGCGACGCCTCCGTGCGCATGCTCGGCAAGGGCGACGACCGGCCGATCAACAACGAAGCCGACCGGATGGCGCTGCTGGCGGCGCTGGAAAGCGTCGACTGGGTGGTGTGCTTCGAGGAGCAGACGCCCGTCGCGCTGATCGAGGCGCTGCATCCCGACGTGCTCGTGAAAGGCGGCGACTACGACATGGACAAGCTGCCGGAATCGGCGCTCGTGCGCGGCTGGGGCGGCAGGGCGCTGGCGATTCCGTTCGAGCACGACCGCTCGACCACCGCGCTGCTGAAGAAGGTGCGCGCCCAAGGTTGAGCGCCTGGGCGCGGCGTCGAAGCGGGTTATTGACGCAGCGCCGAAGCGGCGATCGGCGCAATGGGCGCCGGACCGCCGACCACGGCCAGCTCCGTCGCATCGGCCGCGGCCATCGGCTGCACGCGTAATTGATCCGGACGAACCTGGCGGTTCAGATGATTCGGCTCGCGCGGCCCGGCGGCGGGCGATGGGCCGAACAGCCCGCGCATCGTGACGAATGCGAGGATGTTGGCGAGCAACAGCAGGGCGAGTAGCCAGCGCAGCATCATGCAAATTTCTCCAGCTTGCTTGTTCGTTGGCCCGGCGTTCAAGCCGGGCGCGTGTCGGTCGCGGGACCGGCCCGATCGCGGGCTTGCGCCGCGATCAACGCCAGTCCCGCCAGCACGAGCGAGTCGTGACGCGTGAACGGCACGGCTAGCGCCTGCGTCAGCTCGCCCGCGGCGCCGCCGCTCACCACAAGCCGCACGGGCACTTGCCATTCGTCCTGCAGATCGCGCCACATCCGCTCGATCAATCCCGCCTGAGCCAGCGCGCATCCCGACGACAGCGAGCGCGGCGTGTCCTTCGCGAACCACGCAGCGTGCCTGGCCGCGCCACTTTCATGGGCGCCAGCGGTGTTGCCGGCGAGCAGGCCGCGCGCGGCTGCCGCATCCAGCGTCGGCAGTTGCGCGGTGTTCTCGCCGAGCGAGCGCATCATCAGCGACCAGCCCGGCGCGATCAAACCGCCGATAAACACGCCGTCAGCCGTCAAGGCTTCGAGCGTCGTCGCCGTGCCAAAGGTCGCGATCAGCAGCGGCTCGCCCGGAAACGTGGCGCGCGCGCCGATCATTCCCGCCCAGCGATCGCTGCCGAGCTGCGAAGGCGTCGTGTACGCGTTGGTTACGCCGCACTGCTGCGCGGCCGAGCGGATCATGGTGCGCGGCAGATCTCGCCAATACCGGTCGATAAACGTATCGATACGGCGCCCCACCGCCTCTCCAGCGACATTCGATAACCATGCAGAACCGGGTGTAGGCAGGTGAGACCAATCGGGCTCGTGCCTTGATTGCAACGGATCGCCGGTACCTTTGACCAGTTGACCGCCGTGCGCGAACGCGCCGGAGTGAGTCTGTGTACCACCCTCCTGAGCCAGCGCCCACTTGACGCGGCTATTGCCCGCGTCGATCAGCAGATACGGCGCGGCGCTCATGCCGTCACGCTTCCATCGTCGGCGAGACGCAGCGATACGTCTCCCGTCGCAATTGCCTGCGTGCCCGCCGGCGTTTCGAGCAGCAATTGTCCGAGTTCGTCGACGCCGGCAGCCACGCCGCGTCCCACTTCGACGCCTTGCTCGAACAGCACCACATCGCGGCCCGCATAGGCGTGACAGGCGTTCCAGCGCTGGCGGAACGGCGCGAAGCCTTCGGCGCCGAAACGCTGCAAAGCCGGTTCGAGCGCGTTGAGTTCGGCGGCGAGCGTATCGGTGAGATTCGCATTCGGCAGCGCGCGCGACAGCGCCGTGGGCACCGCACCGCGCGCCTGCGCGGGCACGTCGGCGTTAAGCGCGCCGACCTTCGCGGCGAGTTCCTCCGCGCCCTTCACGTTCGTGCCGATACCGATCACGACAGCGCTCGCGTCCGGCGTGCTCCAGGCGGTTTCGATCAGGATGCCGGCCAGCTTGTCGCCTTCGAGCAGCACGTCGTTCGGCCATTTCAGCGCGATCTGGCCGGGTCCGGCGACGGGCAGCGAGCGCAAGCCGTCGACGAGCGCGACGCCGACGGCGAGGCTCAGTCCCGCGAGCCCTTCGAGCGGCACGGGCAGCACGCAGGCCACGGAAAACAGCAGCGCGTTGCCGGGTTCGGCATACCAGGCGCGGCCACGCCGGCCGCGGCCCGCCGTCTGGAGATAGGCGACGCGCACGATCGGGCGCGCGAGCGCGCCCGCCTCGCGTGGCAGCGCTTTCATGCGCGCCATCAGGTCGGCATTGGTCGAGCCCGTCTCTTCGACGATTTCGATCGGCCAGTCGTGCGCGGCCGGGCCGAACAGCGCGACGGCGCGCTGCCGGTCGATGCGCCAGTCGCCCGGCGGCTGGGAGGAGGCGGAGGTAGTCATGACGCGTATTTTAGCCACTGAGCCTGACAACGCGAGCAGGACATTGCCGCGCCCAAGGTTGCGTGCGCGCCCGCACGCACGGCGCGCCGGCACGGGCGGTCCACGACGGCCCAATATCGATCCCTTCGATACAATGCCCGTTATTCCGATAACCCCATCAAGCGATCCTTGAACTACGACACTCCTCCCGGACTCGAAGTCGCGGCAGGCAGCCGGGGCAAGATCGTCCGCCTGTCGGGCCAGTGGACGGCGCTCGCGCTCGCTCGCGACCGCTTGCACGGAAAGGCGCTGCCGCGTCTGCGCGAGCTGATCGACAGCCGCGCGCAGGTGGCGCAGTGGGATCTGTCGCGGGTCGAGCGGATGGATCATGTGGGCGGCCAGGCATTGTGGCGCGTGTGGGGCTACAAGCTGCCCGCCGATCTCGTCGCGCTGAACGACACGCAGCGCGACATCTTCGACCGCATCGCGCTGCTCGACACCGCGCGCGAAAACCCCGAGCCCGTGCAACGCTTCGATCCGTTCACGCAGCTCGGGCTCGGCATCTTCGCGTTCTTCGAGCATCTGTACGGCGGCGTGGCGATGTTCGGTCGCGTGATCCTCGATCTGCTGGCGATCGCGCGCAATCCGAAGCTCGCGCCGTGGAAGGAGATTTCGGCGAACGTCTATAGCGCGGGCACGCAGGCGCTGCCCATCACGGCGCTCGTCGCGTTTCTGATCGGCATCGTGCTGAGCTATCTGTCCGCGCAGCAGTTGCGGCTCTTTGGCGCGAACCAGTTCATCGTGAACATTCTGGGGATGTCGGTGTTGCGAGAGCTTGGGCCCGTGCTCTCGGCCATTCTCGTGGCGGGACGTTCCGGTTCGGCGATCACCGCGCAGATCGGCGTGATGCGCGTGACGGAAGAACTCGACGCAATGCGCGTGATGGGCATCCCGCACGGCCTGCGTCTCATCTTGCCGCGCGTGCTGGCGCTGTCCCTTGCGATGCCGCTGCTCGTGATGTGGACCAATATCGTCTCGCTGGTGGGCGGCGCGCTCGCCGCCAAGATCGTGCTGCAGATCGACATGTCGTACTTCGCGCGCGCGCTGCCGGGCGTGGTGCCCGTCGCGAACTTGTGGATCGGTCTCGGCAAGGGCATGGTGTTCGGCATGCTGATCGCGATCGTCGGCTGTCACTTCGGCTTTCGCATCAAGGCCAATTCGCAGAGTCTCGGCGAAGGCACGACGACCTCGGTCGTCACGTCGATCACCGTCGTGATTCTCGCCGACGCCGTATTCGCGATTCTCTTTCAGAACGTGGGGTTGTCATGATTGCGCCGCTCACTACCGCCGTGCGGGACCAGCCGCTGCCGCAGATCGCCGAAACCGTGATCGAGGTGCGCAATCTCACCAAGCGCTACGGCCGCAACGTCGTGCATCAGCATCTGGATTTCGACGTGCGGCGCGGCGAGATCGTGTCGATCGTCGGCGGCTCGGGCTCCGGCAAGACGACGCTGATGCGCCAGATACTCGGCCTCGAAAAGCCCACGTCGGGCACGATCAAGGTGTTCGGCGAAGACATGTCCGAACTCGACAAGGACGAAGCGCGCCTGATGCGCGTGCGCTCCGGCATGCTGTTCCAGCACGGCGCGCTGTTTTCGTCGCTGTCGGTGTTCGACAACATCGCGCAGCCGCTGCGCGAACTCGGCAAGGTGCCCGAAGACCTGCTGCGCGACATCGTGATGCTGAAGCTCGAAATGGTCGGGCTGCCGTGCAAGAACGCGTCGAAGATGCCGGCGGCGCTGTCCGGCGGGATGGTCAAGCGCGTCGGCATTGCGCGCGCGATTGCGCTCGAACCGGAACTGCTGTTTCTCGACGAGCCGACGGCGGGCCTCGATCCGCAGGCTTCCGACGAATTCGTCGAGCTGATCAGCGCGTTGCATCGCGCGCTCGGGCTGACTGTCGTGATGGTGACGCACGACCTCGACACGATGGTCGCGCTGTCCACGCGCGTGGCCGTGATCGCGGACCGCAAGGTCATCGTGGCGGCGCCCGTCGAAGAGGTGGCGGGATACGATCACCCCTTCATCCGCGAGTATTTTCTCGGGCTGCGCGGGCGGCTCGCGTTGCAGGGTTTGTCGCCGGAGCGGCGCGCGAAGCTGCCGGCGGAAGCGCTGGAGCCCGCCGCGGAAGCGATTCCGCTGCGCACCGCGCTGTGAGCGCCGACCCTGCACGCCGCCTGCGCGAGCGCGGCCTCGACCGACAGCAGGCGCAGCGCGGCCGCGTGACGGGCGCATGCGCAGCGCATCGCGCGGTCCGACGCGCGCTTCGACGCGAGTTGCGCCGTGATGCAAACGGGATCGCTGCGGCGAACCAGGGAACCTGACAATGGAAAACAAATCACACGCCTTCTGGGCCGGGCTCTTCACCGTCGTGATGGTGGTCGCGATCGCCGTGGCGGCATTTTTGTTCAACGTGGACCGATCGGTGCGCATCCCCTTCGATCTGATTGCACGAACCAATGTCACGGGCCTGTACCCGGATGCTGCGGTACGATATCGCGGCCTGGACGTCGGCAAGGTGCAGTCGATCAAGTTCGATCGTACGCATCCGGGGCAGATTCTGATCCGGATTCTCGTCGACAAGAACGCGCCCATCACGCATTCGACCTTCGGCACGCTCGGACTGCAGGGCGTGACGGGTCTCGCGTTCGTCCAGCTCGACGATACGGGGCGCGATCTGACGCCGCTGGCGTCGTCCGCGAAGAACGTGGCGCAGCTGCCGATGCGTCCGGGCCTGTTCGATCAGCTGCAGGCGCGCGGCGACGTGCTGCTGCGGCAGATCGAAAAGACCGTGCGCGACGTCGACGCGCTGCTGTCGCCGGAAATGCGCGACCAGCTGATGTCGACGGCGTCGAGCCTGCAGCACGCCGCCGACGGCGTCGCGACGCTCACGGCACAGATGGGCCCGGCCGTCGGCAAGCTGCCGAACACGCTCAGCCAGCTGGACGAGACGCTGGCGTCGACGAACCGGATGATCACCAGCCTGAATCGTCCGGACGGTCCGCTCGAAGGCACGCTGAACAAGGTCGGCACGGCCGCGCAGCAGGCGGGCACCGCGCTCACGGCGATGAACGCGACCCTGCAGGACATCTCGGCGCGTGTCGGTTACGACACGCTGCCGCGCGTCAACTCGCTGGCCGACGATGTGCGCACGGCCGTGCGTTCCGTCGATCGCGCCGCCGATACGTTCAACGAGGCGCCCAACAGCGTGCTGTTCGGTGCGCCGCGCCCGGCGCCCGGACCCGGCGAGCCGGGCTTCGTGTGGCCCGCGCCGTCGGCGCGCGCCGCGAAATGAATTTCAAGGAAATACAGCATGACACGCTCGATCAACCGTCTTTTCACTTCCCGCGCGGCGCTCGCCATTCTGCTGCTCGCGCTCGGCGCGCTGGCGGGCTGCGCGGGCAATCCCGCCGCGCTCGCCGACATCCGCTACGACCTCGGCCCGCCGCCGCTGCCCGCCAGCACGGGCACGATGCCGGCCATCAAGGTGCTCGAAGTCACGGCGCCCCCGACGCTCGGCTCCGACAAGCTGATCTATCGGCTGTCGTATGCGGACTCGCAGCAAACCGCCTCGTACGCGACCAGCCACTGGACGATGCCGCCCGCGCAACTGGTGACGCAGCGCCTGCGCAACGCGCTGTCGTCGCGCGGTACCGTGCTGACGGGCGGCGACGGCGTGTCCGCGCCCGTGCTGAAGGTGGATCTCGACGAGTTCGAGCAGGATTTCGACGGTCGGTCCGAGAGCCACGGTTCGGTGACGGCGCGCACGACGCTGTTCGTCGACGGCAAGGTGGTCGGGCAGCGCACCTTCATCGCGCGCGCGCCCGCGAGCTCGGCCGATGCCGCGGGCGGCGCGCGCGCGCTCGCCGCCGCCACCGACGATCTCGTCGCGCAGATTTCCGCGTGGCTCGGCGTGCAGGCGCTCGTCGCGCAGCAATGACGGTTCGCCGCGCCGCTCCGGGAGCGCCGGATGGCTGACAAGCCGTGGCAGCGCCGTCCGTCGGCGTTTGCGAGGCAGGCGGTGGTGCTGTATGCGGCACTGATCGCCTATGGGTCGTGGTATCCCTTCTATGGCTGGCGCTCGCTCGGCATTGGTCCCCTCGACTATCTGTTCGATCCCGTCCCGCAGTATCTGACGGCATTCGATGTCGTGACGAACGTGCTCGGCTACATCCCGTTCGGCGCGCTCGTCGTGCTGGCTGTGTATCCGCGCTGGCGCGGCGCGATTGCCGTCGCGTTCGCGTTCGGGCTCGGCACGCTGCTGTCGGGCCTGATGGAAGCCGTGCAGACATACCTGCCGACGCGCGTCGCATCGAATCTCGATCTCGCCGCGAACGCGCTGGGCGCCTTGCTCGGCGCGACCGCGATGTCGCCGTTGACGGGCGCGCTGCTCGATCGCGGCATGCTGCGGCGCATGCGCTTTCTCTGGTTCGAGCGCGACAGCACGGCCGTCATCGGACTTGCGGCGTTGTGGCCGTTCGCGACGATGTATCCGTCGCCGCTGCTGTTCGGCCTCGGCACGTGGCCGCGCGAATTGTGGCAGCGCTTCGATCCGTCGATGCAGGACGCGCTGCTCGCATGGGCGCCCGCCGTGTGGCACGTGCAGGCGTGGGCGGATCGCGCCGCCGCATGGATGCCCGACGACGCGTGGGAAGCCGTGATCGCCGCGCTGAACCTGCTGGCCGCGGGCGCGCTCGCCACGCTGCCGATGCGCGAGCGCGCGCCGCGCGTGCGCCTCCTGATCGCGTTCGTTGTCGCGACGCTCATCGTCAAGACGGGCGCGACGTTTCTGCAGTCGCAATCGGGGCTCGCGTTCAACTGGGCGACGCCGGGCGGGCTGATCGGCCTTGCCGCCGGCTTTGGCGCGATGTTGCTCGCGCGCAAGCTGCCGCGCCGCTCGCGTGTGGCGGTGGCGGCCGCGGCGCTCGTCGTGTCGCTCCTGTTCGTCAATCTGCTGCCCGTGAATCCGTACTTCGACGTCGTGCTCGCCGACTGGCGGCAAGGCCGCTATCTGCATTTCAACGGGCTTGCGCGCTGGCTCGCGTGGATGTGGCCGTATGCGGCGCTCGTGTGGGTCGCGCTGTCGGCGGAACGCGCATTGCTCGCCAGCAGACGCGGCTCGCGCGGCTGATGCGCGCGTTGCGTGGCGCCGCGCGCCGCGGGCCGTGCGCCGTGCCGGGCCAGCGTTCTGCGGTGTCGCAGCCCCGTCGTTATAATCGGCGGAACCTCTCGTCCCTGCTCGCGGCAGGCTGCGCACTGCGCGACATGCCGCGCCGACCGAAATCTCACACACCATCATGGATTCGTTCTTCAAATACCACGTGTTTTTCTGTCTGAACCAGCGCGAACCGGGCGCGTCGCGTCCGAGCTGCGCAAACTGCGGCGCGCAGGAAATGCAGGAATATGCGAAGAAGCGCGTGAAGCAGCTCGGCCTCGCCGGTCCAGGGCAGGTGCGCATCAACAAGTCCGGGTGTCTGGACCGCTGCGAGGAAGGTCCGACCGTCGTCGTGTATCCGGAAGGCGTCTGGTACACGTATGTCGACAAGAGCGACATCGATGAAATCGTCGATTCGCATCTGGCGAACGGCAAGATCGTCGAGCGGCTCCTGATCGACCGCTGATCCACGCTCATTCACGCTG
The DNA here is from genome assembly GCA_001319865.1 of Burkholderia sp. E7m39. Taxonomy (GTDB): domain Bacteria; phylum Pseudomonadota; class Gammaproteobacteria; order Burkholderiales; family Burkholderiaceae; genus Paraburkholderia; species Paraburkholderia bengalensis. Next base: position 18,109 of record BBSL01000033.1, on the reverse strand, counting down.
ATCCAAGCTGATCCCGCTGCGACCACACACAAGATGAACGTACACACGCAGAAGTACCTGATCGACGGCCCGGTGGGCAAAATCGAAGTCGCCGTCGATGTGCCCGACGCCAGCCGCGAAGCGCAAGGCAACGCGGGCGCCGCGCCGCGCGGCATCGCGCTCGTCGCGCATCCGCATCCGCTCTTTGGCGGCTCGATGGACAACAAGGTCGCGCAAACACTAGCGCGCACGCTGGTGCAGCTGAACTACGTCACGTATCGCTCGAATTTTCGCGGCGTCGGACAGACGGAAGGCACGCACGACGCGGGCGTCGGCGAGCGCGACGATCTGCGCGCCGTGCTCGACCACATGCGCGCGCAACCAGGTTACGCCGATCTGCCGCTCGTGCTGGCGGGCTTTTCGTTCGGCACGTTCGTGCTGTCGCATGTCGCGGCGCGGCTGCGGGAAGAAGGCAAGGACATCGAGCGCATCGTGTTCGTCGGCACGGCGGCGAGCCGCTGGGAAGTCGCGCCCGTGCCCGAAAACACGCTGGTGATTCACGGCGAAATCGACGACACCGTGCCCATCCAGTCGGTGTTCGACTGGGCGGCGCCGCAGGAACTGCCCGTCGTCGTGATTCCGGGCGCCGAGCATTTTCTGCATCGCAAGCTGCACATTCTCAAGCGCATCATCGTCGACGCCTGGCGCTGATCGCGTGTCGTTTCGACACCGCCGGCCCCGCGCCGCCGGTGTTGTAAAAACCCGCGAAAATGCGGGAAAACTCCATGACGTAGGGCTATTTGTCAGGCAGCCGCTTGTATAATGAGCGCTCTTTTTTTGGGCGCAGCGTTGCCCGTCTGGTGGATCGAATCGCCTCGCTCGTGAGTTCATGGCGGCGGATTCGGCGCGAGATGCGAGGCGCGCTGCGCGAACCGACCGCGTGACAGAGTCTGACAAGCAGTCGAAACACCGCCGCGCCGGTTGTGCGCGGCGGCGGCTGCCGTCCGGCATCACACGAACCATTCGAACCGCGCGTTCTTGCGCACCCAGCACACTCTGCCCGAATCGATCCTATGCGCTTTTCGAACCACGGCTCTTTCAGCCTTTCCAGCATCGCTTCCCTCGTTCCGCAAACCTTTGCCAGCAAGCTCGCGTTTGGAATCGCGCTGCCCGCGGCGCTCGTCGCAAGCAGCGCGTTCGCGCAGGTGCCGCCGCCGGGCGTGAACGCGCGCTCGTGGGTGCTCGTCGATGCCACCAGCAACCAGGTGCTCGCCTCCGCCAACGCGGATGAGCGCGTGGAACCGGCGTCGCTGACCAAGCTGATGACGGCTTACCTCACGTTCGAGGCACTGCAGTCGAAGAAGATCACGATGGACCAGTCGATCAATCCGAGCGAGGCCGTGCGCCGCGTGCGCAACGACGAGTCGCGCATGTTCATCGAGGCGAACAAGCCCGTCACGGTGCACGATCTCGTCTACGGCATGATCGTGCAGTCGGGCAACGACGCGGCCATCGCACTGGCGGAACTGGTCGGCGGCAGCGAAGCGCAGTTCGTCAACATGATGAACGCCGAAGCGCAAAAGCTCGGCATGAAGAACACGCACTTCGCCGACGTGAACGGCATGCCCGACGCGCAGCACTACACGACGGCGGGCGACCTCGCCATCCTGTCCGCGCGCCTGATCCGCGACTACCCGGATTACTACAACATCTTCTCGGTCAAGGAATTCACGTACAACAAGATCAAGCAGCCGAACCGCAACCGTCTGCTGTGGATCGATCCGACTGTCGACGGCCTGAAGACGGGCCACACGCAAGCGGCCGGCTACTGCCTGATCGCGAGCGCGAAGCGTTCGCTGCCGGGCGTGCCCGACGCATCGCGCCGTCTCGTGTCGGTGATGATGGGCGAGGAGAAGGAACACGACCGCGTGCAGGACAGCCTGAAGATGCTGAATTACGGCTACTCCGCGTATGACGCGGTGCGTCTGTACAAGGCCAATCAGGTGATCGAGACGCCCCGCATCTACAAGGGTTCGCAAGATACCGTCAAGCTCGGCGTGACGACGGATCAGTACATCACGCTGCCCAAGGGCATGGCCGACAAGGTGAAGCCGCAGGTCGAGCATGCCGATCCGCTGATCGCACCGATCGCGCAAGGCCAGCAGGTCGGCTCGGTGAAGTTTGTCGCCGACGGCAAGACGCTTGCGCAGGTGCCGCTGGTCGCGCTGCAGGCGGTGCCGCAGGCGGGCATCGTCGGCCGCGTGTGGGATTCGATGATGTTGATGTTCAACAAGAAGAAGTAAGCCGGCAGCAGCATCTTGCCTGGCCAGGGCGTGAGGCGCGAAAGCGCCGGCCCGGGTCGGCAGGAGACAGTCTGCGGCTTGCTTTTTCGCCGCGCGCAATCATATAGGTGTGATTGCGTGCGGTGAATGAAGGAGCCGAGATGAGTCCCGTGAATGAATCATTGATCGATTTTCCGTGCGATTTCCCCATCAAGGTGATGGGCAAGTCGCACCCTGAGTTTCAGACGACGATTGTCGAAGTGATCCGCGGGTTCGACGGCGAGTTCGACGCGGCGCGTGTCGAAGTGCGGCCGTCGAGCGGCGGCAACTACACCGGCCTGACGGTGACGGTGCGCGCGCAGAACCGCGAGCATCTCGACGATATCTACCGGGCGCTAACCGGGCATCCGATGGTGAAGGTCGTTCTGTAAGCCGCTTCGAGGCGAGCAGGCGGGCGTTTGCTAACGCTGCGTCTGCGCCGCCGGAAGCTGGACGTGCAATGCGTCCGGCGCAGGTTGTGTGTCTCTTTTGCCCCGTGTTTCGTGGCTCACCGAGCGCATTGCGTTCTCGGTGCACGCGCTTTCGAACAGTTGCCGAAAGCGCGCGACTTCGTCGAACACCCAGTCACGGAAGGCTTTCACGCGGGCCGTCTGCAGCATCTGCGGCGTGCAGATGAAGAAGTACTGCCACGGGCTCGGACCGTCGATATCGAACAGCCGCACGAGCCGCCCCGACGCGACTTCGTGCATCGCGAGCGAGCGGCGCGTGAGCGCAATGCCCTGGCCGTCGATGGCCGCCTGCAGCAGATTCGACGAATCCTGATACAGCACGCCGCGCTTCGGCTCGGGCCAGTCGGTCAGGCCCGCGGCGTCGAACCACGGGCGCCATAGCTCGTCGTCGGAACGCAGCAGCGGCGCCTTGGCGAGATCGGCGGGCGTTTTCGGCAGATTGCCGCCGTTGAATGTGGGCGAGCAGGCCGGAAAGAACACTTCTTCGAGCAGCAACTCCGTGTGCAACCCGGGGTAGTTGCCGTAGCCGAAACGGACGGCGCAATCGACGTCGTCGCGCGCGAAATCGGTGAGCGCGTTCGTGGACAGCAGTTCGAGGTCCCATTGCGGATTAGCTTCGATGAAGCTGCCGATGCGCGGCGTCACCCAGCGCGCCGCGAACGACGACAGCATCGACACGACGAGCCGCCGGTCGCGGTCGCCGGCGCGAATCTCGCGCGTTGCTTCCGCCAGCGAGATCAGCGCCGTCCTCACCTGGGCGGCGTAGCGGCGACCGATGTCGGTGAGCCGCACGCGCTTGCCGTCCCGCGCGAACAGCTTCACGCCGAGCTCTTCTTCGAGCGCGCGAATCTGATGGCTGACGGCGCCGTGCGTGACGTAGAGCTCGTCGGCCGCGCGCGAAAAACTCTCGTGGCGGGCGGCGGCCTCGAAGGCCTTGATCGCGTTCAGTGCGGGCAATTGACGGAGGTCCATCGCAATTTTTCTCACATAAGGGTGAAAATTGATCGTTTGGCGTAAACCCTTGTCCCGTCTACGATTGTAGCCATGAAACGATTTTTGGCGAGGCCATCATGCGAGAAATTTCCTCTAGCATCACGTTCGAAATCGTAGCCGGCGAAACTGTTCCGATGAAGGTCACCCGCAGCACGCGGTTGGCCGTTTCGGGCGCTGCGGTCTGGGTAACACGCAGCGACGACATCGAGGACTACTGGCTCGAACCGGGCAAGACGCTGCGTTTGCGGCGCGGTGAGCGGCTGTGGCTGTCGGTCGAGCGCGGCACGCAGGCGCGCGTCGCGTTTCATGTGCCGATGCGTCCGCGGCAGAAGGCGCTGAACTGGTTTGGCCGCGTCGGCGAGCGTTTCGCGGCGTGGCTGCGCGCCGGCTGGCGCACCGTCTGATCGTCCGGGCGACTGCCCTCGTGGCGGGCGAGGCACGCGGGATTTCGGTAAACTGCCGGAATCATGTGTGCCACGCCGGTTTCATCGTCCCCCGAATCTTCAAGTCTTGTTCAGCCTGACGCCGCCGCCGACAACGCCGCCGTCAGCCATGTCGCGCAGCCGGTGATCGTGCGCTGGCGCGGCTCGGAAGACTATCAGACCAGTTTCGACGCGATGCGGGCGTTCACCGATTCGCGCACCCCGCAAACCTCAGACGAAATCTGGCTGGTCGAACATCCTGCCGTTTTCACGCTCGGCCAGGCCGGTGATCCCGCACACCTGCTCGCCGCCGACAGCGGCATTCCCCTCGTCAAGGTCGATCGCGGGGGGCAGATCACGTATCACGGTCCCGGCCAGGTCGTCGCGTATCTGCTGCTCGACTTGCGACGCCGCAAGCTGATGGTGCGCGAACTGGTGACGCGAATCGAGCAGGGCGTGATCGACACACTCGCGGCGTATAATCTCGCCGGTGAACGCAAGGCAGGCGCGCCCGGCATCTATGTCGCGCCCGAGCAGCCAGATCAGCGTACGCATGCGCAGTTGCACGCCGGCGCGAAGATCGCGGCGCTGGGCCTGAAAATCCGTCACGGCTGCAGTTATCACGGTGTGAGCCTCAACGTGAAAATGGATTTGCAGCCGTTTCTCGCCATCAATCCGTGCGGCTACGCGGGGCTCGAAACAGTCGACATGGCGACGCTCGGCGTCGCGGCCGGCTGGGACGATGTAGCCCGAACCCTTGCAGCAAGCCTCATCGCCAACATCGACGGCAGTCCCGCGGCCGTCGGCCAACCGCAGGCCGGTCTCCCCGCCGCCTGAATGGAACGAACGAATGACTGACGTTACCGCGACTCCCGCCGCTTCCGACTCCGCCAACCTCGCTGTCAGCAGCGCTGCCAATGCGGCTGCCGCGCCCTACGACGCCACCGCGAAGCAAAAGGCACAGGCCAAGACGGCACGCATTCCGATCAAGATCGTTCCGATCGAGAAGCTGAAAAAGCCCGACTGGATTCGCGTGAAAGCGGCGACGGGCAATTCGCGTTTCTACGAGATCAAGCAGATTCTGCGCGAGCACAACCTGCACACGGTGTGCGAAGAAGCGAGCTGCCCGAACATCGGCGAATGCTTCGGCAAGGGCACGGCGACGTTCATGATCATGGGCGACAAGTGCACGCGCCGCTGCCCGTTCTGCGACGTCGGCCACGGCCGTCCCGATCCGCTCGATCCCGATGAGCCGCTCAATCTCGCGCGCACCATCGCGGCGCTCAAGCTCAAGTACGTGGTGATCACGAGCGTCGACCGTGACGATCTGCGTGACGGCGGCGCGGCGCACTTCGTCGAATGCATCGAGAAGACGCGCGAGCTGTCGCCGGAGACGCGCATCGAAATCCTCACGCCCGACTTCCGCGGACGTCTGGACCGTGCAATCGGCATTCTGAACGCCGCGCCGCCCGACGTGATGAACCACAACCTCGAAACGGTGCCGCGCCTGTACAAGGAAGCACGTCCCGGTTCGGACTACGCGCATTCGCTGAAGCTGCTGAAGGACTTCAAGGCGCTGCATCCCGATGTCGCGACGAAGTCGGGTCTGATGGTCGGCCTCGGCGAAACGGAAGAAGAGATTCTCCAGGTGATGCGCGATCTGCGCGAGCACAACGTCGACATGCTGACGATCGGCCAATATCTGCAGCCGTCCGAGCATCACTTGCCCGTGCGCGCGTATGTGCATCCCGACACGTTCAAGATGTATGAGGAAGAGGCGTACAAGATGGGCTTCACACACGCGGCTGTCGGCGCGATGGTGCGTTCGAGCTATCACGCCGACGTGCAGGCACATGATGCCGGCGTGGTCTGAACGCATGCAGCAGTAGTTACCGGATGAAGCAAAAAATGCCCGCGCAAGCGGGCTTTTTTGTTTTTGGACTCGTGGATGGCGCTGCCTACCGTGCCGGATCTGTTGCAAACGCCACAAAAAAACAAAACGCACAAAATTACAACAACGCAAATATATGCAACACTAGGCGGCATGGGTTCGGGACGCACGTGGGGCGTTCCGGCATCGCGGAAGTCCTGAAGCGTCGTGCCTATGGTGATCCTGCTGAACTTGTTGTCGGGTGTCGCTTTGCTCGTGTGGGGCACGCATATCGTGCGCACGGGCATTTTGCGCGTGTGGGGCGCCGACCTGCGGCGCACGCTCGCGCGCAGCACGAATAGCCGCCTGAAGGCTTTCGCCTCCGGTGTCGGGGTGACGAGTCTCGTGCAGAGCAGCAACGCAACGGCGATGATCGTCACGTCGTTTGCGGCACAAGGGATGTTGCCGCTCGCCAGCGGCCTCGCCATCATGCTCGGCGCGGACGTCGGCACGGCGTTGATGGCGCGCATCCTGACGCTCGATCTGACGTGGCTGTCACCGCTTCTCATCATTGTCGGCGTGCCAATCTTTTTGTCGCGCAAGCAGAATCGCTCGGGTCAGGTCGGACGCACGGCGATCGGCCTCGGGCTCATTCTGCTGGCACTGCATCTGATCGTGCAGAGCGCGCAGCCGATCACGCACGGCGCGGGCGTGCGTGTGATGTTCGGCGCGCTGACGGGCGATACGATGCTCGATGCGCTGGTGGGCGCCACCTTCGCTGTCATTTCGTATTCGAGCCTCGCGGCCGTGCTGCTGACGGCGACGCTCGCGTCATCCGGTGTGATTTCGTTGAAGGTCGCGCTGTGTCTCGTGATCGGCGCAAACCTGGGCAGCGGTCTGCTCGCGCTGGCGGGCACGCTCGCGCAAAACACGGCCGCGCGGCGCCTTGCGCTCGGCAGTCTGGCGTTCAAGCTGGCGGGCGCGTTGCTGATCTTGCCGTTCGCGTCGCTGCTCGCGAGCGCCTTGCCTGCGCTGATCGCCAATCCGCGCGAAGCGGTAGTCGGCTTCCATGTGATCTACAACACGCTGCGCTGCTGCGCGTGCATGCCGTTGATCGACGCCGTCGCGCGCGCGTGCTGCCGCGTGTTGCCGGAGCGGCCCGATCCGAACGGGCAACTGCGCCCCGTTCATCTCGATGCCGCTTCGCTCGCTACACCAGCGCTCGCACTGTCGAATGCCGCGCGCGAAGTGCTGCGCATCGGCGACATCGTGCGAGCGATGCTCGACAACGTCTCGCATCTGATCCATCACAACGACCTCAACAAGGCGCGCGAAACGATCCGCATGGACGACGACGTCGATCACTTGTATGCGCAGGTGAAGGCATACCTCGCGCGCATTTCGCGCGAGCAGCTCGACGATACGGATAGCCGCCGCTGGACCGACATCATCGCGCTGACGATCAACCTCGAACATGCGGGCGATATCATCGAGCGCATCGTTACCGATATCGTCGAGAAGAAGATCGCGCACCGCCTCGCGTTCTCGGAGCAAGGCTTGAGCGAACTGGACGATCTGCATACGCGGCTCGTCGGCAATCTGCAGTTGGGATTGTCGGTATTCCTGAACAACGATTTACGTTGCGCGGAATTACTGCTTGCGGAGAAGGAGCATTTCCGCGATCTCGAACGCGCGTATTCGTACAAGCATCTCGATCGGCTGGCGGGTCAAACCTTGCGCAGCGTCGAAACGAGCGCGCTGCATCTCGACGTGATCAGCGACATGAAGCGGCTCAACTCGCTGTTCTGCTCGACGGCTTATCCGGTGCTCGACGCAGCGGGTGCGCTGCACGACTCGCGGCTGCGCAAGCGCATGTCTGAAGCGATGCCTGCCGTCACGGAACCGAATCAGACGTGATGGATGCGGGGCTCACGCCAGTATCACCTTGCCCACCTTGCGCTTGAGTGCGGCGAACGTCGCGATTTCCGTCGCCTTGCGATTGGTGATCAGCAGATCGATCTTCTCCGGCGCGCAGTAGGCAATGCGGCTGCGCTGTCCGATCTTGCTGTGATCCGCGAGTATCACGACGCTGTCCGCATTCGCGACCATCGCGCGCGCCACTTCCGTTTCCGCGCGGTCGTAGTTGCTCGCGCCATTTTTTGCATCGACGCCGACGGGCGACAGCAGCGCGATATCCGCGCGATAGCGCTGGATGTCGAGAATCGTCGTATCGCCCGTGGTCGACAACGCGCGGTCGCTGATCGACCCGCCTAGCAGGATGACCTCGTTGGACCACGACTCGCGCTGGTCGGGCGCGCCGCGCATCTTCGTCGCGACATCGATCGAGTTCGTGATGATGGTGAGATTCGCGAGCTTCGCGAGCTCGTCGGCGAGCGCGGCTGTCGTCGTGCCTGCGTCGACGAACAGCGTCTGCCCGCTGGCGACGACGCCCGTCGCCGCCTTCGCAATGGCCTTCTTCGATTTGACGTGCGACTGCGCGCGCTCGGCAATGGGCGCTTCGTCGGCGGGCCGGATTGCGCCGCCATGAACCCGGCGCAATTCGCCGAGCGCTTCGAGATCGAGCAGATCGCGCCGGACCGTTTCGCGCGAGACGCCCAAATCCGCCATGATGCGCTCCGTCGACACACGGTTTAGCGTGGACAGCAGCGCGCGTATTCTCTGATGACGGTCTTCCTGCCACATGCGGATCGTTCCTCGCCTGTTCGACGTTTTAATGGCTGCTACTCTGTGCCTTCACGCAAAGCATCACTATCAATTCTTTATGTCGGACGCATGTCAAAACGCTTGGCGAATGTGCCGTGTGTGGTCTTTAAGGTTGTATTTTTTTGGGTACTTGCACATTTGGGTACTTGTGTTTAGCCTTCGCATTTTGAGGCATTCGCGCCCGATTTGAAACTTCGCGAACAGCGCATTTTCGAAAACGAAATGAAGTATGCGCTGCACCACGTTTCGAGGCCGACGAATGTTGCACAATGACAAGGCCGCGTCGTAACGCCAACGGGAGACGGGCCGTTCGCGATCCTCAGAACAAGATACTACGGCGCACGCCGGCGCCCACGAACGCAGGCGGCGGTTCCATCAGATCTTTGTGAAGGCAAGCACGATGGGCAACGGGATCGATCAGGCATTATCCGCGGACTGGCCGTATCCACGGCTCGTCGCGCATCGCATCGGCGGCAAGCTCGCGCCGGAGAACACGCTGGCGGGCTTCGAGGTATGCGGGCGTCTCGGCTACGGGATGGTCGAGTTCGACGCGAAGCTCTCCGCCGACGACCAGATTTTCCTGCTGCACGACGACGATCTCGACCGCACCACGGATGGCCACGGACCCGCTGCGCAACATACGTGGCAGCAGCTTGCATCGCTCGATGCAGGCGCATGGTTCGATGCGCGTTTCCGCGACGAACGTCTGCCCACGCTCGCGCAGGTGGCCGCGCGCTGCGCGAGCGATGCGATCGCCGCGAACATCGAAATCAAGCCGTGCCCGGGCCGCGACGAAATCACGGGGCGACTCGTTGCGCTAGCGGCCAAAGACTTGTGGCGCGCGCAAAAGCCGCTGCTGTCGTCGTTCTCTTTCGAAGCACTGAGGGCCGCGCGCGACGCCGCGCCGTCGCTGCCGCGCGGCATGCTGTTCGATGCCTTGCCGCACGACTGGCTCGGCATCGTGCGGGAACTCGCGTGCGTGTCGCTGCATGCCGATCACCAACATCTGACGCAGCACAACGTGCGCACCATCCGCGATGCGGGGCTGCGCGTGCTCGCGTACACGGTGAATGATCCCGTGCGCGCGCGCGAACTGGCGAAGTGGGGCGTTGACATGATTTGTACCGATCGCCTCGATATCATCGGCGCAGACGTCGTCGGCTGAATGCGCGAGCGTGCGGCCAACGCCGGCAAGAAGACATCGAACAAGCAGTTTTCCTAACGTAGCAATTTTCGGCAGAGGATGAGAACACTATGAAACCGACCACGTTGCGTTATTTCCTTATGGCGTGCGGCGTGGCCGCCGCAGGCAATGCCCTGGCAGCGCCGCCCGATGCGCTCGTCGCCGCCGCGAAGCAGGAGGGCCAGCTCACCGTGATCGCGTTGCCGCATGACTGGTGCGGTTATGGTCCGATGCTCGCGGACTTCCAGAAGAAGTACGGCATCAAGATCAACGAGCTGAATCCCGATGCCGGCTCGGGCGACGAGATCGAAGCGATCAAGGCGAACAAGGGCAACAAGGGTCCGCAGGCACCCGACGTGATCGACGTCGGCCTGTCGTTCGGTCCCGCAGCGAAGGCGCAAGGCCTGCTGCAGCCGTACAAGGTCGCGACGTGGAAGTCGATTGCCAACGAGAACAAGGACCCCGAAGGCTACTGGACGGGCGACTACTACGGCGTGCTGTCGTTTGAAGTGAACGCCGACATGATCGACAAGGTGCCAACCGACTGGAGCGATCTGCAAAAGGCCGACTACAAGAACGCCGTCTCGCTCGCGGGCGATCCGCGCTCGGCGAACCAGGCCATTCAGGGCGTGTACGCGGCGGGCCTGTCGGCATCGAAGGGCGATGCGAGCAAGGCTGCGCAAGCCGGTCTGAAGTACTTCGCCGATCTGAACAAGAACGGCAACTTCGTGCCCGTGATCGGCAAGGCGGCGTCGCTGGCGCAAGGCACGACGCCCATCATCGTGCGCTGGGACTACAACGCGCTCGCCGACCGCGACACGCTCAAGGGCAACCCGAAGGTACAGGTCGTCGTGCCGAAGACGGGTGTCGTCGCGGGCGTCTACGTACAGGCGATCAGCGCGTACGCGCCGCATCCGAACGCCGCGAAGCTCTGGATGGAATACCTGTACTCGGATGAAGGCCAGCTCGGCTGGCTCGCTGGCTATTGCCACCCGATCCGCTACAACGAACTGGTGTCGCAGAAGAAGGTGCCGCAGGCGCTGCTCGACAAGCTGCCGCCCGCTTCCGCCTACAAGAACGCCGTGTTCCCGACGCTGCAGCAGCAGGACGCGACGAAGGAAGTCGTCACCAAGCAGTGGGATCAGGTGGTCGGCGCGAACGTCAAGTAAGGTCGGCTGAGTTCAAGCAAGCGCGGCATGATCCTGCGATGCGGACTTCGTGGTCCGCATCGCGAGGACGCAACAGGTCGTTCAGTTCGAGGATGAGTTATGAGCGCTTCATCGGAAGCCGGGCCGGGCGGCCAGGCGGACCTGATGGTCCCGTCCGTGCCGCAGCCGGCGCCGAAGGTGGATGGCCCGGGAAGGTCGTCGCCCGTCTGGACGTGGATCGGCGTGATGCCGTTCTTCATCTTTGCCTTGTTGTTCCTGATCCTGCCGACGGGCTTCCTGATGATCGGCGCGTTCCAGGACGCGCAAGGTCACTTCACGCTCGCCAACATTCGCGACCTGTTTCAGGAAGGCACGCTCGACGCCTACTGGATCAGCTTCAAGGTCAGCGCGGCATCGGCGATCGGCGGCGCGGCGCTTGGCTCGCTGCTCGCGTGGGCGGCCGTGCACGGCAAGCTGCCCGGCTGGATTCGTCCGACGCTGCTGACGTTTTCCGGCGTCGCGTCGAACTTCGCGGGCGTGCCGCTCGCGTTCGCGTTCATCTGCACGCTCGGGCGCGTCGGTCTCGTGACGGTGCTTTTGAAAAAGTACACGGGCGTCAATCTCTATTCGACGGGTTTCAGCATTCTGAGCTTCTGGGGCCTGACGATCACGTATCTGTATTTCCAGATTCCATTGATGGTGCTGATCATCACGCCCGCGCTCGACGGTCTGAAGCGCGAGTGGCGTGAAGCGTGCGATTGCCTCGGCGGCACTGCGTATCAGTACTGGCGCTACGTCGCGTTGCCTGTGCTGTGGCCGAGTGTGCTCGGCGCGACGCTGCTGCTGTTCGCGAATTCGTTCGGCGCGGTGGCGACGGCGTATGCATTGACGGGCAGTTCGCTGAACATCGTGACGATCCTGCTGTACGCACAGATTCGCGGCGACGTGCTGCACAACCAGAACCTCGGCTATGCGCTCGCGCTCGGCATGATTCTGGTGACGGGGCTGTCGAACGGCGGCTATATCTGGCTGCGCTCGCGTGTCGAAAGGGGGCGGCGATGAAAGCGTCGATGAATAAACAGTCGCGCGTGGGCGCATGGACCGCGATGATCGTTGGTTCGCTGTATTTTCTGATACCGCTGATCGCGACTTTCGAATTCAGCTTGCGCATGCGGCGCGGTACGTACAGCTTCGATGCATACAAAGTCGTGCTCGGCGATCCGCACTTTCAGGCGTCGTTCGGTTACTCGATATTGATGGCGCTGCTGACGATCGTCGTGGGCGTGCTGCTTGTGGTGCCGACGGCTTACTGGGTGCAACTGCGTTTGCCGAAGCTGCGCGGCATCGTCGAGTTCATCACGCTGCTGCCGCTCGTCGTGCCCGCCATCGTGATCGTGTTCGGCTATCTGCGCATCTACAACAGCAGTTCGATCCTGCCGCTGACCGCGAACGAACGCGCGACGGATCTGCTGCTCGTGTTCGGCTACGTGACGCTGTCGCTGCCGTACATGTATCGTGCCGTCGATGCGGGCCTGCGCGCCGTCGACGTGCGCTCGCTGACGGAAGCGGCCGAATGTCTCGGGGCGAACTGGCCGACCATTCTGTTCAAGGTGATCTTTCCGAATATCCGCTCGGGCATTCTGTCGGGCGCGTTTCTCACCTTTGCTGTCGTGATCGGCGAGTTCACGTTGGCGAGTCTGCTCGACCGGCCGGCGTTTGGTCCGTATCTGCAGCTGATCGGCGCGAACCGCGCTTACGAGCCGTCCGCGCTCGCGATCATCGCGTTCGCCGTTACGTGGGCGTCGATGGGGCTGATCCAGGTGTTCGGCTCCGCACGCGCGCTCGCCGCGCAAAAACCCTGAGGTTGAACTGAGGCATCGTCATGGCATTCCTTGAAATCGACAGTCTGCACAAGACGTTCGGCGCGAACACCGCGCTGCATCACTTCGACATGCAGATCGAGCGTGGCGAATTCATCACCTTTCTTGGGCCGTCGGGCTGCGGCAAGACGACGGTGCTGCGGATGATCGCCGGCTTCGAGACGCCGACGCGCGGCACGATCCGGCTCGACGGCCGCGACGTCACGCATCTGCGCACGCGCCAGCGCAACGTCGGCATGGTGTTTCAGTCGTATGCGCTGTTTCCGAACATGACGGTCGCAGAGAACATCGGCTTCGGGCTGAAGGTCGCGAACCGGCCGCAGGGCGAGATCAAAAAGCGCGTCGATGAAATGCTGCAACTCATCAAGCTGCCGCATCTCGGCGAGCGGTATCCGTGGCAATTGTCGGGCGGCCAGCAGCAGCGCGTCGCGCTGGCGCGCGCGCTCGCGAGCAAGCCGCAGGTTCTGTTGCTCGACGAGCCGCTGTCGGCGCTCGACGCAAAAATCCGCATTTCGCTGCGCCAGGATATTCGCGCGCTGCAACGCGAGCTTGGCATCACGTCGATCTTCGTCACGCACGATCAGGAAGAGGCGCTGTCGATTTCCGACCGCATCGTCGTGATGAACGAAGGGCGCGTCGAGCAGGTCGGCACGCCGCTCGATATCTACAACTACCCGCGCACGCGCTTTGTCGCGTCGTTCGTCGGCACGCTGAACATTCTGTCGGGACATGTGATCGATCCCGTCACGGGCCGCATGGCCGTCGATGGCCAGGAACTGCGCACCACACAACCGCTGCCCGCCGACGACACCGGCAAGAAGCGCATGCTCGCGCTGCGTCCGGAGGCGATCGTGCTGGAACCGCCCGCCGCGGGCCGCAACACGCTGACGGCGACGGTGGAGGAAGTGAGCTTTCTCGGCGCGATCGTGCGTATCCGGACGCGCGTGAAAGACGAAGTCATTTCGCTCGATGTGTTCAACGATCCGAACCGCCGTTTGCCCGAGCGCGGCCAGCCGGTGGCGCTCGGCTTTTCGCACGAGAACCTGCTCGTGCTCGAAGAAGGCGTCCAATAGGTTAGGGTTAGCCCTAAGTCTTATGGGATAAGGCGTTCGGGAATCCGGACGCCCCGATTCCGGATTTCCGGAAAGCTGGAAGCGTGGTCGCGCGCGCGCCGTGAAATTTCCTTGTGAATCAAGAGATTAAGCGCGAAACAAAGTCTGGCATCGACCTTGCGAATAGAAAGTGCGGCCAACATGGCCCGACCATTAAAAAAGCAAGCCTTGCATAAGACCAGAGTAAGGCGCAAAAGCATTAACTCTGGTCGATAGGAGACAACGATGCCCAAGTTCCTGTATTGGTTCTTCTGATTTCGTCGTCTGTCGCGGCTTGTTCACCGCGCGTGACGCACGTTCAGTCGTACGTGATGCGCTGAGTGGCCGGCCGCCGGTCCACCCTGGCTTTACTCCATTGCAGGAAACACCATCGTGAAGAAACCCATTTATAAAGTCCTCTACGTGCAGGTGATCGTCGCGATCATCATCGGCATTGCCCTGGGGCACTTCTATCCCGCGCTCGCCACCGACATGAAGCCGCTCGGCGACGCGTTCATCAAGCTCATCAAGATGGTGATCGGCCCGATCATCTTCTGCACCGTCGTGACGGGTATCGCGGGCATGGAAGACATGAAGAAGGTCGGGCGCGTCGGCGGCAAGGCGCTGCTGTACTTCGAAATCGTGTCGACGTTCGCGCTGATCCTCGGCCTGGCCGCGACGCACCTGCTTCGCCCCGGCGTCGGCTTCAACGTCGATCCTGCGACGCTCAACGGCAAGGAGGTCGCGTCGTATGCGGCAAAGGCGCACGGCCAGACCACGGTCGACTTCCTGATGCACATCATTCCGGACACGCTCGTGTCGGCGTTCTCGCAAGGCGAAATCCTGCAAATCCTGCTGATCGCGCTGCTGTTCGGCGCGGTGCTCGCGCATGTCGGCGAGCGCGGCAAGCCGGTGACGAGCTTTATCGAAAGCCTGTCGAGCATCCTGTTCGGCATGGTCGGCATCATCACGAAGCTCGCGCCGATCGGTGCGTTCGGCGCGATGGCGTTCACCATCGGCAAATACGGCATCGGCTCGCTGCTGCCGATGCTCAAGCTGATCGGCACGTTCTATCTGACGTCGATCGTGTTCGTGGTCGTGGTGCTCGGCCTGATCGCGCGCATGGTGGGCTTCAACATCCTGCGTTTCGTCGCGTACATCAAGGAAGAAATGCTGATCGTGCTGGGCACGAGTTCGTCGGAAGCGGCGCTGCCGCAACTGATGCTGAAGCTCGAAAAGCTCGGCTGCTCGCGTTCGGTGGTCGGCCTCGTCGTGCCGACGGGCTACTCGTTCAACCTCGACGGCACCAACATCTACATGACGATGGCTGTGCTGTTCATCGCGCAGGCGACCAACACGGATCTGACGTGGGGCCAGCAACTGACACTGCTCGCAGTGACGATGCTGACGTCGAAGGGCGCGAGCGGCGTGACGGGCGCAGGTTTCATTACGCTGGCGGCCACGCTCGCCGTCGTGCCGACCATTCCGCTGTCGGGCATGGTGCTGATTCTCGGTATCGACCGCTTCATGAGCGAATGCCGCGCGCTGACGAACATCGTCGGCAACGGCGTGGCGACGGTTGTCGTGTCGGCGTGGGAAAAGGAACTCGACCGGTCGAAGCTGCGCGCTGCATTGCGTCGCGACGTCGCCGTCACCGAAGCGGCCGAGGTCTGAGCCATGAAAGCGGCGCCGCGGCAACATGGCGGCGCGGCGCCGCATGCAACGCAGGCGCCGTCTGAACCGATGGACGCGCAGACAGAATCACAGACGGGCGGGCCAACCCCCGACCCGTTCGACGATGGGACACGATATGCCACAATAGGCGATCCCCATCGACCGACTTCCGCCATCGTGACGCGCCGCCTGCTGATCCTGTTCGCGCTCGTCGCCGGGCTCGTGGCGGCTTGCGGGCTCACGTGGACCATCACGTGGCAGCACGGCATCGATACGCTGCGGCGCAATGCCGCCGTGCGCGCCGACCGCACGACGAACGCGCTCAAGAGCACGCTCGAACGTTACGAATCCCTGCCGTATCTGCTCGGCGAACATCCACTCGTGCAGGATGTGCTCGTCGATCCGAGCGCCACCAACGTGGCGCGCGCCAATCAATATCTCGAAGACCTGAACCGCCGCGCCCGCGCCAACGTCGCGTACATCATCACGGCGGCGGGCAAGTGCGTCGCGGCGAGCAACTGGAATCAGCCCGACAGCTTCATCGGCCAGGAGTATCTGTTCCGGCCGTATTTCGTCGAGGCGGTGAAGGGAAACGTCGGGCGCTTTTTCGGGATCGGCACGACGTCGCTCGATCCCGGCTACTACATCTCGCAGCCCGTGAAGCGCGACGGCAAGATCGTCGGCGTGGCGGTCGTGAAGCTGAATCTCGAATGGTTTCAGGGCGCCGATGCGTCCGAGCCGATGATCGTCACCGACGATCACGGTGTGATCTTTCTGTCGTCGGTGGCCGCGTGGAAGTACCACACGGTCAAGCCGCTTTCGAGCGACGTGATCGCGTCGATCTTCGATACGCGCCAGTACGCGCGCCAACCCATCGCGCCGCTGCCGATGACCGTGATGCGCACGCTCGAAGGCGGCGCGCAGATCGTGCGCATCGGCGGCGGGCGCGGCGGCAATTACGCGGCGCCGCGCTTTCTCTCGTCGCAGCGCGCGCTCGGC
Organism: Burkholderia sp. E7m39; assembly: GCA_001319865.1. Taxonomy (GTDB): domain Bacteria; phylum Pseudomonadota; class Gammaproteobacteria; order Burkholderiales; family Burkholderiaceae; genus Paraburkholderia; species Paraburkholderia bengalensis. Next base: position 1,355 of record BBSL01000033.1, on the reverse strand, counting down.
GAGCCGGACTGGCGTCTCATCACGATGGCGCCCATCGATCCCGTCAATGCCGATGCGCGCTACGCAACGATCGTGACGGGCTTCGGCTATGTGTCGCTGTGCCTGCTGCTGTTCTACTGGCGCATGCGCCGCGCGCGCGTGCGCGAAGTGATGCGCAGCCGCGCGCTGCTGCAAAAGGCGTATGCGGAACTGAACCAGCGCGTCGCTGAACGCACGGCCGATCTGTCGCAAGCCAACGAGCAACTGAAGAAGGAAGTGAGCGAGCGCACGCGCGCCGAACAAGAACTGCGCGCCGCACACGACGAACTGATCCAGGCGAGCAAGCTCGCCGCGCTCGGCCAGATGGCCGCGGGCATCACGCATGAACTGAATCAGCCGCTCGCGGCATTGCGCGGCTTCTCGGATAACACACGTGTGTTTCTCGAACGCGGCGATCATGAATCGGCCAAGGACAATCTCGAAGCGATCGCCGCGCTCACCGAGCGCATGGGCAAGATCACCAATCAGCTGAAGCTGTTCGTCGGACGCGCAAGGCCGCGCAATGCACGTGCGGGCGTGGCGCGCGCATTGCGCAACGTGCTGACGTTGCTGCAAAAACGCTTGCAGGATGTGAGCGTCGATGTGTCGCTGATCCACGAAGGCGCGGCGCCCGTGCGTTTCGATCTCGACAGCGACGATCCGAAACTGGTCGCGCATTGCGACGACTTGCGGCTCGAACAGGTGCTGATCAACCTGCTCGGCAATGCGCTCGACGCTGTCGCGGCGACGCCCGCGCCGCGCATCGCGATTGCCGTCGAAACGTCGCAGGCGTCGCTGACGATCACCGTGAGCGACAATGGCCCCGGCATTCCCGACGACGTGTTGCCGCATCTGTTCGAGCCTTTCTTCACGACGAAGGAAATGGGCCAGGGCCTCGGATTGGGGCTCGCGATCTGCTCGTCGATCGCGCGCGATTGCGGCGGCTCGCTCACCGCGCGCAACAACGCGCAAGGCGGCGCCGAGTTCGTGCTGACGCTGCGCCGCGCGCGGGCGCCCGCGGCGGATATCGCGGATTCCGTCGCGACGGGCTCGTGATTCGTCGCGCGCATTCAACGCACATTCAACGCGCACTCAACGCATTCAGGCGGTACGAAACATGAACAAGGGCTTGCAGGTCCTCTATATCGAAGACGACGAACTCGTGCGGCGCGCGAGCGTGCAAAGCCTGCAACTCGCGGGATTCGAAGTGGTCGGGCACGCGTCGGTGGAATCGGCGGCGAAGCTGATCAACGCGGAGTTTTCGGGCGTGATCGTCAGCGATATCCGCCTGCCGGGCGCGAGCGGCCTCGATCTGCTCGCGCAATGCCGCGAGCGTG